>DASVSS010000029.1:0-35381 GCA_036387945.1 Tepidisphaeraceae bacterium | reverse complement strand
CGCGACGCCAGCAGCGGCAGCCGCCGGGCGCTTTCACGGGCGAGATTCGCGAGCAATTTCAGGAGGAGCTCGTCGCGGGTCGCCGCCAGCGACAATCCTCTGATGGATCCCCATAGCGGTTCGATCGCCGTGCGCCGGCCGGCGAGCTGCGCGTCGAATTGCAGGACGCCGCCGTAAAGCGACTGCGTCGTCGCGCCGGCTGCGACGTCGGCAAGGTGCGCATGAAAGCGGGGCGTCGTCATCTCCCCGAAGCAGGTGCGCTGCAGCCAATCGACCGCGGTGCCGGCGGCAGCGAGCGTGCCGACGCTCAGCCAGATTCTGCCCGCCCCGAGGGGGCGGGTGAGCAGATGGGGATGCGGCTTGAATCGGTCGACGGCGGCGGCAAGCACGTCGGTCGATCCGATGACGTTGACCATCTGCCCAGCTTTCAAAGCCCCGCCGCCGGCGAGCAGCATGGCGCAGCTCCCGTCCATCAGCCCCGCGAGCACCGGCGTCCCTTCGCGCAGTCCCCACGCGCTTGCCCCGCCGGTCGTCACGCGGCCGGCGACGGCGCTGGCGTCGAGCACGTCGGGCAGCAGCGAGAGGGGCACGCCCGCGGATTCGCAGAGCTCGTCCGACCAGCCGCCGAAATCGCGCGTGCGGTACAAGCCGCTGAAGCCAGCGTTGCTGGGATCGGCCACCCGCACGCCGCACCACGCGTGCAGCAGCGCCGTGTTGAGGTGCCCGACCAGCCGCGCCCGGCGCATGGCGCCCGGGGCGCGGCGGATGAACCAGGCCGCCGTCGTCGAACTGATGCCGCCGGGCGTCGGTCGATTGCCGCAGATCGACAAGTGGCGTTGCCGGCCGATGCGGCCTTCGATCGCCAGCGCCTCGTCGACGCTGCGCCGGTCCTGGTGCGTCACGACCGGCGTGAGCGCGTGGCCGCCTTTATCCAGGGCGAGCCAGCTCGGGGCCATGCCCGTCGGGACAATCAGGTCGACGCGCCGGGACGCCGTGCCGAGGCGGGCGATGGCCGCCTTCGTCGCCGCAGTGATCGCGTCGAAATCGACTTCGGCGCGTCCGGCTTCGTACCGAGTGGCGAACGGCACGCGCGCTTGCCGCCGCGGCACGCCCGGGCCGGTGAGGATCGCGGCCTTGACCGACGAGGAACCGATGTCGACGGCGAGGACTTTCATGCGGTGGGAAATGCTTTGGTTCCTCCCCCGGAGGGGGGAAGGGCCGGAAGGCGATCAATCGCCCTTCGGCTGTTCGCGCGTGCCGACTTGTGTCGCGCCGGTACCGGTCGCGGGGACTTCCTTGGCGGGTTGCTCGGGGCTCCATTGCGTGTGGATGAACTTGCCGGGCGCTTCGTTGCGCTCGTAGGTGTGAGCCCCGAAGAAATCGCGCTGCGCCTGAATCAGGTTGCCCGGGAGGCGCTCGCGGCGGTAGCTGTCGTAGTAGGCGAGGCTGGCGCTGAACGCCGTCAGGCCGATGCCGTTTTCGATGCCGGTCTTGACGATCCGCCGCCATGCGTCCTGCCTCTTGGCGATCTGGGCGTTGAAGCCTTCGTCGACGAGTAGGTTGACCAGGCCGGGGTTTTTCTTGAACGCCTGCGTGATGTCTTCGAGGAAGACGGCCCGGATGATGCAGCCCGCCCGCCAGATCATCGGCAGCTCGGGCAGCTTCATCTTGTAGTCGAAGCCGTTCTCCTTTTCCGTGCGGTTGGCCGCTGCCAGCAGGGCCATGCCCTGGGCGTAGGAGCAGATCTTGCTGCAGTAGAGCGCGTCCTTCACGTCGCTGACGAACTGCTTGACGTCGGTCGCGCTCTTCTTCGGGCTCGGGCCCTTGAGTGATTTGCTGGCGGCGGTGCGCTGGTCCTTCAGCATCGAAATCTGCCGCATGTCCACCGCCGCGGCCATGGTGGGCAGCGGCACGAGCAGGTCGAGGCCGGCCTTGATGGTCCAGGTGCCGGTGCCCTTCATGCCGACGATGTCGCGGATGCCCTCGACGAGCGCGCCGCCGCCTTGCGGGTCTTTGAAGTTGATGACCTTCGCGGTGACGTCGATGAGAAAGCTTTCGAGTTCGCTTTTGTTCCAGTCGTTGAAGACGCCTTCGAGGGCCTTGTTGTCGAGGCCGCCGACGTTCTTGAGCAGGTCGTAGGCTTCGGCGATGAGTTGCATGTCCCCGTACTCGATGCCGTTGTGGACCATTTTCACGAAGTGCCCGGCCGACCGCTCGCCGCAGTAGGTGACGCACGGCACGCCATCGCTGGGGGCCTTGGCGGCGATCTTCTCGAGGATGGGGCGCAGATGCTCGAACGATTCGCGGTCGCCCCCGGGCATGATGCTGGGGCCGTGGCGGGCGCCTTCTTCGCCGCCGCTGACGCCCATGCCGAAGAACTTCAGGCCGGTGGGGCGCAGCGCGTTTTCGCGGCGCTCGGTGTCGGTGTAAAGGGCGTTGCCGCCGTCGATGAGGATGTCGCCTTGTTCGAGGTGCGGCTTGAGGGCGTCGATCGTGGCGTCGGTCGGGCCGCCGGCCTTGACCATCAGCAGGATGCGGCGCGGCTTTTCAAGCAGGGCGACGAACTCGGCGGGCGTGGCGCCCATCTTGATGTTCTTGCCCTTGTTCTCGGCGACGAACTCTTCGGCCTTGCTCGTTGTGCGGTTGTAGACCGCGATGGGGAAGCCTTTTTCTTCGATGTTGAGGGCGATGTTCCGCCCCATGACTTCCAGGCCGACGATGCCGAATTTCTGCAGAGCCATGCGTTCCTCGAGAGGTTAGAGAGTGTTGGAAATGGTGCGGGCGCGGGTATTGTGAAGTTTTTTAGCGATTCTGCAATCGCGGATTTCTGGGCGGGTGGCGAAGGCGCCGAGTGACGGAAAACGCGGGACTGCAGATTCCGCGGATCACGCCCATCGGGTCGAAACGGCATTCGCCCGCGAGCGCGAATGGGGTGATGCGTGCTTTCGTGGCACTCCCATTATGGCCGTTCACAGTCTTGTTGCTTCCCGATTACGCCAGCACAGTGCCGATCACCTTGCGGCGGCGGGGGCGGGTGTCGAAGTCGACGAGGACGACCTGCTGGTATTCGCCCGTCAGCAGCTTGCCCTGGTTGAACGGGACCGTCAGGCTCGGCCCGAGCATGGCGGCACGGATGTGGGCGTGGCCGTTGTCGTCGTGCCAGGTGGCTTCGTGGTGGTAGGGGGCGTCGTCGGGGACGAGACGCTTGAACGTCTCGGCAAGGTCGTGCTTCACCAGGCCGGGCTCGAATTCGATCGTCGTCAGGGCCGCGGTAGAGCCGACGACGAACAGGTGCAGCACGCCTTCGCCGTGCAGGCTGGCACTGTGACGCGCGACCTCCGACATCAGGTTGACGACGTCGGTGTTGCCTTCGGTCGAAAGCTCGATGACGAATCTTGCCGGAGCGGCCGTTCTCATTGGTGGTATTGGAACCGATTCGATTCACCGTGCAAGCCGGCCGCGGGGCCCGGCCGGTGCGGTCACAGCAGCACCGCGGCGGGGGACGCCTGCCGCGGGCGCTGAGCGCTTTGCGGGTACGTCTCGCGCGGCGAGGGCAGGCGGTTCTGCTGGCGCAGTCGTTCGTCGATCACGCCCGAAAGGTCCTTGAAGTTGCTCGCCTGCAGCGTGCTGAGGTTCGGCAGCTTCGCGGCCATCTCGATGAGCTGGCGGGCGCTTTCCAGATCCTTCTCGACGTTGATCAGCCGCTCGGCGGCGGACTTGATCGGGGTGATGACCATGTTGTTGAACTTGCGGTCGCGGGCGAGCTGCTGCTGCGCGAACGTGATCGCCTCGGGGTATCGCTTGGCCCAGAGCAGCGCTTCCATCAGGCTCTGGCTGACGATCTCTTCGTTCGGCCCGCCGGCGGGCTGCTTGCGGAAGTAGTCGATTGCGGCCCGGTACGAGACGATCGCTTCGTCGTACTGCTTGATCTTCGCCGCCGCGTCGCCGATCTGTTGTTGCAGCGTCGCCACGGCCGCGGCGTTGCCGGCGGCTTCTTCCCGGTCGCGCAGCACCCGCAGCACCACGATCTGCCGGCCGGCCTCGCCGCGCAGCTTTTGTGCGTAAGCGCCGAGTTGCCGGTTGGTGGCCTTGCCAAAAAGCTGCTTCATCAGCTCCCACGCCTCCTGCCGCACGAGAGCGACTTCTTCCTTCGTGGCGTCGGTGCGCTCGAAAATCCGCTCGCCCCACTCGGCGGAATTGGAGACTTTGCCCAGCCCACGGATGGCGGCGACGCGCACGTCGGGCTGCGGGTCGTTGAGCGACGCGGCGATCGAATCGGCGAGCTTCGGGTCGCGCATCTCGCCGAGCGCGCCCAGCAGGGAAACGCGGATGCGCTCCGGCTCGCGGTTGCCCTGGCCGGTGAGCATGGCGTTGAGTCGCCCGGCGAGCTGCCGGGCCTGCAGGGGCGTGATGGCGCGGATGAGATAGTCGCGCAGTTCCTGGTTCTTCAGCGGCGTGGTAAGGCGCGTCATCGCGGCGAAGATTTTCTCCGCCGCGGCGTCGGCGGCGGCGGGGTCGGCGGCGCGCAGGGCCACGCCCATCTCCCCCGACAACGCCCACGCCGCGGCCTGCACCGCGTCGAGGCGGTTGTCGTCGAGCAATCGCAGCAGCACGGGGACCGCGCGCGGGTCCTTGTACGGACGCAGCGCCGTCGCGATCGCCACGCGGGCGGCTGGGTCGGTCTCCTGCTGCAACTGCGTCAGCAGCGGCACGAACGCTTCGGCGTCGTTGAGCGGCCCCATGGCGGCGGCGGCCTCGCGACGGACCTCCGGGCTGGCGTCGCCGATGAGCGTGCGCAGCTGCGCCTGCACCGCCGTAGGCAGCCGCCCGTCGCCCGCGATGTCGGCGGCGATCGCGCAGCCGATCCGGCGGACGACCGGGCTGGGGGATTTCAGGTACTGCAGCACCATCTCGGGCTGGCGGTCCGAAGGCGTCGAGCGGTACTGCTGACGAAGCATCTGCCCGAGGTCGTCGGCAAGGGCGTTAAGGTCGTTGCGGGCCTGGTCGTAGCGCAGCGCGCGGGCGGCGGCGAGATCGCTGCGGAACTGCGCGTCGGGCTTGTTGACGTTCTCGGCCCACCACGCGCGCCACTGGTCGCCGTCGGTGGTGGCGGCGTCGAGGCCGCTGAGGTACGCCAGGGCATTGCGGGCCGCGGCGCGGGTGGCGGGGACGTCGGCGTCGACGAGCTCGATCATCGCCGCGGCGACGCGCTTGTCGGTGAACGTGCCCGCGGCGGCGATGGCGGCGACGCGGGCGGTTTCGTTGCCGCCGCGCGCGACGGCGAGCAGGCGGGTGAGCACTTCATCGCTGGTCTTGAACGCCGTGAGCGCTTTGGCGGCCGCTTCGACCGGCGGGCGGGTGGTGGCGGTGCTGAGCATCGCCAGCAGCGGGGGGATCAGGGCCGGCTCGGCGCGGGGCGAGAGGCTCAGTGCCCGGGCGGCGGCGAGCTGCGCGCCGCGCTGGGCGTTGTTGTCGAGGGCGGCGACGATCGCCGCCAGGGCCGCCGGATCGGGCCGGCCGAGCAGCCGGCGGGCGGCGGTGTCGCGGTCTTCCTGCGGCGTTTGCGCCCCGTTGAGCGTCGCGACGAGCTGCGGCACGTCGCTGGCGGCGATCTCACTGGCGGCCAGCGCAGGCGGCGGGGTCGTCTGCGCCGACGCGCCCGCGGGCAGGGCGGCGAGGGCGGCGAGCAAAAGCACGCGGGAATGGTTGAGCCTCGGCACGATCGGGCCTTTCACACCGGCTGGCATTCCCAGCTGACATTCAATGACACAAGGGACGGCAGCCGCCGGAGAATACCGCATTCGTGCCCCGTCTTCCACCGCCGGCGCCCTCGCCGATCGGTTTGACCGCCGCCCGGCGGCGCCGGTAAAACCGGCTGCGAAAATTTGCTTGCCGCACGGGCCGCTTTTCGCGTAATAATTGTCGCTCTTGTCTACTGATTTCTGGCGACGGACGTTGTTATGAGCCAAGGCCCCTGGATCGACGCCGACGATCGCGCCCGCCGCGCGCAGCAGCTCATGGGCGAAGCGCGCTTCGCCGAGGCGCTGGAACAGCTCGAAGCGGCGCTGGAGATCAACCCGCTCCAGCCCGACTGGCTCGTGCGCAGCGGCCAAGCCCTGGAAGAGCTCGGGCGTCATGACGACGCGCTGACGGCGTACGTCCGGGCGCTGACGATCGACCCGCAGCACTGCGGCGCGATGACCCACGTCGGCATCTCTCAGATGAGCGCCGGGCAGTTCAAGGAGGCGATCAAGACCTTCGAGCACGTCGAGGCCGCCGACCCGGCGTTCGAGGCGTCGTACTGCAACCGCGTGCGGTGCTACACCGAGCTCGGCGATCACGAATCCGCGGAGTTGATGTTCTACACCGCACGGTTGTACCGCGAGCACTGCCCGACATGCCTGTACAACATCGGCCGCAGCCTCGCCGCCCGCGGATTGCACGACCGCGCGCTCTACTGCTGGCGGCGGACGATCGACCTCGCCGGCGACGACGTGCATGTGCGCGGCAAGATCGCCCGCACGCTGCGCGGGCGCGGATTCTTCGAACAGGCCCGGCGCGAATACCTCGAAGGCCTGAAGCGCGACCCGGGCCATGTCGAAACGGTGCTGGAACTGGTCTCGCTGCTGATCGAAATGCACCGCACCGACGAAGCGGCGCAAAAGCTCGAAGGCGTGCGCGGCGACGACACCCATGCCGCCGCCGTCAGCTTCGCCGAAGCGCGGCTGGCCATCGCCCGGCGTAAGCCGCGCGACGCCGAGCACCTGCTGCGCCGCACGCTGCAACTCGACCCGACGTTCGTGGGCGCGCACCTCAAGCTCGCCGAAATCGCCTACGCCGCCGACGACCTTATCCGCACGAAGTCGCACCTGCGGGCGGAGTTGACGCTCCGCCCCGGCAGCACGGGCACGATGCTCGATCTGGCGAACATGCTCATCGACGTCGACGAAATCCGCCTGGCCGTCGGCTGCCTGAAGCGCCTGCTGCTGATCGACCCGAAAAACGTGCGGGCGTGGCAAAACCTTGCCGTGGCCGAGTGCTTGCGCGGGCGGTTCGGGCGCGGGGCGGCGGCGTCGGTCAAGGCGCTGGAGCTCGACCCGGGCAACGTCGTCGTGCGCCATAACCTGGCGCTGGCCTACCTCCACAGCGGCGACGTGCGCCGGGCGGGCGAGCAGCTAACTGCGGCGCTCAAGCTCGCCCCGCACCACCGCCTGCTGCGGCGGCTGCGGTTCCGCGTGGCCGTCGTCCGTACGGGCGTCGCGGTGGCCGAGACGTTCACGTCGCTATTGCGCCGGCGGGCATGAGCGGCTAGCGCATCCGCATCACGATCATCGTCAGGTCGTCGCTGCGATTGCTCAGACCGACGAATCGCCGCACGTCCCAGAGGATCGAATCCGCCACGGTCTGCGCCGAGGCCTCTCCGGCGACGGCTTTGAAGGCTTCGATGACGCGCTCCTTGCCGTACGGGCGCTGCTCGAAGTTCATCGCGTCCGGCAGGCCGTCGCTGTAGAGCAGGATCGTGTCGCCGGGCTCGAGGTCGACGAAATTCTGCTTGAACGGCTGCTCCGGGTCGATGCCCAGGATCATGTTGTCGCTCGGCAACTCGGTGGCCTCGCCGCCGCGGATGAGGATGGCGGCGGGGTGCCCGGCGTTGCAGTAGGTGAACCGTCGCGACCGCGCGTCGAGCACGCCGTACAGCAGCGTCACGAATTCCGTCGGCTTGGTGTCGCGGAACAGCATGATGTTGAGCCGGCGGATGATCTCGTAGAGGTAGTAGACGTTGTCCACCTGCGCCCGCAGGGCCGCGCGCACGCTCGCCATGATGAGGCTGGCGGGGATGCCCTTGCCGCTGACGTCGCCGATGACCAGGCCGATGTTCTCATCGGGCAATTCGATGAAGTCAAAAAAATCCCCCGCCAGCTCGAAGCACGGCACATAGCTGTAGGCCAGCTCGGCGGCATCGAAGTGCGGGGCCTCACGCGGCAGCATGCGCTGCTGCACTTCGGCGGCCATCTTGATCTGCCGCTCGATCGCCTCGCCCGCGAGTCGCTCTTCCAGCAGTCGGGCGTGCTCGATCGCCGCCGACGCCTGGGCGGCGATGGCCTTGAGGGTATCGATCTCGATCTGCTCGAACACGCGGCGGTGGTTCGTGTACACCCGCAGAACGCCGATCGGCCGCCCGCGGTAGCGCATGCCGATCGACAGCATCGAGACGATCTGCTCCTTGCGCGCCTCCTCGGGGTACTGCACGCGCGCGTCGGTGGCCATGTCTTCGACGTAGTCGTAGCCGCGGGTCGACCAGGCCATGCTGTTGGCGTCGTCCTTGCCCACCCACACCGGCCCTTTGCCGAGGTATTCCTGCGACAGGTTGTGGACGGCCCGCACGACAAGCTCGTTGCGATCGGCGTCGTACATGCGGATACTGGCGGCCTTGCAGTCCATGACTTCGCTGACGGCGCGCACCGTGCGGTCGAGCAGCTTCTGCAGGTCGCGCGGCTCGCTGAGCATCATCGTCACTTCGTACAGCGTCGTGAGCTCGTTGACGCGCTGGCGCAGCTCGAACTCCTTGAAGCACAGCCGGGCGACGGCGTTGGCGATCATCGTCACGAACTGCACCGCCGCGGCGCGCGACGTGGGGTTGGCCGCGAGCGTGCGGGCGATGGAGCGGACGGCCTTGGGCTCGATGCCGTGCTTTTCGGCAAGCTTGTTGGCGACAACGTCGTCGACGGCGGCGCTTTGGCCGATGGTCATGCGGATCGTGCCGAGCTTCTTGCCCTGCACGAGGATCGGGGCGCGGTATTCGCGGCCCTGCTTCTGGGCTTCGGGGATCTGTTCCTCGGCCCGGGCGATGGCGTTCTGCCGCTCGACGAATTCGTGGGTCGGGTCGGCGTGGGTGAGCACCGAGCCGTCGGCGTCGGTGATCGTGGCGCGCACGTTGGCGACGGCGGCGAAACTGTCCTGAATCTCCTGGAGCGTCGAAACGTCCATGAAGTTCGTCAACTTGAAGCTCGGGGGCAGCGGGTCCATGCGGCGGGAGGGGCCTTGGGTGAAAGTCCGAATCTTAAGCACGCGGCGCACTCGTGCAACGCGGGCGCCGCGAATGTAAACTTCACCGCACATGGGCGACGCACACATCGGCGACACGCGGCTGCACGTGGGGGACACCGGCGACGGCCCGCCTCTGGTGCTGATCCACGGCTTCCCGCTCGACGGGCGCGTGTGGGACGAGGTGGTCCCCCTCCTGCCCGGCCGCCGGGTGATCGTGCCGGACCTGCGCGGCTTCGGCCGCAGCCAGCCGGCGGGGGACTTCACGATAGGCTCGCTCGCCTGCGACGTCGCGGCGCTGATCGTGGCGATGGGCTACGAAAAGGCCGCCGTCGCCGGGCTGTCGATGGGCGGCTACGTCGCGCAGGAAATGCTGCGCGTCGCGCCGCAGGTGGTCGACCGGCTCATCCTGATCGACACCAAGCCCGACTCCGACAACGTCGAAGCCCAGAACAAGCGCATCGCCATGGCGAATCTGGCCACGGAGCACGGCAGCGAGGCGGTCGCCGACGCGATGCTGCCGAACATGCTCGCCGGCGACGCCGAGCCGGCGGTGCGGCGTCGCCTGCGCGAGATCATGACGTCGCAGCGGCCCGAGACGCTCGCCCGTGCGTGCATCGCCATGCGCGACCGCGAGGATTTCGTCGCCCTGCTGCAGAGCGCCGGCTGCCCGATCGGCCTGCTCGTCGGCGAGCACGACGCCATCACGCCGCCGGTCCTGTTCGAGTCGCTGCACGCGCGGCTGAAATCCGCCCGATTGCACGTCATCCCCGGTGCCGGCCACATGGCGCCGCTGGAGCGTCCCGCCCTCGTCGCCGAAGCATTGCTGATGCTGACCAGCGACGGGAACTCGTGACCCCGGTCTGGCGGTCAGACGACGCTTCGCAAGCCCAACTTCCAATCACCAACTTCCGTTCCCAAGGACACCGATGAACCGAGAAAAATTCGCATGGCTCTTCTGCGGCGCTGTCCTGTCGTATTTGGCGCTGCAGGTGCCCGGTTCGCTCGCGCAGCGCGACAGCGATTACCGCTTCGTCCGCACGCTCGTCGACATCTACCGCCAGGTCAGCACCAATTACGTCGAAGGCGTCGACGAGCCGAAACTGCAGCAGGCCGCCATCGCGGGCATGTTGAACCAGCTCGACCCGCACACGATCTACATCCCGCCCGACAAGCAGGACCAGTTCAACGACGAACTCGACGGCAGCTTCAAAGGCGTCGGCATCCGGCTGGACATGACCCCCGGCGGGGAGATCGAAGTCATCACCCCGATCGACGACAGCCCCGCGTGGCGCGCCGGCGTGCTGCCGGGCGACGTGATCCTTAAAGTCAACGGCGAAACGATCACCGGCATGCGCAAGGAAGACGTCGTGCCCAAAGTGCAGGGCCCCGCCGGCAGCAGCGTGACGCTGACGATGCGCCGCGCCACCGGCGAGCAGGTCGATCTGACGATGACGCGCGAGGAATTCACCGTGCCGATGATCAAGGGCATCGACCGCAACCCCGACAACACCTGGAACTTCTGGGCCGACAAGGAGCGTAAGATCGCTTACCTGCGGCTGACGCAGTTCACGCCGGACGTGGGCGAAAAGATTAACACGATCCTCACCGGGCTGTTGGCCGAGGGGATGAAGGGCCTCGTCTTCGACTTGCGTTTCAACCCCGGCGGACGGCTGGAAGAGGCCGAGGGGATCATCGACCTGTTCGTGAAGGAAGGCACGATCGTCACCGTCAAAGGCCGCAACCGGCCGGAGCAAAAAAAGCTCGCCCGGGTCGAAGGCACGCTGCCGGATTTCCCGATCGCGGTGCTGGTGAATGAATACTCGGCCAGTGCGTCGGAAGTCGTCGCCGGGGCGCTCAAAGACACCGGCCGGGGCAGCGTCGTCGGGGCCCGCACGTACGGCAAAGGCAGCGTGCAGGAAGTCGTGCCACTGGACGGCGATGCCGGGGAGATTAAGCTGACCGTCGCCTACTGGTACCTGCCCAGCGGCAAGCTCGTGCAGCGACTGAAAGACGCCAAGGAATGGGGCGTCGAGCCGGACGTCGTGGTCGATCTCGACGAAGCCGCACAGGGCAAGCTCGTCCGCGAGCAGGCGGCCCGCGAGACGATGCGGGTCACCACAACCGTCTCAACGACCAAGCCTGCGACGCAACCGTCGGCCACCGGCCCCGCGACCACGCAGGTCACCGAAGTCGTCACCGACACGCAACTCGAAAAGGCGATCGAACTCCTGCGCGAGAAGGTACGCTGAACGGGATCGCGGTCGTTCGTCGCACGGTCGTCTAATCCGCGTTCGCTGCACGAGCACGGAAGCGGATCGAACGCCGATCGCGTCCGATCGTGCTGACAGGCTGTAGACGAGTGCCCGTCTGGTGGGTGTCCCGCCCGCCAGCAAATTGAGTTGTAAGCTGGCGGGCGAGACGCCCACCCCACGAGTAAGCGGCCGATCGAACGTCCAGGTACGCCAGTCTTCAACCCCTGTTGCGCAGACCCGAGCGGCCACTTAGCTATGCCCACAATCCTCGGCATCGAAAGCACCTGCGACGAAACCGCTGCCAGCGTCGTCACCGACGGCCGGGCGGTGCGGTCGAACGTCGTCGCGACGCAGTACGAGTTGCACCAGGCCTACCGGGGCGTCGTGCCCGAGATCGCCAGCCGCGCGCACATCGAAAACATCCTGCCGGTCATCGCCCAGGCGCTCAAGGACGCCGCTGTCGCGCTCGGCGACGTTGACGCGATTGCCGTCGCGCAGCGGCCGGGGCTGATCGGGTCGCTGCTGGTCGGGCTCACGGCCGCCAAATCGCTCGCGTGGTCGCTCGGCAAGCCGCTGATCGCGGTCGACCACGTCCAGGCGCACCTCTACAGCGTGCTGCTCGACACCGACGCCACGCCGCCGCTGCCGGCGATCGGTTTGGTGTGCAGCGGCGGGCACACGGCGCTTTATCTGGTGCGGTCGTGGACCGACGCGGCGGTCATCGGCCGCACGCGCGACGACGCGGTCGGCGAGGCGTACGACAAGGTCGCCACGATCCTCAACCTCCCCTACCCCGGCGGGCCCATCGTCGACGAGCGCGCCGCCCGCGGCCGGCCGACGATCCGATTCCCGCGCCCGCAACTGCAAGGCGACGACCTGGACTTCTCCTTTTCCGGGCTCAAGACGAGCGTGCTCTACCACGTCCGCGGCCACCAAGGCCGCGAGCGCGACGCGGGCCTGCTAAGCGAATCCCAGGTCGACGACGTTTGCGCCAGCTTCCAGGCCGCGTGCATCGACGTGCTGATCGAAAAACTCCGCCGCGCGCTCAACAAGCACCAGGCGCGCTCCGTCATCCTCGGCGGCGGCGTAAGCGCCAACCGCGGCCTTCGCGCCGCGATGTCGAAACTGAACGTGGAAACGTTCGTTCCCCGCCTGCAGTTCTGCACCGACAACGCCGCGATGATCGCCGGCCTCGGCGACCTGCTGCTTCGCGACGGCGCGTGCGCAGCACTGGACATCGACGCCGTCACGCAGTCGTCGCTGCGGGCGTACGCATCGCCTTGAATGAAGCGGAGTCGACGCGAGAAATGGCGCCCAACTCCGCAGCGTGATGCATCGTCCGGTTCCCTCTCCCGGATTACCGGGAGAGAAAATTAGAGCAAAACACCTTTAGGGTCAGCGACCTTTTATTCAATCGGGTGCCACGGCTAGGTACGCCTAGCCGTGGTAGGGGTGGTCGCGCCTGCCAGTGAAGACACGGCTAGGCGTACCTAGCCGTGGCACCCAGACGCTGCGTCAAAAGGCGCACGGCTCTAGAAGGGTCAATCGCGGCAAGTCGCATTGCGCTACGATGTGCATATGACCGAACGCATCGTAAGCCTCCCGCCACTGCCCGCCCGGCCGAAGACCGGGCACAAGGGCACGTTTGGCCGGGTGCTTGTCGTCGGCGGCAGCGCGACGATGATCGGCGCGCCCGCCTTCGCCGCCGCCGCGGCCTACCGCAGCGGGGCGGGTTATGTGCAAATCGCCACGGCCGAGGCGGTGCTGTTGTCCGTGCTCGGCCATGCCCCCGAAGCCGTCGGCCTGGCGCTGCCGGCGGGCGACGACGAATGGAACGACGCGATCGACAAGGCCAGCGCCGTCGCCGTCGGCCCCGGCCTCGGGCAACTGACGTCAGGCAATGCGGTAGTCGACAAAGTGCTCGCCGCCGATAAGCCCTCGGTGCTGGACGCCGACGCGCTCAACCTGCTGTCGGCCCGCGACCGCTGGCCTGCCGGCGTGCGGGCGCGGTGCGTGTTGACGCCGCACCCCGGTGAGATGAAGCGCCTCGGCAAGCTGTTCGGCAAAACCGAGCAATCACCGGCCACTGACGACCGTATCGATACGGCCGTGCGCGCCGCCGCGGCTTTTGGCGCGGTTGTCGCGCTCAAGGGCGAAGACACCGTCGTCACCGACGGCCGCCGCGTGTACGTCAACCGCACCGGCGACAGCACGCTCAGCAAGGCCGGCACCGGCGACGTGCTTAGCGGCATTACCGCGGCGCTGCTGGGCCAAGCGGTCGAGCCGTTCGCGGCCGCGTGCGTCGCCGTCTGGGTCCACGGCAAGGCGGGTGAACTCGCAGGCGCGGCGCTCGGCCCCCGCAGCGCGACGGCCCGTGACGTGATCGCACACATTGGGCCGGCGTTCGAGGCGTACGCGGCGTTCTATGGTCAGGCTCCCAGTTCCTCTTCCTCCGGGGAAGGTTAGGTCGCCGGTTCGCCTGAAAGCCCGGGTATCCATCCGGTCCCCCTCCCCCCGAGGGAGGGGTTAGGGGAGGGGGGCGGACGCCGCAACGCAATTTCGTTGCCCAACGCGCGATAGGGCACTTCATCGCGCGTAGGCATCTGCCCCCCTCACCCTACCCTCTCCCGCGAGGGGAGAGGGGTTTGCTTCCGGGGCGTCCTTGAGTCGCTCTTGGCATGTCCCGGCCGGCCCCCACCTAGCCTCCCCTCGGGGAGGAACCGGACGGGCGCCTCCAATTGGTCGCGCATTCAGGCGGGGCGTTTCATCAGCAGCAGGTACCCGATCACCGCGACGGCCACCAGCGCCGCGATGCTGAGGAAGATCGCGATCGACAGCATCACGGTGAACCGCGTTCCCTGTCGGGCCAGCACGTTTTGCAGTTCGGTGTCGCGGGCAGTGATGTTGTCGCGCATGTTCTCGAGGATGTGCGCCCCGGCCGAGGTGTTGCGGCCGAGTTCCTGCATCGTCGTGCCGACGGCGGTGAGGTTGTCGGCGATCTGCTCGTCGGTCTGCCGCATGCGGTCGATGCGGTCTTGTACGCCTTCGAGTGTTTCTTTCTGCGAGACGCTGGACTTCGAGACGTGATCGAGGATCTCCGTCAGCCGCTGCTGCGACGCATGCTGCGACGACAATTCCTCGTGCAAGGCCTTGAGCGTCTCGCTGTGCACGCGCGACGACTCCGGCAACTGCTCGAGCACCTGCGGCAGCTTCGCCAGGTGTGACAGCAACTCGTCCGACCGCGTGCTCTGGCGCTCGAGGCCTTCGCGGATGCCGACCATCAGGTCCGTCAGCGTCACGAACCCCGATTGCAACGATTGCAAGGCCGCGTCGCGCTTGGCGAAGGGGTGGAACAGGCTGTTGCGCGGCTCATTCTCGCGGCGCATGAGTTGGCCTTCGTGCACATGGTCGGCGTCTTCGGGGCTCGTGCGTTTGAACCAGCTCCGCATACGCGACATCAGGGTTTGCTCGGTCATAACCTTCCTTCGTGCGTCTGGGGTCGTTGGCGCGGTCTTTGACGGTCGGTGCGGCGCACTTTAGCATCGCAGCGCGATGGGTCAAAGCGGCCGGGCAAGCGTCTTTTGCATCATAGTCACGCTCCTGGCCGCCGCGTGCGACCGGCCGGCGGCGACGCCGGCGCGGGGCGGGACGATCGTGTCGCTCTCGCCGGCGGCGACCGACCTGCTGCTGGCGATGCGTCTGGGCGATCGCCTGGTCGGCGTCAGTGCTTACGACCATGACCCGGCCGTCGCGGGGCGGCTGCCGGTGGCGGGGGATTACCAGAAAATCGACTGGGAACGCCTCGCCGTCCTGCGGCCGAGCCACCTGGTCGTCCAAGGCCGCGCCGACCGCCTGCCGCCGGGCCTGCGCGAGCGTGCGGCGCAAATCGGTTGCGATGTGGTCAATATCCAGATCGACCGGGTCGACGACGTGTACCGCGCGATCGCGCAACTGGGCGCGGCGCTACACGCCCCCGACGCCGCCGCCGCCGCTTCGACAGCCTTACGCGGGCAAATGCCCGCCGCCGCGACGGGGCAGAGCGCGTTGCTGGTGATCGGCGACGACGGCATCAACGTCGTCGGCGGCAACAACTATCTTGACGATCTGCTCACCGCCGCGGGCGGCATTAACGTCATCAGCGCCCAAGGATACGTCCGGCTCGATCAGGAGAAGGCCCAGACGCTCACTCCTGATGTGGTGTTCGTGCTGCTGCCGCGGGCGCGCGAGGCCGTGGTGGAAAAGGCCGTCGCCGATTTGCGTGGGCGGTTCGCCGGGGCCAAAGGGCCGCGCGTGATCGCGATCACCGACGCCGACGCGCTGCTGCCGGCGAGCAACGTCGGCCGACTGGCGCAGAAGTTCGCCCAGGGCCTGCGGCCCACGACCCGGCCGGCGGCGTCTTGAGCGATCTCGCCCCCGCGACTCTCCCCTACGCCGGGCCGCCGCGCGGCCGGCGCTTCGACGCACGCGCGATGGCGCTGACGTACGCCGCCGCCGCCGCCCTGGCGGCCGGCGCAGTGCTGCTGGCGCTGTGCGTCGGCTCCACCCGGACGGGTTGGCCGACGCCGGGCGAGGCGTCGGTCCGCTTCAGCACGCACGTGCTGCCGGCCACGCTGATCGGGGCGGCGCTGGCGGCGGCGGGGCTGGTGTTTCAGGCCGTGCTGCGCAACCCGCTGGCCGATCCGTACCTGCTGGGCACCAGCGGCGGGGCGATGCTCGCGTCGTACGTCTGGCGCCTGCCGGCGATCGCGGGCGTGCCGTGGCTGGCGACGCTCTCGCCGTTCACCTTCGCCCTCGGCGGGGCGGTGCTGGCGACGGCCGTCGTCCTCGGGCTGTCGGCGGCGCGGGGACGGGTCGATCCGCTGCGCGCGATTCTCGTCGGCGTCATCATCAACTCGATGTGCGGGGCGGTGTTTCTGCTGCTCAATTCTCTATTCAAGGATCTGCAGGGCAGCGGCGGGGCGGTGTCGTTTTTGGTCGGCGACATCCAAAGCACGATCGAGCCGGCGCACCTGCGCATCTCGGCGGCGGTGATCGGCCTGGGCCTGCTGTTGCTGATCGCGGTAATGCCGTCACTCAACGTCGTGCGCCTCAGCGACGACGAGGCCGCGGCGCTGGGGGCACGCATCCACGTCGTCCGCTGGACGGCCCTGGGGCTGGCGGCGGCGATCACGGCGGCGGCGGTGGCGATCAGCGGGCCGATCGGGTTCGTCGGGCTGATCTGCCCGCACGTCGCCCGCTGGTGTGTCGGCAACGATAACCGACGCCTGTTGCCCGTTACCCTCGCCGGCGGGGCCGCGGTGCTGCTGGCGGCCGATGCGGGGGCGCGCTTCGCGTCGAGCTTCGCTTCGGTCAATACGCTGCTGCCGGTGGGCGTGATTACCGCGATCGTCGGCGGGCCGTTCGTGCTGCTGATCGTGTCGAGGCTGCGCCAGTGACGGCCGCGGCGCCGCAACTTCTGCTGCGCGCCGACGGCGTGCGCGTGCGGTACGGCGACGCGGTCGTGGTCGACGGCGTCTCCCTGCGCGCCGCCGCCGGCGAAGTGGTCGCGCTCATCGGCCCCAACGGCAGCGGCAAGACGACGCTGCTGCGCGCCCTCGCCGGCCTGCTGCCGGCCGAAGGCGCGATCACGCTGCGTGGCCGGGCGATGGGCGATTACCCGCGCCGCGATCTCTCGCGGCTGCTGGCCTACCTGCCCCAGTCGCCGACGGGGGACGCTTCCGACCGCGTGCGGGAGACGCTGCACCTGGGCCGCTCGCCCCACCGCACGCTGCTGGGCCTGGAAAGCGACGCCGACGCCGCGATCGTCGCCGACGTCGCCGCGGCGCTGGACCTGGCGCCCTTGCTCGACCGCACGCTCGGCACGCTCTCGGGCGGGCAGCGACAGCGCGTCTTCCTGGGCCGCGCGCTCGCGCAGCAGCCGGCCGTCCTGCTGCTTGATGAGCCGGCGACATTCCTCGACGTGCGGCACCAGGTCGATCTGCACCGCTTGCTGCGCAAGCTGGCCGACGAGCAGGGCATCGCCGTCGTGATGGCCAGCCACGATCTCAACCTCGCCGCCACCCACGCCGACGTCGCGGTGCTGCTCAAGGCCGGCCGCGCGCTCGCTCATGGGGCGGTGGCCGACGTGCTGACGGGCGAGCGGCTCACCGAAGCGTTCGACACGCCGATGCGGCGCATCGACGTCGACGGCCGCGTTCACATCGTGCCGACGTTGTAGGCCGCGCTCTACGCATACCGTGTCGGGTCCGGCACGCCGGCGTCTTCGAAGCCTTTGCGGCGCAGGGCGCATGAATCGCAACGCCCGCACGCCGCGCCGTCGGACGCCGGGTCGTAGCAGGAATGCGTGCGGCCGTAGTCGACGCCGAGCTGGGCGCCGCGGTGGATGATCTGGGCCTTTGTCAGGTGCACGAGTGGGGCGCGTACGGTGAACCTTGAGCGGGTCGTGCCCAGCCGCGCCATCGCCTGGAAGGCCGCAACGTACTCCGGCCGGCAATCGGGATAGCCGCTGTAATCAAGGGCGTTGACGCCGATGAACACGTCGTCGCAGGCGAGCACCTCGGCCCACGCCAGCGCGTAGCTCAGAAAGACCGTGTTGCGGGCCGGCACGTACGTCACCGGCACGCCGGCCGCCATCTGCCCTGCGTCGCGGTCTTTCGGCACGGCAATGTCGGCGGTGAGCGCGCTGTTGCCGAAGGCGCGCAAATCGATCGTCACCACGCGATGCTCGACGACGCCCGCCTCGCGCGCCAGCGCCGCGGCGGCGGCGAGCTCGGCGCGGTGGCGCTGGCCGTAATCAAAGGCCATCGAATAAAGCGGCGCGAACCCCTCGGCCCGCGCGATGGCCAGGCATGTCGCGGAGTCGAGTCCGCCGGATAATAAAACGATCGCCGACATCGCGGGCCGCCTGGAGACTGTTATGCACCTTGGGGTGCGATAACAAGGCTGTCTGGTCTGGGTGCCACGGTTTGGTACTCCAAGCCGTGCTCTGGCGGTCGAAGACACGGCTTGGAGTGCCAAACCGTGGCACCCATACAAAGGAATGCGACGCTTCGACCTTTAAAGTACATAACCGGCTCTAGTAAGTCTGCGCGATCCGTGACGGATCAGCCCCGAGCAGGCCGACTTTGATGTTGTTCTTGCGCAGCGTTGCGGTCGCTCGGCTGTTGACCAGGAGCAGGACGATGAGCCCGACAAGCGGGATCAGCGTCAGGACGCCCATGAGGATGCCGATGCCGGTGCCGTACACGCTCACCGAAAGCATGAACACGAACACTGCCGCGGTGACGACGGTGGCCAGAAGCGCGACGCCAAGAATCAGCAGGAAAACCGGCTGATCGCGTGGCAGCGCGAACTGCGACGCGAACAGAACGATGTATGCCAGGATGCACAGGTTCAGTGCACGCTGACGGAACGCGAGCGTGCGCAGATCCGGGCCGCCCGTGCTCTGGGCGTAGTGCAACGTTTGCGGGGGAAGCTGCGGCGATGGGTCGGTCATGCCGCACACGTTAATTGGCGGACGCGAACGTTGCCAGCCGCGGCGACGAGCGCCCCTACTGCATGCCCTTTTCGCCCGTCACCGTGTTCGGCTGTTGCGACGGGGCGGGCTGGCTGGTGACGGCATTGAGGGGGGCGGTGACCTGGGGGTTGGTTTCCTTCGGGCCGTCGCCGGCGTTCTGGCCGACGACGCGGAGGACGACCACGGCGATCACTACGACAATGATCCCGCCGACGATCACGAAAATAAGATTGGACGCGCCGCGGTTTCTCATGCCCTAAGTAAAGGCCCCTCGGTACGCGTCGGCAAATCCGGCGAGCGGAAAAACCGCGCTTCGGCCGGCCGGCGCGACGTCCGGCGTCCGGCGGCGGGCGATTGTCAGCGGCAACGGCGGCGGGTAACGTCCGGCGCAACATGAAGATTCACGAATACCAGGCCCGCGACATCCTCAAGCAGGCAGGCATCCCCGTCCCCGAAGCCCAGGTCGTCCGCACCGCCGACGAGGCCGCCGAGGCGTTCGCCAGGTTCGGCCAGGACATGTGCGTGGTGAAGGCCCAGGTCTACGCCGGCGGCCGCGGCAAGGCGGGGTTCGTGAAGCTGTGCAACACCGCCGACGAAGCCAAAAAGGCCGCGCAATTCATGCTCAGCAACCGCATGGTCAGCTACCAGACCGGCAGTGAAGGCGTGCCGGTGAACACGCTGATCGTCGCGCCCGGCGTGGACATCGCCAAGGAATATTACCTCGGCATCGTGCTCGACCGCGCCGCCGGCACGGGCGTGGTGATCGCCAGCGCCGAAGGCGGCATGGACATCGAGGAAGTGGCCAAGAAAACGCCCGAAAAGCTGTTCAAAGTGCCCATGCACCCGACCCTGGGCCTGATGCCGTTCCAGGCGCAGGAGCTGGCGTACAAGCTCGGATTCAAGGACAAGCAGGCGCGCGAGGTGGCCGGCATCATCGCCAAGCTCGCGGGGCTGTTCGTCAAGACCGACAGCAGCCTCGTCGAGATCAACCCGCTCGTGGTCAGCAAGAGCGGGCAGGTGCTGGCCTTGGACGCGAAGTTCAACTTCGATGACAACGCGCTGTTCCGCCATAAAGACATCGAGGCGATGGCCGACGAAAGCCAGGAGCGCCCGCTCGACGTGCGGGCGGCCAAGGCGCACCTCAACTACATCAACCTCGACGGCAACATCGCCTGCCTCGTCAACGGCGCGGGCCTGGCGATGGCGACGATGGACATCATCAAACTCCACGGCGGCGAGCCGGCGAACTTCCTCGACGTCGGCGGCGGCGTGACCGCCGAAGGGGCCATCGAAGCGTTCCGCATCATCCTCGCCGATGAAAAGGTGAAGGGCATTCTCGTCAACATCTTCGGCGGCATTGCCAAGTGCGACTTGATCGCCGAGGCCCTGATCAAGGCCGGCCGCGAGATCGGGTTCCAGGTGCCGGTGGTCGTGCGGCTGGAAGGCACGAACGTCGACAAGGCCCGCGAAATGCTCGGGGGCGTGAAATCCGAGCTGCCGATGATGCAGGCGGCAAGCGACCTCACCGATGCGGCCAAAAAAGTCGTGGCAGCGGTCAAGGCCGCGTAATGCCGGAAGGAGCTGCCCATGCGATCGCTCGGCATCACGTTCCTCGTCGCCGCGGCGCTGACGCTGGTCTGGCTGGCGATCTGCCCGTCGTACTACCGCACGGGCGACTATGTCCGCGAGTACCGTGGAGGGAGCGGCTATCAAACGGATCCGCGCGAAAAGACTGACGGCGTAGTCTTTCTTGCCGGCGAGATGGTCCTTCTGTTTGCCGTTGCGGGCGGCCACCTGCTGCGGCCCGATTTCAAGAAGATATTGGCCCCGCGGCCGGCCGAGAGGCCGGACACCGAACGGCTCGTCTGATCCGACCGGAATCGCCGCCGCGTGTACGACTCGTGCGGGGCGGCTACCATCACCCGCGCTCCGTCCACTTTTCGTAAGGCCCGTCATGAAACGAACGATCTGTCTCCTCTTCCTCACCGTCTTCACGTTCGGCTGCAACGCAAACAAGCTCTACAAGCGCGAGCTGAACTTTTCACAAAGTGCGTTCCTCGCCGCCCCGGCGATTGAGGTCGATCTCAGCGGCATCCCCGCCGACTGGGTGCGCACGCGCACGGCGAAGGAAAATTGGGGCGACATGAAGGAAGAAATCGAGTTCGACAACGCGCAGGGCCGCCGCGTGCGGATCGTCGTGCTGCCGGTGACGCCGACGACGCAGCCCGACGTGCCGTAAACTGGCGGGCCCCGGCATGAGCACGACCCCGCTGCAACGCGCCATCGAGCTCGCCGTCCTGGCGCACCGCGATGCCGAGGGCCCGCGCGGCGAACCGTACGTCCTGCACCCGATGCGGGTGATGTTGCGGTTCGACGATCCCGAATCCCGGGCCGCCGCCGTCCTGCATGACACGATCGAGCGCGGCGGCATCACGATCGGAGCGCTCCGCAAGGCCGACGTCGGCGACGCGGTGATCCGCGCTGTCGTGCTGCTGACCCATGACCAGACGTCAACGTACGCCGACTACGTCGTGCGGCTGAAGAAAAACCGCCTCGCGCGTGCGGTGAAGATCGCCGACCTGCTCGACAACGCCGATTTGCGCCACGTCGACGTACGCGCGGCCAAGCCGAAGAAAAGCGCCCGACGGGTGATGCGGTACGCGCTGTCGTACAAGTATCTCACCGGCAGCATCGGCGAGCGCGACTACCGGCGGCTGATGAAGGACGCGGAGGGCTAGAGCCGAGCCTGTTATGCACTTTGGTTGCGAAACAGCGCTCGGGTGCCACGGTCTGGTGCGCCAGGCCGTGGTGCCCAGAGCGGCCGGGTGCCGCACATTGGCTTTGAAAGTGCATAACACGCTCCAGGCACGGTCATGTGCTACAGGGTTTTCTGCATCACCGCGACGTCCAGCCGCCGGCCGAACTTCACCGCGGCGGCGGCGAGGCGGCCGGCTTCGACGTAACCGTTGGATTCCCGCAGGCGCAGCATCCCGCCCTGGTCGGCGGCGATCAGCGCGATCACCGTGTGGTGGCCCACCGCCGCGGCGCGGATGAGAAGGTCCTTCATCAACGACGACCCGATCCCTCGGCCCTGCGCCGTGTGCTTCACGAACAGGGTGTCCTGGGCGCAGCCAGCGAACCCCGCCCGCGGATGAAACGCCGACAGCGCCGCGAACCCGACGACCTCGTCGCCCCCGACGGCCACCGTCACCGGATGCCGCGTGTCGTGGCCGGCATACCACGCCGCCCGTTCGGCGGCGCTGTCGGGCTCGTCCTGCAGCGTGGACGTGCAGTAGCTGACGTAATGGTTGTAGATCGCATTGATCGCCGGCAGGTCGGCGGCGGCGGCGGGGCGGATGACCGTATCGGGCATGGGCGATGATAGGGGCATCGGCGGTCCCGCCGCCGGTCGCCGCGTCTTTCTCGCATTTGCCCGCCCGCCCCGTATATTGGCCGCCGAACTCATTTCGACGGAGAATTCCACATGTCCGATGCGTCCCCCTGTGCGATGGTCATCTTCGGCGCCAGCGGCGATCTGGCGAAGCTCAAGCTCATCCCGGCGATGTACGAGCTGGCGATCGAGGGCCTGCTCGCGGCAGACTTCGCGCTCGTCGGCTACGCGCGCACGGCCATGAGCGACGACGATTTCCGCAAGATCTGCCAGGAGTCGATCGCCAAAAACGCCCGCACCGCCAAGAAGGGCGGCGTCGATGAGGCGAAGCTGAAATGGCTGCTCGAGCGCACGTTTTATCACACCGGCAACTACGACCAGCCGGCGGATTTCGAGAAGCTCAAGACGCGTCTGGCCGAGCTGGACACGAAGTTCAACACCGCCGGCAACCGCCTGTTCTACATCAGCACCCCGCCGGGTGCGTTCGACCCGATCGCCAACAACCTCGGCAAGTGCGGCCTGGTGCAGCGGACGATGAGCGGCGCACTCGAGCACGAAGGCGCGTGGCAGCGCGTCATCATCGAAAAGCCGTTCGGGCACGACCTGAAGACCGCCCAGCAGCTCAACGCGCTGCTGACGAAGAACTTCCACGAATCGCAGATCTTCCGCATCGACCATTACCTGGGCAAAGAGACGGTGCAGAACCTCATGGTGCTGCGCTTCGCCAACTCGATCTTCGAGCCGATCTGGAATTACAAGTACATCGATCACGTGCAGATCACCGTCGCCGAGAGCGTGTCGGCCGACGACCGCGCGGGGTACTACGACAAAAGCGGCGCGCTGCGCGACATGGTCCAGAACCACATCTTCCAGCTGATGGCCCTCGTGGCGATGGAAGCGCCCGCGGCCCTGGACGCGCGCAGCATCCGTGACGAGAAGGTGAAGGTCTACAAATCGATCCGGCAGCTGCGTGAGTCGCGCGTCGATGACTTTGTCGTCCGCGGGCAGTACGGACCGGGCGAAGTGAAGGGCAAGGCCACCGACGGCTACACCAAGGCCAAGGGCGTCGAGCCCGGCAGCTCGACCGAGACGTTCGCCGCAGTGAAGCTGTACATCGACAACTGGCGCTGGAGCGGCACGCCTTTCTACATCCGCACCGGAAAGTGCATGCCGAGCAAGGTGAGCGAAGTCGTCGTGCGCTTCCGCGCCCCGCCACTGACGCTGTTCCAGAAACAGTGCGACACGCCGGTCTATCCGAACGACCTTGTCATCCGCGTCGCCCCCCACGAGGGCATCAGCATGCACCTCAACGGCAAAGTGCCCGGGGGCACGATGAACATCAAAAGCGTGGAGCTGAACTTCGACTACGCCGACACGTTCAAGAAAGAAGCTCCCGAGGCCTACGAGCGCTTGATCTTCGACGCCATCAACGGCGACCAGACGCTGTTCATCCGCGGCGACGAAGCCGAAGCGGCGTGGGAAGTAATCGACGTCATCCTCAGCGGCTGGGGGAAGAGCAAACGCCCGCCCGAGGAGTACGCGCCCGGCTCGTGGGGGCCGAAAAAGGCGATGGAACTCATCGAAATGGACGGCCGCCGGTGGTGCTCGAGCGACACGCAGGACGAGCCGGTGATCGCGTGCGCGCTGTAATGCTTAACGAGTAGCGGGTGCGCTGCAGTCGCAGCGTTTCGCTAGCACTTCCCGCCGAGAAGCCGCCAATCCGGTTCCTCCCCCA
Organism: Tepidisphaeraceae bacterium; assembly: GCA_036387945.1. Classification (GTDB taxonomy): domain Bacteria; phylum Planctomycetota; class Phycisphaerae; order Tepidisphaerales; family Tepidisphaeraceae; genus DASVSS01. Next base: position 11,439 of record DASVSS010000029.1, on the reverse strand, counting down.
CCGGGGGAGGTTAGGTGGGGGCGGGCGGCCGCCTCATCGCCTTCGCCCGCCGAGGCGCTCGGCCCTCTCCCTACCCTCTCCCGGAGTACCGGGCGAGGGCTTTGTGCCTCGGGCGGCAGAGAACCGCTCTTGCATGTCAAGGTCGCCGCCACCTAGCCTCCCGCGGCAGGGGAGGAACCAGAGGAGTAGTGCGAGTCGTGCGCGCCGGTGGCGCGGGCCCGCACCGCGGCGTCGAAAGCGGGCTTGGCGCGCAGCATGTACGCGACGAACACCCCCGACAACAGCACCAGTCCCGCCGCGGTCGACGCCCGGGCCAGCCACGGGTGATTGAGGAACGGCCCGATCTGCCGGGCCTCCACGCCCAGGGCGGCGTAGTAATCCGCCAGCGGCATCATGAAGATCGACGGCAGCAATAGCAGCGTCATGATGACGATCGTCGTCATCCCCAGCCACCAGCCGCGGGGCCGCAGGCGATAGGCCTGCCAAGTCGCAATCGCAAGTGCCGCGGCCGCCAGCAGCACGAGCGCCACCGCCGCCGCGCCGCGGACGACGGTGTTGAACAGCGGCACCGTCGCGTACGCCGCCCAGGCGGCGACGCCCACCGCGGCGACGCCGAGCGTGACCGTCATGTTCAGCACCGCCGGCGGCACGCGGTCTGTCCACCGCGTGCGACCGTCGTAATGCTGGACCGTGAGCAGCACCTCGGGATGACGAAGCAGCAGCAGGTACGTCAACGGCAGGGCGATGAGGGTCAAGAGAATGAACACGACCGACGCCACCGCGATGCCGATGAAAAGCCCCGTAAGGTTGCCGGCCGGCGCGGCGCTGCCCTGGGCGGCGGCGAACTCCGTGCTGAAGGCTTCAGCCGTCAGCGGCACGGCGATCGCGGCGCAGACGAGCGTCACCGCGCCGAACACGAGCGTGTGGGTGGCGAGGATCATCGTCAGCGGCCGCGCCCACCTGCGCCGGCGCACAAGGCCGTACCCGAGCGCGCCCAGCACCGCTGCCAGCGTGGCGTACAGCACGCCGGCCAGAACGAGCTGGGCGATCGGCACGACCGGCGTCCCCGGCGCCTGGGGCACGAAGCGGGCGATCGGCAGCAGCGCCACAATGCAACCGCTGCCGGCGGCGCCGACGAGCAGGATCACGCCAAGGGTCATCAGCCGCGGCGTGCGGTCGGCGAAGGGCAGTGGGACGCGGTTTTCGTAGGATAGATTTTGCACGCAGCCGGCGATCATCGCCGCCGGGGATGCCTGCGTAAACCGGCAAGACGTCATCTCAGCCGCCCCGGGCGACGCCCCCGACGAAGTCCCGCGCGACGCCGCGCCAAGCCGCCGCACCGCCGGCGAACTTGACCCACCCGCGCGACAACCCGTACATTCGCTCGTTGCGATTATGGCCAGAACCATCACTCACCCCGCGTTCGAGCCGCTTAAGGCGGCCTGTCCCGACATCCAGTTCAAGGCCGGCGAGTTCCGTGACATGGTCACGCTGATCGTCCCGCGCGAGCACGTCGTGCGCGTGTGTCAGTTCCTCAAGACCGACGACCGCACCGCCTTCGACTTCCTCGCCGAACTCAACGGCGTCGATTATCTCGGTTATGCCGGCGCGCAAGGGCGCTTCTGCGTCAACTACGGTCTTACCAGCACCCGGTACAACAACCGCCTGTGGCTGAAGGTGTTTCTCGATCCGACGCGCGACACCGCCCCCGGGATCGACGTGCGCGACGAAGAAGCCGAATCCGCCGGCGATCCCGGCCTGATGGTGCCGAGCGTCACCGGCGTCTGGCCGGGGGCGGAGTGGATGGAGCGCGAAGCGTACGACATGTTCGGCATCATCTTCACCGGCCACCCCGATCTGCGGCGCATCATGACGTGGAACGGCTTCGGCAGTTACCCGCTCCGCAAGGATTACCCCCTGCGCGGGGTCGGCGAGCGCGAGAACTATAAAGTCGTCACGCGCGAAGGCGCCTGATTTTGACGGATCGGAGCCCTCTTGAATCTGCTCAGTCCCCGGTCGATCCCGACACCGCTGCGGATTGTTATTGGTGTTTCGGTGGTACTGGCCTGCGCCGCCTTCAGCGCTCAGGTTGCGCTGGGCATGCACGTGGAGAACTACGCAGGCATGGGTGCCGCGATCGGCATCGTGGCGGGGCTTTATGCAATCGTTGCCGCACGATCTGACTTCCTGCGGTGGTGCGAACGGCGCGGGGTTTGGCTAGCGCTTCTGATCACTTACGGGCTTCGTGTCGTGCTGGCGGTGCTCGCACTGGTCTCCGCTCGTACGGAAGTCGGGAAGTGGGCGACCGCGCCGGACTTATACATCGGCATGTGGAGCATCAACCTCGCTAACAGCTTGGTGGGCGGTGGCAGGTGGGCGGGATCGTTCACGTTGTTCGCCATCACAATGGTCGACGCCATCTTGCAACACATAGCATTGGCCGTGGTGTTCACGGTTGTGCTGGCTGCCGTCAGGCCGTTCTGTGCCGAAGTGCCGCACGAGGCGCGAGGCTTTGCGATCCTGCGGCCGGATAGTCTTTGACTGCGAACGCCCGAACCGCACCATGTTCGAATCCCTCACCCAACGCCGCTACCTCCTCCCGTTCAAGGCCAAGCGCCTGCCGCAGCAGGTGACGGAAGTGCTCGTCGTCGGCGGCGGCGTCGCTGGCCTGCGCGCCGCGATCGCGGCGGCCGAGGGCGGGGCGGACGTGCTGCTGCTGACGAAGGACACCATCGAGCAGTCGAACACCTGGTGGGCGCAGGGCGGCATCGCGGCGGTGCTGCAGCCGCTGGATTCGGTCGAAGCGCACGTACGGGATACCGAGACCGTCGGCGTCGGACTGTGCGACGAGCGCGCCGTGCGGCTGGTGGTCGAGGAAGGCCCGCCCCGTGTCCTGGAACTGGTGCAGTGGGGGGCGACCTTCGACAAAAAAGACGGCGGCCATCTCGGCCTGGCGTACGGGCTTGAAGGCGGGCACAGCTACGCCCGCATCGTCCACTCCTACGGCGACGCCACGGGCAAGGAACTGGCCCAGACGCTCATCAACAAGGTGCGCTCGTTCGACAGCATCCGCGTGAGCGAGCACTCGTTCGCCATCGACCTCATCACCCACGAAGGCAAGTGCGTCGGTTTGCTGGCGTTGATCGGCGGGGCCGTGCAGGTGGTGTGGGCACGCCGGGTGATCCTCGCCAGCGGCGGGGCCGGGCAGCTTTGGCGCGAGTCGACGAACCCCAAGATCGCCACCGCCGACGGCCACGCGATGGCGTACCGCGCGGGGGCGACGCTCGGCGACATGGAGATGGTGCAGTTCCACCCCACGACGCTGTATGTCGCCGGGTCGAGCCGGGCGCTGATCACTGAAGCCGTGCGCGGTGAAGGCGCGCATCTCGTCGATCGCCACGGCAAGCGGTTCATGACCGACTACCACAAGGACGGCGAACTCGCGCCGCGCGACGTGGTGTCGCGCGCGATCGTCGAGCAGATCCGCAAGACGCACTTCACCCACGTCTTCCTCGACGTGCGACACCTGCCGACCGACGCCTTCCGGTTGCGCTTCCCGCAACTGGCGAAGTTGTGCGACGAGTTCGAGATCGACGTCAGCCGCGACCAGATCCCGATCCACCCGGCCACGCACTACATGATCGGCGGCGTCGACGCCGACCTGCTCGGCCGCACGAGCCTGCCGGGCTTGTACGCCGTCGGCGAGGCCAGTTGCAGCGGCCTGCACGGGGCCAACCGTCTGGCGAGCAATTCGCTCCTCGAAGGCCTCGTCTTCGGCGCCCGCGCCGGCGCGGATGCCGCGGCCGAAGCGAAGGCCAACCCGATCACCTTCCCGCTCAACCTCGAGCACGAGATCGCCCCGTCGAGCAAAACGGTGCTCGACGTCGCGGACGTGAAAAGCTCGCTGCGCAGCGTGATGTGGCGGAACGCCGGCATCGAGCGCGACGGCCCGCGCCTGACCGAACTGCGCGAGATCATCGCCTTCTGGTGCCGCTACGTCATGGACAAAACCTTCCAGCCGGTGATCGGCCCGGAGCAGGCGGTGGCGGGGTGGGAACTGCAGAACATGCTCACGGTGGCGTTCCTGGTCACCTCCGCGGCCGACACGCGGACCGAATCCCGCGGCGCGCATTATCGCCTCGACCACCCCGACCGCGATGACCTGCACTGGCGCCTGCACCTGCTGTGGAAACGCCCGCAGACGACCGCCATCCCCGAACCCGTCGGCGGCGGCGTGACGGTCTGAACGCCGATGAGCCGGCGTCGCCGCTGGTTTTTCTGCGCGCCCTGGCGGGGGTGGCGATGACAAGACGCGAAAGGGAAGGCGCTCGTCAGCTGCCGTTCTACACACCCGGTGACGACTCGCCTCCGGTCCCTCCCCTTTCGGGGGAAGCTAGATAGGGGCGGCCAACAACATGCAACAGCGGCTGGATGATGCCCAAGAGTCAAACCCCTCGCCCGGTACGCCGGGAGAGGGTAGGCAGAGGGCCGGGGCATTAATGCGGTTCGTTGCGATGAGGCACTCGCCCGCCCCCACCTAACCTCCCCCGCAGGGGAGGGACCGGAGAAGCAGGCAACGATGGACGTGGCTAGAGCGCGACTTCGTCGAGCCGCAGCTTGTAGTCGCCGGGATCGAGATAGCTGTAGCGGAAGACCTCGGCCACGCCGTCGCGCGCGCCGGCGCTGAATCGGCCGGCACCGGATTGGAGTTTGGCGTACGTCCACCCGCGGCTGGTGCCCGAGGCGAGGAAGATGCCGTTCTGGCGCTTGTCGAAGTAGATCACGCGGGCGCGATTGTCGTCGTCGACGAACACACTGCTGAACAGTCCTGTCGCGCCGCGGCTGGCGATGCGCTGCACTTCCCACTTGCGGCCGCCGAAGCGCGCGAGCTTGAGGTCGGCGGGGGCGGCGTCGTAGTAGCTGATGACCGGGCGGTTGCTCTGGTCGAAGACCGCCGACAGGAACGACACGCCGCCGCGCGTCGCGGCGTCGACGGTCGTCGGGGTCCACTCGCCGACGCGCTCGTCGAACGCGGCGTACCGGAGCGTGCCGCTCGTTGTGTCTTCGTACGCGATGCCCAGGCGCGTGCCGCCCATCGCCAGGGCCGTGCTGCGGCCGACGTCGCCGGCGGTGTCGACGCTGGTGATCGTCCATTCGCCGTCGGCGCTGCGGCGGGCGACGCGCAGGTCGCCGCTGGTCTTGCGGTAATACGAAATGACGGCCAGCCCCGCGCGGTCGAGGACGATTGAGGGGTAAGCGCCGGTGCTGTTCTTCACGTCGACGCTCTCGCGCGTCCAGGTCGTTCCGTCGAAGGTGGCGTACTTCAGGTCGCCGTTCTGGCCGTCGAAATAGGCAATCTCGGGCCGGCCCTTGCGGTTGACGGCGATCGACAGGTAATAGCCCTGGAAGGGCAGCGAATCGTCGACCGTCTGGGGCTCCGACCAAGTCCCGCCAGCGCTGCGCGTGCTGTAAAGCATCGTCTTCAGGTCGGCGTTGTAATAAACGAAGTGCGTCTTGCCGAAGCGGTCGACAGCTAATGCGTTGCCGTTGCCGAACTTGCCGAATTCGGTCGCCGTGGGGGTGGGCGTTGGTGTGGGGGTTGGCGTCGGAGTCGGCGTCGGCGTCGGCGTGACGATCTGGGCCTTGGTCGCCTGCAGCGCCGCCAGGATGTCCAGACGCGGAAAGGTGACGGCGGTGGTCGGCGCGGTTTCGGTGTCGCCGTCGAAGTTCGGCGACCCGCTGCTTTTGAGGATCGACAGCGCTTTCGGCGGCTTGAGGGCCGGATCGATTTGCCGCATTAGCGCGATCGTGCCCGCGACGTACGGGGCGGCGAAGCTCGTGCCGTCGACCGTGCCGTAGCCGCCACCGCCGCGCAGGGCGGTGTAGACGAATTCGCCGGGGGCGAGCAGGTCGAGGTTGTCGCCGCGTTCGGAGAAGTCGCTGATGTTGTCATCGGGCGTGACGCTGGCGACGCTGATGACGTGCTTGTTGCTGGCGGGGGAATCGATGCCGATGCCGTCGCCGATGCCTTCGTTGCCGCTGCTGGCGACGACCGACACGTTCACGCCGCTAAGCACGGCGATCTCGTCGCCGTAGACGCTGCTGATGGTCTCTTCGTTGAAGCTGCCGGTGCCGTAGCTGATGTTGACGACCGTGATGCCGAACTGCACGCGGTGGTCGATCACCCATCGCAGGGCGTCTTCGATGCGGCTGTCGGGCACGGTGTCGCCGCCGTCGCCGTCGACGCGGAGGGCGACGAGCCTGGCCCCCGGGGCCACGCCGCGGTGGCGGCTGCCGTCGGCGACGAAGTCCGTCGCCGCGAGCACGCCGGCGACGTTCGTGCCGTGGCCGAAGGTGTCCATCGGGTCGTTGTCGTTGTCGACAAAGTCATACCCGCCGGCGACTTTGAACCCCGGCCCGAACCCGCCACCGAGACCGGGGTGCGTGTAATCCACGCCACTGTCGATGACGGCGATCGTCTGCCCTGCGCCGTTGATCAGCGGCGAATCGAACGCGTCGATCGCGTGCGGCAGCCGGATGAGCCGCGATTCCTCGCCCCATTCCTCGAAGGCCATGAGAACGCGCGCTTCGAGCGATTGCAGCACGGTATTCGAATTCGGGTTTGTTAACTTCATGAAGTGATTCGCGCCCCGCCGAACCGGCGGCCGCACGAGTGGTCTCCGCCACCGCTCCGTCAACGTATTGTAGCCATCGCAGCGCGCCTGTTACTGCTGCGACATTTTTTCAAGACACGATCCGATAACGCCCTAAAACGCGCATACGGACAAACCCATTCCCCCTATCTCAACACAGACGCGACGCCTGTCCGGACAGGTCTTTAACGTCGCGCGGTTTTCTGATCCCCTCTCCTGCGTACTCCCCGGGGGAAGGTTAGGGAGGGGGCCTTGATAGGACCCTGCATCTTCAAGCTCAAGCCCTCCCCTAACCCTCTCCCGGCGTACTGGCGAGGGAACCGGACGCCGCCTGCGAGTCGCTTATTTCTTTCGTTCTCGCCGTCTTATTCGACGCCGAGGAATAAGTTCATCAGCTCATGGCCGTTTTCGACTTTACGTCCGTCCGCCGCCGATCGTTCGCTGTAATCCGCCGCTTTTCCCGCCGCGATCCCCGTGCCGGCCATGGCGAAGGGCGTGGGGGCGTAACCGTGTTTACGCGTGGCGATGTTCGTCGGATGGTCCGGAAGGATGAGAAGCCGCCAGTCGCCGCTGGCGCGTAGCTTTTCCACCGCGGGGCCGACGACGTGTCGGTCGATGGCCTCGATGGCGCTGATTTTCGTCGCCACGTCCGCCTGGTGGCTGGCCTCGTCGGGCGATTCGACGTGGGTGACGACGATGTCGAATGCGTCGATCGCGTCGCACGTCGCCCGGCCTTGGCCGGCGTAATCGGTGTCGTGGAAGCTTGTCATCCCGGGGACGACGAGGCTCTCCCACCCCAGCAACGCCGCCAAGCCGCGCAGCAGGTCGACGCCGGTGATCATTGCCCCGCGCCCGATGCCGAACTTCTGCGTGAACGTCGGCATCGCCGGGGGGTGGCCCTGGCCCCAGAGCCAAACGCCCGTCACCGGATTGGCCCCGGCGGCGGTGCGGCGGTCGTTGATCTCGTGCACGTCGAACATGCGCACGCTCTGGGTCATAATGCTTTTGAGCACGTCGGCGCCCTTGCCCCGGGGCAGGTTCGGCTCGATCGGGTCGTCCAGTATCTCGTGCGGCGGACGGGTGGTGAGGTCGAACGTCTCTTCGCCGCGGTAGACGAGCAGATTGCGGTACGAAACGCCTGGATAAAACGTGAAGCCGGGGTATTGCACCGCGCGCGACAAGTCTTTGAGCATCGACCGCGCGTCGTCGTCGGAGATGCCGCCGGCGGAGTGGTCGCGCATGATGCCGTCGACGACGGTGACGAGATTGCAGCGGAAGACCCAGTCTGTTGGCGACAGAGTGATTCGCTGAGCCGCGGCCTCCAGCGGCGCCCGGCCGGTGTGGTACTTCGCGGGGTCGTACCCCAGCAGCGACATCGTCGCCACGTCCGACCCGGACTCAAACCCCGCCGGCACGGTGCGCGCGGTCCCGACCATGCCGCTGCGGGCCACGGCGTCCATGTTCGGGGTCGCCGCCGCCTGCAGCGGGGTGCGACCGCCCAACGAAGCGATCGGATCGTCGGCGGCGCCGTCGGGAATGATGATGACGTATTTCATGGGCCGCGCAGTGTAGCGGCGGCCGGCTGAAAAGTTGCAAAGTCGGGCGGCATCCTCCCCCGTACCCGGGGGAGGGCTGGGTGGGGGTAGACGATGACGCCTCATCGCAACAAAGCGCCAAACTCTGGTTCCTCCCCCTCCGGGTGAGGTTAGGTGGGGGCGGCCCCCACCTGCAACAGTGGCTTGCTGGTGCCAGAGAAATAAATCCCTCTCCCGGTACCCCGCGAGAGGGTAGGGAGAGAGGGCCGAGCGTGATTGCGCTTTGTCGCGATGAGGCGACCGCCCGCCCCCACCTAACCTCCCCCGCAGGGGAGGAACCGGAGAGGCGCTTCATTACGACAAGGCGTCCGCCCGCTGCCGTGTAGCCTCCCTGCACCGAGGGTCGGCATCTCATTCCGATGATGCCTACTTACGCCTCCGCGTACTCCGTCGGCTGCTCGACGATGCGCAGGCACACCGTCTTTGGCAGCACCGTCGGCAGCGCGTCGATTGCCGCCACGGCGCGGCGCATCGCGGCCTCGGTGGCCTTGTGCGTCGTGACCACCACCGGCACCGACGCCCCGGCGACGTCGATTTCCTTCTGATGCACGCCCGAGAGGCTGATGCCGTTGTCGCCGAGGCTGCGGGTGATGTCGGCAAAGACGCCCGGCTCGTCGCGCACGGTCACGCGCAGGTAATAGCGTGAGTGCGTCTGCTCGAACGGCAGCACGCGCGCCGGGCCGAGCGAATCGGGATAAATGTTCAGCCGTCCGAAGGCGTGCGGAATCACGCCCGTGGCGATGCCGATGATGTCGGCGACGACCGCGCTCGCCGTCGGCCGCTGGCCGGCGCCGCGGCCGTAGAAGAACTGGTGCCCGATCGCGTGGCCGTAGACGCTGATGGCGTTGAAGCTGCCGCCCACGTCCGCCATCAGGTCGCCGTCGTGCACGAGCGAAGGATGCACGCGCAGCGCCAACGCGTCCCCGGTCCGCTCGGCGATCGCCAGCAGCTTGATCGTGTAGCCGAGCTCACGCGCGAAACGGATGTCGTCGGCCTGCACGGTGTCGATGCCGACGACCGCGATGTCGTCTTCCCGTACCGCGGCGTTGAACGCCAGCGACGCCAGGATCGACAGCTTCTGCGCCGCGTCACGCCCGCTGACGTCCAGCGTCGGGTCGGCCTCGGCGAAGCCTTCGCGCTGCGCCTCGGCGAGGGCTTTTTCGTACGTCCAGCCGTTGTCGCTCATCTGCGTGAGAATGAAATTGCACGTGCCGTTGACGATGCCGACGAGCGCGTCAATGCGGTTGCCGAGCAGCCCGCGCGTGAGGGCGTCGATGATCGGGATTCCGCCGCCGCAGCTGGCCTCGAAGCCGATCGCGACGCCGCGGCCTTTCGCGGCCCGGAACAGCTCCGCCGCCCGGTCGGCGATCAGCGCCTTGTTCGCCGTCACGACGTGCTTGCCGGCGGCGAAGGCCGCGTGCAGCACCGCCGCGGCGGCGTCGATCCCGCCCATCACCTCGACGACGATCCCCACCGCCGGGTCGGTGATGGCGGCGTCGAGATCGGACGTGAGCGCGTGGCGGGTGGAAAGGTCGCTGTGCCGGGCGGCGTCACGCACGACGACATGGCGCACGACGAAGTCGATGCCGGTGCGCTGTTTGAGCAACGCCGTCTGTTCGTCCAGGATCGCCAGCACGCCGCGGCCGACGACGCCGGCGCCGACGAGGGTAATGCCGACAGGGGATTGTGTGTCTTCGGGCAAAGTCGCGGGACTGTATCGCGGGCCGGGCGCGGTCGCAAAAACGCAGCCTTCGTCGAGCGCCGAGACGGCACAGGGTTGTTTCCTCCCCAGTACCCGGGGGAGGGCAGGGAGGGGGCGGACGCAGCCGCCTCATCGCAATGATTCGCCTCTCTGGTTCCTCCCTCTCCCGGGCAGGTTAGGTGGGGGCGGCCCTTAACATGCAACAGCGGTTTAATGCTGCCGGTGAACCAAACCCCTCGCCCGGTACGCCGGGAGAGGGCAGGGAGAGGGCCGAGCGTGTAGGCGCGCTGCGTGTCGAAATCGAACGCGACTGGGGCCTGGCGCACACATAAGCGCTTTGTTGTGATAAGGCGTCCGGCTGCCCCCACCTAACCTCCCCCGTAGGGGGAGGAACCGGCGTTTGGCGTTTTGTCGCGATGAGGCGTCGCGCGCCGCCCCTCTCTGCCCTCCCCGGATACGGGGGCGGATGCACGCTTCAGCATGTGTGGTGGGACCGGATTTTATCGCAGTCGTGCGCCCTGGGTGAGCTGGCGGGGGATGCCGTTGGGGTACTGGTTGGCGACGTACTCCTTGATCGCCACGATGCGCGCGTCCGGGTCCGGGTGAGAGCTGAAGATCTGCGATCGCCCGCCGCCGCCGCCCGCTTTTTTCAGCACTTCCATCACGTTGACCATCTCGCGCGGGTCGAAGCCGGCGGCGATCATGTTGTACAGGCCCCAGTTGTCGCTTTGCAGCTCGTCGCTGCGGCCGTACTTGAGGGTGATCATCCCGTTGACCATGCTCGCCACCTGCCCGGCGGAGTAGTCCCCGCTGCCGGCGACGACGGCGCCGACGAGGCCCTGCCCGAGCTGGCCTTTGGCCATGCGTTCGCTCGAATGGCGGTGGATGACGTGCCCGATCTCGTGCCCGAGCACGCCGGCGAGCTGGGCTTCATTCTCGAGCTGGTCGTACAGGGCGCGCGTAATAAAGATCTGCCCGCCCGGCAGGGCGAAGGCGTTGACGGTCTTGGCGTCGTTGAGGAGGTAGAAATTGAAGTTGTCGGCGTACGGACTGCGCGACGCATCGCCGGCGGCCACCAGCCGCCGCCCCATCGCCATCACCCGGGCGGCGTCCGGGTCGGCCCGAGGATCGAGCGCGCCGCCCATCTCGTTGGCCATCTGCCCGCTCGCTTCCAGGCCCATCGCCTTTTCCTTGCCCACGTCCAGGGCGACTGCCTGCAGCTCGCCGGTCACGGGATTGCGCTCGTACTTCATCAAGTAGCCGATGACCGAGAAGGCCCCGATGGCGATCATGATGAGCAACCGCATTTTGAGCGAACCGCCGTGGCTGTTGCCGAAGATCATTGCCGGGCTCCTTCGAGGGTTATGTTCTGACGCAGGTGCGGCGATTCGAACGCGGGGATCGCCGAAAAGAAAGCGCAGGTCAGCCACGGATGGCACGGATGAACACGGATAGGACCAAGCCTTTCTTTATCCGTGTTCATCTGTGC
>DASVSS010000028.1:0-22852 GCA_036387945.1 Tepidisphaeraceae bacterium | reverse complement strand
TCTGCGACAGGTAAAAATTCACTTGCGATTGAATGTCTACAGGGCACAAAAAAGGCCCGCACGATTTTTCAATCGCACGAGCCCGTTGACGCAGACCTGGGTGCACCGTGGAAAGTCACCCCAAGCCTGCTAACTAATTATCGCGCAACGTTTGCGCAAAGTCAAACGGGCATGATACTTATGCGCACTGCATCGCAGTGCCAAGGAGCTGATCATGTGCCCGAATCTCGTTCTCTCCCTTGCCCGTCACGCTGCCACTCGTATCCGAGGCGGCCTATGCCTCTTGTCGGAACACTCCGGCATTCATATCAAATCACTGTCGCACATTCTTGCGGGTAGATCCGTTCCGAAAAAACGAATGGACGCCTTGGCCATGGGGGTGTACCTCACCCTTGGCATCGACCCGCGCGGGCATTGCATCGACAGCATTGCAACCGGCCGTCCCGACTGGCTGACCCTGGTGGCAAGCGACCCGATCGACACCCCACAGATGCGGTGCCACTTTGGTCAATTGAAGGCTACTGTCGGAACTAAGATACTTTTTGAAGGCGCGGCCGTCGAGTCCTTTTTCTCCCCGCCCTTCGACCAGCAAGGCGCGGAACAGGATGCGACTTCCCGCTACCCGCTGATCCTCAACGAAGACGCGGCGGACGTCCTACGCCAACGTATTGGTTCGCGCGGCGGCGACGAGGTCGATACTTGGAATACGTGTTTTGAGTGTTACCTCGATGCCGTTCGCCGCGGCGAACGGCAGGTTGTTCTGATCCGCCCGGCATCCAATTCGCGGCTTCCCCGAATCCGTGCGCTGTTTGCTGTTGAGAGGCGCGAAACGTTGTTCAGCTTTGACACGGACCGTGCAATCTATCGTCTCGACCGCGCCGACGGCCCGGCGGCAGGCAAGGCGTTCGACCTCGTGTACGCGGAGTTGATGTCGATCCTCGACGCCAACCAAGACCGCCGGGCGATGATCAAAGCCCTTGAGCAGCAGCTTCTGCCGGGCCATTTTTGGCGTCGCTGAAATCACCGAGCGTGGTGCTTCGAGGCGGCCTTCACGCGTCGACGTACATGCGCTTGCTTGGCTGGCCGCACGGCCTGCGCGTGGGCGGTCCTTGACCGGCCCGCCCACGCTTTGTGAACGATCGTCTCGCGTTCCATTTTCCCAGGCGTTCGCACAGAGCGCCGCCAAAACGTGCCGCTCGAAGGATGGCAGCCGCGACGACGGCCACGGCATCCTGCTGATGTCCGCCGGCTGACAATACCAAACCGACCACGGTACGCCGCAGGTCAAGGACGTATTTCCCCGGAAGAGCGACGCGGCCGGGGTGTTCTTAACCAACGCCAGCAGAATAGCGTCGGTGGTCTGGAGGGCATGTAGCAAGTAACCGCCCCAGCCACCGTGCTTTGGCTGGCGACGTCATGTCAAACCTCGCGTCGTCATCGTTTGCAACCGAGTGATCATCGGAGCTTCCCAACTTCGCGTTCCGGTTAGAAATAGTTCTACTGGCGTCCCGCTGGCTTCATACCGCGAGGGGCGAAGTACCCCGCTTTATACGGGATTTTTGTTTCGGCTGCGTCAAGTTGCGCTCCGTCTTGTTCGTTTCGGGTGCGCACCTCATTTTCCAAGTCGTTAGCACCCGGAGGGATTTGGATCGCTGTCCGACTATTTCCATCAAGGAAAAAACGCGAAAAATTCGGGCTCCTTCATGATCATGAGGGGATTTGACTCCGATAGCTACCGCCGCGCTCCTCTACCCGATGGGCTCGCCTTGGTCCCTACCGCGGTTGCCGCCGGTTCCCCGATGATGTTCCCCTTCGTCATCACCCGGCAGCCGTGCTTGTGCAGCCCCCACAACGCTTCTCCCCTCACCATTTGACGCACTTGTCTCGCCCGGCCCGGGCGCGCGCAGTACCCGTGGGATCGCTCACCCGTCGACAGCCCTGCCGTAGCCGAGCCGGAGAGCAGTTTCAAGATGCTGCCCGAGGGTGCGTCCGCAGGCATACTGACTGGACAACTTGTCCGTTTGCCGCTTTGAGATTGCGGCGAAAGGCCTGGAACGGAACTCAATTCCAGAATTTCTATTCCTTTTATGTGCAGCACTTACGACGAATCCGGCCGGTAGTAACCGGTTGAACCGGCGCTCTGATGCCGGAAAATCTGGGGCATGGAACAGCCCGACCCCGACCGAGAGCAGCGTGTCCAAGCCCTCGCCCGCGACCCGCTAGCAAGGCAGTTCATCGAGGCCGCCGCCACGGCCGTTCGGCATCGCGACGCCGGCTTCCCCTTCACGCCCGTCGGCGGCGGCTGGCTGCGCCTCCCGCCCGGCGCACACACCGACGACACCGACATGGCCCTCGGCCTGCTTTCGGCATTGCGGGAGGCGGATTACGCTTTCGACGACCTGATCGTCGCCCGCAACTTCGCCGACTGGGTCGCCTCCCGCCCCCCGGACGTGGGGGCCTCGATCCGGGCGGTCGTCGGCAGCCCCGGGTTCCGCACCGACCCATACGCGGCTTCCCGGGCGTTCTACGAGTCCAACCGAAACCGCTGCGCCAACGGCGCTCTGATGCGCAACGCCATCGTCGCGGCGGTCGCCCCGGACCTGCCCACGGCGTTCGAGTGGGCACTGAAGCAGGGCGTCCTCACCCACTACGCGCCGCTGTCGGTCGTCTGCTGCTGTCTGCAGGCGTGGCTGGTCTTCGAGACCTTCGAGGGCCGCTGGCCATTCGCGGCCCACGCCGACTGGCGGGCGGCGTGGCACGGGGCCTGGACGGCGTGGGTGCTGGCGTGCGCGGACCCGGTCGTGGCGCAATGGCTCGAAGACGTCGAAGAGGGCGGCATGCTCGACGCCGCGATGGACAGTTTGTCCAAGGCCGACTTCGACCCCGACTCGTTCGATCCGTTTACGCACCCGGACCTGCCGGCGAAGCAGGGGTGGGTGCTGCTGAGCCTGCAGGTGGCGGTGTGGGCGATGCAGTGGTGCCGGAGGCCGGCGAAGGACTACCCGTTCGAGGCGACGGGCGTGCTGGCACCCGTGGCGGACGTGTTCGGGCGGCGGGGGCACGACGCCATCGGGTGGATCCCGCTCGTCGGCCACGACAGCGACACCTACGGAGCGATCGCCGGGCCGATGATCGCCGCGGCGTGCGGCCGGCCGTTCCCGCGGCGGATGACCGAGACGCTTGCGGTGAAAAAGGTCCGTTGGCTGTACCGGGAATAGCCGCGGGCGGCGCAGGCCCACCGGCGGAACGTCCGCTCGCTACTTGCTGCGTGATGACGTGCGACGCGTGTTTCGCTTGCCTAGGGCGCGGGCCGGGGCGGTGAGCGGAATCTCCGGCAGCAAGTCCCGGGGTTGGACCTGAAGGCCCCGCGCCAACTTTTCGAGCGTCTCGAGCTTCGGCGAGCGCTGCTTCTGCTCCAGGAAGTAAACGTGGGTCCGGTTCAGCCCGCAACGCGCGGCCAAGCCCTCCTGGGTCAACCCCGCCCGTTCCCGGAGCGCTTGGAGCCGTCGGGCGAATTCTTCGACGAGCAGGCTGGCCACACCATCAGCGTCGTTGCTTGGGCCGCTGCGTCACCTTACAGTTGTAAGCAAAACCTGTGTTGTCATGGCCGAGCACTTTTCGGGGTGGTCGCCGGCCGAGGGAGGCAGAATGTTCGTACGCACACCGATCTACCGGCCATGGGTTTATTCGTTGTGACGCTCTCGCTCGTCGCGCACGAGTGTCCGGCAGACCCGCGTGCCGCGATCCCGACGCCCGAGGAGCAAAAGGTCCAGCAGGCGATGCTGGTCGAGATGCTCGGCCGCCCGCTACGCCCTTCCGGGGGTGGCAGCGCGGACGCCCGCGCGACCGAGCAACTACGCAAGATCGCGACGAGCGTCGCCGACGACCCCGCTGCCGAATACGTCGTCCTGACGACCCTGCGCGACTTCGCCACCGCCGGCGGCGACGTCGACGCCGCGACGGGTGCCACCGTCACCCTTGCCGAGAAGTTCGGATTCGACGCCGCGCCGCTGGTGGCCGCCGACGTCCGCGCCCTCACGTTCGCCCCGCGCCGGGCCGTCCGTCGGACCATCGGGCCGCGGCACAGCGGACAGCGCGGGGCTGACGGTGCCACTGAAGGCGTTTGCGCCGACACGTCCGCCGGCGGTGGCGAAGTCGGCATCGCCGTGGGCGTCCGTACCGACGCAACCAGTGCCGCCAGCTGCGGCCCGTCGATCAATTCGACCTGCGGGCTGGCGTGTGCAAATCGCCGGGCCTCCTCCGTGAACCGGGGCCAGACGTGACGAGCACGCCCTTGATGGCTTGGCGGCTCACGACGACGCTGAGCAACTCGCGGACCGGCCGCACGCCCACGCGGTACGCCCGCCACTGCTTGCACTGCACGAGCACGCGCTCACCCCGGGCGGTTAATTCGACGTCAACACCGCCGTCGCCGGACGTGCTGCCCACGACCTCGGCCACGTAGCCTCGGCGTCGGTATGCCTCGGCGACTAGGCGCTCGAACTGTTCCCACGACAGTCGGCGGATGTCTTCGATCCCGTCCTGCCGGTCGAGCAGGCGGCGGCCGAAGAACTTGTGGGCCTCCGCGGCGGCCCATATCAATAGCACGGCCAGGGCGGCGAACGACGCGATCGCCGGGACGGCGGGGCGAACGATGAGGCCGGGGTCGAAGCCGCCGGGGCCGGGACGTAGCAGGACCGGCAGCAGGAAGCGGACGGCGAAGAAGACGACGACCGCAAGGAGGGGACCGACCCATACCGGCGTGAGCTTCAGCAGGCCGAACGCATCGTCGACAACTGAGGATTTGCTTTTGCGGCTCACAACGTGTCTCCGGGAGACCGGTAGTCGTTCGGCGACGTCCCCGGCGGGCGCGTCGTTGCCCGGCGGGTGGACAACTTGTCCATCCGGAACGGGACAGAGTCAGTGAGGCATGGGGCCACTTCAGACGCGAGAGTCATTCGCCCGCAGACGCAGCTTCTTCGGAAGAAGCTGCCGGCCCATCGACCGCGGACGCCGTCTCATCTTTCGGCTTCCGCAGCTTCTTTGCCTCCACGCGACAGCACCGCCGCACCGCCGTCTCCGCCGACGGCCCTTCTAAGGTCTCCCGCTTGATCACCTCTTCGCGTAGCACCTTCACGATGTGCTCGTCGTCGACCAGGACGTCAACGATCCGACGCAGTTCCCGGCGGATCGCGCCGATGATGCTGTCGTTCTCGGTTAGCAGCGCCGCAAGGATGTAGCGGCTCGTGGCGTCCTGCCTGTCCCGCAGCTCGATGTGAGCGCCGCGGGCGAAACCTTCCTTCGTGAGCAGGAAGACGTTATCGAGCTGGTCGTCCTTCTTCAGGTCGGAGGTCGTCAAATCGATCTCATCAGCAGCCGCTTGCCGATCGGCTTTGCGAAGATCACCTGGTACAGCCGCCACACCGACGCGTTCGTGAGCAGCACCCACTCGACGCCCTGGTTCGACGCGTAGTCGATCGCCTGCTTCACGTGGCGGTCGTCCAACGGCGTGCCGGCGGACTTGACCTCGATGAGCTGGACGAGTTTGTCGTTGATCTTCACCGCCAGGTCGCAGAACGTGCCGCGGATCGAGTGCTCGCTCATCAGCTCGGTGTACTTGTCGTAGCCCATGACGGCCGAGAGGACGTCTTTGACGAGCGTGACGGTGTCGGCCTCCGACACGTCTCTCGACTTTTGTTAGTGGACGATCGGGAGGAACTGCTTTAGCCCGGTAACGATTCGCTCGCGCACTCTGGTCGGAATTGCCACGTCGCCTCCCTAGTTTGAAATGTGCCGCGAATGTAGCCGAAGGCGGGTGCGCCGCAAAGAATTTGGGGCTTTGGCAATGTGAAGGGCCGTGCACCTCTCGCCAGCGATCGTTCGGTTCGACGTTGATCGGTGGGAACGTCCGCCGCACACGGTGCCGTCCCACAATCGCCCGAGGGCTCCGGTAGCATGGATGCCTTGATTGCGGCTTCGCGATCGCCGAAACTGACGGGCCGAATCACCTTCTAAGGGGCCACGTGATTGAACCCAGAAATCCGGTGCTCGTTCGCATGCTCGAGCGCCTGTTCGCGTCGATGGTGAACGGGCCCGCGATGAACTGCCGCCCGCACGCCAGCCGGCAGCGATTGGACGTGGCCAGCCTCGGTCGATTGAAAAGCGTGGAACCGGGGGCAGTTCTGCTGGCGACGCTGGGCGAAGCGCGGCAGGTAAGCGTCGTGGCCCGCGTGCCGGCACCGGCAAGGGCGATGGCCGTTCAAAGTGCGATCGACGCCGACGACGAGGACGAGACGCTTTCGCCGGAAGACAAAGCGGCGCGGAGGGCTTGGTCGGAGCAGCAAGCGGTCCTCAATAAATTACGCGTCGTGGCAGACGACGCGCGCACGTACGAGCAGGACACCGGCGTGCACGTGCTCGACATCGGATTCCCGCTGCTGAGCTTGCCGCCGGGCACGTTCGGCGGCCGGGGGGGAATCGCTACGCGGCGGATTCTGGCGCCGATCGCGTTCATCCCGATCACGCTGACGGTCAAGACCGGCGCGAAGCCATCGGTCGCGATTGCGTGCCATGGCGAGGGCATTGACCTAGTCCGGCCGAACGTCGCGCTTCTGGCCTGGCTTGAGCAGCAGACCGGGCAGCCGATGGCCGACTTGTACGCCGACGAGGCGGGCGAGAACCCGTGGCGGGAAGTGGTCGATCTGGTGAAGGCGGTAGCGGCACGTGTGGAAGTCGACGTGCCCGAGCTTTTCGACAGCGACGCGCTGCCAGCCGCGGTAGACCTACGCAGCACACCGCGGACGGACGAGGACGAATCGCTGGGCAAAGCGATCGTCTGCTCCGCCGTGCTGGGGCTGTTCCCGACATCGAACCAAGGGTTGCTGCGGGATACGCGTGAACTCGTGGCCGAAGGTGCCGCGGACGGGCCGATCGAAAGTTTCGTCCGACTCGGAACCTCGCTGGATGCCGCAGAGCCTAAAGGCGAATCGGAGCAAGTCGCGGGCGACGCCTCCGCGGACATCGCGGCCCCGGTCCAACTTCGCACGCGTACGTTCGGCACCGAACGACTGATCAGCCACGCCGATCCGTGCCAGACGCGGGCGGTCCGAATGGCTCGCGAGTGCCGGGGGTTGGTCGTGCACGGGCCGCCGGGCACTGGTAAGAGCCAGACGATCGCGAACGTGATCGGCGACCACCTCGCCCGCGGCGAACGGGTGCTGTTCGTGTGCGACAAGCGTACGGCACTGGACGTAGTCGCCGACCGCCTCCAATCGCTAGGCATCGGCAACTTGCTCGCGACGGTCCACGACCCGCAGCGGGACCAGCGCGAGTTCTACCGCTCGGTACGCGACCAGCTCGACAGCCTGGCCGAGTCGTCCGTTACGCCAGGGACCGAACTTAAATTGTCGCGGATCGACGAGGAGTTGCAGACGCTGCACGACGAGCTGTCGGACTACTACAAAAGTCTGATGGGCCGCCAGGGCGGGCCGGGATCGTTTCACCACCTGGTCGGGCAATGGCTGAACGAGACCGGCGACGTCGGTACGACCGTCGACGAGCGGCCGCTCCAGCAAATCCCGGCAGCGGACTTCGATCGCCACGCGCAGCGCCTCAAAGAAGTGCTGAGCCGTGGCGAAGCCGTCGGGTACGCGGACAACCCGTGGGTCGCTGGTGCCGGGATCGGTTTGCCGGCGTTCCTCGAACTCCCGATGAACGTGCTGAAGTCGGCCGCGAGTGCGTGCACCTCAAAAGCGTCGGCGACGGACGCGTCGCTCGATCCGTACTTGATGCCGTTCGCGGCCGACGCCGACGTCACTGCCGAAGCCGAGCGCCGTCGCTCGCTGGCCGACGCACTGCGCGTCGCGACGGATTTTCCCGCCGACTCCGTCCGCCACTGGACGCAACAGTCGGCGACCGCTGTGCGTACCGCGATCGAGACACTCAATCGCGAGGCGGCGCTCGTCGAACAGATCTCCGCCAAGCCTTCCGATCCTCAGCTGTTCGATCGGGCCTGTCGCGTCGGCCGCGCCGAAACGGCCACGATCGACGTGACTACGCTGCGCGAGTATGCGACCGCGTTCCGGGCTAAGATGCATCGGTTTCAAGCGGCCGTTGCCGCCGCCGGCGAAGGGTCGGACGAGGTCGTCCTAAAGTGGATGGCCGCGCCCGACGCAAAGGCGTCAGCGGCCCGTAAGCGGCTCGACGGGGTGGCCGCGCTGGCCAACCGTATCGATAAAACCACGCTCGACGCCTCCCTGTCTGCCCGTATGCTTGCCGCGCCGATCGATGCGACAAAAGCGATCGAATGGCTCGCGGCGCTCAACGGCTATCTCGACATCGCCGGGAAGTGGACGGCGATCTTCAAGTCCGGCGTGAAGAAGGCGGCCGAGCCGGCGGTGCGGCATTTCGGGTTGTCGCTCAATCCCGGGTCGGCGACGCAAGTCCGCCAATTTCTGGCCGATCTACAGGAGCGCGACGACCTGCGTGCCGCGGTGGGCGCGGCGACGGGTGTGACGTTCGACGACCGCCCGGACGACGCGGAACTGTTGACGCACTTCCGCCACAACCACGACGCGCTCAAATCCCTTTCGGCAGCCGCGCCGCCGACCGAGGCTACGGAGACGGATGGCCCAATCCACCGGTCGGCGGCCGCCACCATCGCCGTCAACCACCTCGTGACGGCTCAATCTGCGGCAGTTGAAACCACACTGCGGCGCTTCGATCTGGAGATTACGCCCGAACCTGCGGACCGCCTTGGCGATTTTGCCGAAGCGATCGGCGTGCGCCTGCGTGTTGTGGATTTGCTGAACGCGCACGCGCTGCCCGTCGCCATAGACTGGCCTGTTCCGGCCGACGACCAGTTGATCAGTGCTTACCACATTCACTTGGAGTTGCTGCGCCTTCTCGACCGGGTCGGGGTGGGCACGCCGATCGGGGAAGCCGTTGGCCGCGTGTTGACCAACGCCCCAGAAGGGGCCGCGATTTTGAACGGCCTTGCGACCGCGCCGGCACGCGCGCGGGTCATTCTGGATTTCGAGAAGGTCGTCGATGACGCCGGTCTCTTCTCGACAACGCAGAAGGCGAAGTTCGCAAAAGCCGTCCGCGCCAATCGCCCGGTCACAAAGGGCGTTGAAGCGTTCGCAGATCGGCTGGATTCGCTCGAGGGCGTACTGCGAGTCGACGACGGGCTCAAGCGTCTGCCGCCGTCGTTGTCGGGGCCGGCGGCCACGCTCCTATCGCACCGGTGTAAGGCCGCGGACGGGTATTCCGTCGTCCGCCGTAACGTGCTTGCCGGCGAGATCACCCGTCGCCTGCGGCAAAGCCCTCAACTGCAGGCCGTCGACGGCCACCGCCTGCAGGCGTCGTTCGAGCGGTTTCGCCAGCTTTCGGAGCGCAAGAAGGAACTCGTCCGCGACGACGTCCTCAACCGCTGGACGACCAAGCAGAAAGAGCGTCTGCTCGCCAGCACGGGCACCCGGCTCAATGGAATGGGAGCCGATTTGCGCCGCCGCCTGACCATGCGCGGCGACAAGGCGATGCGACTCAGGCAAGTCATCGCGCACGGCCGGAGCGTCGACGGCGGCGACCCGCTGTTCGACCTGCGACCCGTTTGGATGGCCAGCCCGGAAACGGTGGCACAGTTGTTCAATCGCGAACCGCTGTTCGACGTAATCGTCTTCGACGAGGCGTCACAGTGCCGGCTCGAGGAGGCGTTGCCGGTGCTCACGCGCGGCAAGCGCATCGTCGTCGCCGGCGACCCGAAGCAACTTCCGCCGACGCGTTTCTTCGAGTCCGCCGTCGCCACGAGCGAAGACGTAGACGCCGAAACGGATCAGGAACTATTCGAGGCCCACCAGGGCGAAGTCGAGGACCTGCTAACGGCGGCGCTGAGCCTCGACGGCGTGGACGAGTGCTACCTCAACGTGCACTATCGCTCCCGCAATAGTGACCTGATCGGCTTTAGCAACGACCATTTTTACGGCTCGCGCCTGCAGGCGATCCCCGGTCACCCGAAGAACCGGATACGCTACGCGCCGATCACGCTGCACCGTGCCGACGGCGTCTACGAGAAGCGGCGGAATGTGGCCGAGGCGGCGCGGGTCTGTCAGATCGTTCACGACCTGTTGCGCCGCGGGAAGCCGCCGTCGATCGGCATCGCGTGCTTCAATATGGTCCAGCGGGACTTGATCGTGGAGACGCTTGAAGAGTGGGCCGGGAAGGACGCGGACTTCGCGTCGAAGCTTGCCGAGGCGCGCGAGCGGCGCGGGCACGGGTCGTCCGAAGGGCTTTTCGTCAAGAATCTTGAGAACGTCCAGGGCGACGAGCGCGATCACCTGATCATCAGCACCACCTACGGGCCTGACAAGAACGGCAAGTTCCGCCGCAGCTTCGGGCCGCTCGGCATGGCCGGCGGCGGTCGGCGGCTCAACGTCCTCGTTACGCGCGCCCGCGAAGAGCTCCACGTGGTGACGTCGATCCCGCGGTCGGCGTACGCCTCCCTCCCCGACGTCCCGCAGGGGAGTACGCCCAGCGGCGCGTGGCTCTTGTTCGCGTACCTCAACTACGCCGAGCACCTGAAAGAAGAGTACGAGACGATACACCGCATCCTCGAAAGCTCCGGCCCGACCGAAGTGGGCAGCGTTTATGCGAGGCCCTCAAAAACGCCGTCGCACTTCGCGAAGGCGCTTGGCGCGAAGCTTGCGACGACGGCCAACGCCAGTAGCGAGGTGCATTGGGGCAACGAAGGGTTCTGCGTCGACCTCGCGATGATGAATCCGACGAAGGCCGAAGACGTGACCATCGGCATTCAGTGCGACATGACCCGCTTCGCGGGTTCGGACGACCCCGTCGAGTGGGACACGTTTCAGACGATGATCCACGAGTCGCAGGGCTGGAAGCTGCACCGGGTCTGGACGCCGCACTTTTTCCGCGACCCAGACGGCGTGCTGTCATTGATCCGCGACGACGTTCACAAAGCAATGTCGACCGAACGATTGTGACCATGGTAGGCGAGCTTAATTCAATCGGAGGGGACACGGCAGGCGTACCAGAGGGCTCCTCACTGGCGTCCACGGCCCGGGACGGCGGCCAGTCGTCCACCCCCGAATGCGAGTGGACAACTTGTCCATCCTCCTGGGTGTCCCCATTCGCCCCCGCATGGGTACGGCCAAAGCGGAGACGTCATGGCAGCGATAGGCAGCCGCGAGAGCACCGATATCCCTGCAGACAAATATACAGCACGGTCGTGCCTACAGACCGCCCGCTCGCGTGGCATAGGCGACGCCGCCGGCGTCCTCGTACACCCACACCGCGGCGGCCATCTCCGGATCGAAGGTGATGCGGACGACGATGCCGCCCGGCTCGCGCTGCGTGATTGTTCGATCGTCCACTGCTGACCATTGGCCGGTCTTAGGCCGTTTCGTGCATTCGACAACACCGCTCGCCTTGTACGTCAGAATCGGTTTGGTCGATCTTCACCAACTGCTCGTATTGCGATTCGATGGCCCGGGCGGCGTCTGAAGCACGCCCTCAATAACGCATTTCCACCCGGAGATCGCTGTATATCCGCAGCATATGCGTTGTCATCATTATCGGCAAGTCGTCTCACGTCATCTCAATCTGACTCCAATAATCGCGGTATACTTGGGCATTGACGGTATAGACGGTATTACGCAATCGCGCCTGTGCGCTGGTGTATTTTCCGCGCATCCACGTGGCGAAGGCCAAGGGCAAAGTTATGGCATTGAAATGGTACGTGATGCACAGCCGGGGCTACGAATGTCCGTTTGACGGCAAGGATTTGTACGAACGTGAGCTCGTCTGGCGCTTCCAGTGCGAGGCATTAGCGCGCTGGGCGGCCTTACAGCTGTGGCCAATGTTCCGAGTTCCTGTCGAAACGGTGGACGACCGCGTTTTCGTCGTAACCGAAGACGAAGTCGAGGAAGAAGAACAGATCACATGGCTCCTGTTGAAGCAAGAATACGAGCGTTCATGCACGGCTAGCTTGGACGGCCACGCACCTTTGACCAGTTGTCCCAGCCGCTTGCCAGGCCTTGTCGTTCAGAACCCATTACGTGAGGCATTCGCGCTCTGTCGCGAACTCGAAGATCGGCTACCTGAAGTTTCGCGGCAATCAATCCGGTCCCGGCAAGCAGGCGAGGGCATTGCGGGGCCGAAGATTTCCCCAAGCGAGGATGAATGTCCGTTAAAAGGTGACGAGCTTCGGGCCGCACGGTTCATTTGCGGCAGAGCATCGACCGAAGATTGGCCAAGTCATAAGGAAGTCGCAGCCGTCCTCGGCAAGGCAGTGGCCACTTTCAGTTCTCATTACTGGCCCAAACTGCAGAAACTCGGATTCTTTAGAAAACATGGCACTCAAGGCTGTCGACCCCCAGCGGATCGTAACCTTTGGCACCCCGATTGGACGAAAAGTGCGGGATCCGGGCCAGATTCGGTCATGGCGGGGCGCGAACCTTAAAGAAATTCGCGCGAACGATAGCGCGAAACACTGCGCCAAACTTGCCGGTCAGAATGCCTTCCTTTGAAAGAAGGTGATGCAACATGATCGACATCGAAAAGGAATCTTTACTGGCCCCGACTGAGGTCGCCCGGCTGCCAATGTTTCGTAGGCATGGGCGGGCGGTGAACGTCTCCACGGTTTGGCGGTGGATTACACACGGCGTCCGCGCGCGATCCGGCCGGCGCGTCCGCCTTGAAAGCATCAAGATGCCGTCAGGGTCATTCAGTAGCGCCGAAGCAGCCGCGCGCTTCGTCGCCGCGCTGAATCATTGCGACTCATCCCGCGCGAACGCACGGCGGTCGCGGGAACGCGCGTTGCGGCAAGCCGAGGCCGAACTAGCGAAAGCCGGGATCGTCAGGGCCGGCGCGAGCGACCCGAAGCCGGAAGGGCGGGGGAAATGCCTTCGGGCAGCTGGAGGCGGCCGCCTAGTGGACACCAGCCCGGCGTCGGTTCTGGGTAACCGCTCGGGCGGACCGTCTTTTCCGGTTGCCACGCGCGTCACGCTTGGTGGGCAACGGTGACTCTGCGCCGCGACGGTGGGTTATCCGCAGTAGGTGGCGAATCGTCTCTGGGCACTAGACCTTGTTTCAAACGGCGGACAGCTTGTCCACCAAACCGATACCCCATGGCGGCCGTTCGAATATCCCGCATGCAGCCTGATACATCGGGTGAACCGAACCTCACATCCTGTCCGACCTTAGGACACCACAGTGCCCTCCTGCGACGCGGTCTTTCCAGGGTCGGCGTTCGCGTTAGTCCGGACCAGACGTCAGTAGCGGGTTTTATTACCACCCTTAATGACCGCAATGACCGGAACGCACACCGTCCCCGAGGGACGCGGACCGTGTCTACGCGGCAGAGGTCGAACTGGAGACCGCTCGGAACATCGGCAATCCGCATTCGGCTGCCGCCAGCCCTCGGCGACCGGCGCGCATTGAAGGTGAGAGGCCAAGAGCGGGCGGCATACGAATCCGCCGCCCGTGGCACGGGCACTCGGTCAAGGACCCGTGTTGGGTGATGCACGCGGTCAAAGACGGCGAGCTGCCCCAAGTTGCGCGTGCCGAAATCGATGCGCACCCCGACCCTGACTATGCCTGTGCGTGCCTGTTGGCGCGGGCTGTAAGAATCGACTTAGAGGGGTAACACAAAACCGCCCGCGGCCGTCGACGGCCGCGGGCGGTGAGAGACGGTGCCGCAACGCCGGTTGGGCGGGCCGCTGGTCAACTGGGATTCATCTCGCGCCGCGCTGCGGGTTGGAGAGCGGCTCGATCAGGTCGAATGGCGTCGTGTCGTCGGGCTCTTCGTCGAATGTCGGCGTCGGTGCCGCCGCACTCGCGCAGGCCGACTTGAATTGCTCTTCGCTCTGGTCCACCGCGTCTTTGTACGCCTGCTCGCACGGTTTCATGCTCGGGGACAGCGGCAACGCGGCGGGCAGCCGGTCGATCCCGTTCGCCTCGATCTGCGCAATGACCATGCGGGCCACCGCGTAGCCGAGCCTCGCGCCTGCTGTGTGGTCGGACCGCCAGTGGATGCCGGCGATCAGCCGTGCGATCCCGGCGTTGTCCGCAAGATTAGCCAGCTCTTTTCTCTCGTCGGGCCGACGGAAGAAGTAGCGGAGCAGCGTCGACGCGGCGGCACCGTAGGTGCTGTGGCCGGACGGGTACGCCGGATGCCGCGGCGACCCAGGTGACGGCTGCGGGTCCGGCCGAAGCGTGCCCGGTTCGGTGCCGTTGTCCCCGATTTTGTTGTCGAATAAAACGGTCAGCCCGAGTCCGGCCGCGCGCGGGTCTTCAATCGGCCGCTGGCGGAATCGCGTGAGCGGCCGCTGCGACCGCCACTTGTAGTACCACGCGGCCTGGAGCGCGCTGTACAGCGTGACGTCGAGCGCCATCCACACGAACGCCTGGCGTGGCGGCGACCAGTCACGGCCGCGAAGGAGGCAGTTCAACGCATGCCGGTGAAACAGGCCCGGGGTTTCGTCTTCGAAGAGGCGGGCGAGTTCGGAAAACTTGCTGACCACCGGCGGTGTGTCCAGTCTGCACTGGTCTTCGAGCTTCTTGAGGTCCGGCTGTTCTCGGGTCAGGTTGTATACCGAGAACAAAGGCGGCGGACGCAGTTGAATGAAGCGGCTCAGCGCCGCGCGCTGCCGATTGGGGGCGGTGGACGGCGTGTAGTCGTTGTCCCGCTGCTCTTGTAATTCGCGCAGCTCGTTAAGTTCGTCGCCGGAGACGCCTGCGTCGGACGGGTAGGGTGGGAAGTAGAACGGGCTCTTCCGATCGTCCGTGAAGCGGAGCAAATCGGGTAGGCGGACGACGCAGGGAACGTGACACGGGTGGATCGACCAAAAGCCGGCCTGCGGCTCTACCTGCGGTCCCTTCAGACAGTACTCGCCAGGCGTGACCGGGGGCGGCCCCGCGCTTCCCCCACCGCCGCCCCCGCTACCACCACCGCCGGGCCCGGATGGTGTGATCTTGCCGTCCGCTGGATTGGAATTAGGACTTCCTTGCGTCATACGAGCCTCCCATGAATCGGATGTAAAGTGCTCTTGGCACCGAGCACTGATTAGAGAACGAAGCGCCGCAACCACTGAACGTAAGACGTGCGATTTCTGTCCCGCTGTCGGCGGGGACAACGGTAGCAAGGCGCATTATCCGATCAAGAAAAATTTCATATTGCTTGCCGACGTTACATGCTCGCGCCCTGCCGACTGGTGTACATAAAACCGCCCGCGGCCATGACGGCGCGCGGGCGGGATACCGGCGGGGAGATCGGAGCGGTTCCTAGGATGATCGCGCGGGCTTCACAGAAGCTGACTCCGTCACGAGTTCAGCACGCGCAAAATTTCCTCGTGCACCTCGATGTAGCCCAACTTGTTCAAGTGGAGTTCATCGGCGAAGTATGGGTCCTTCCGGCCGATGTTCCCAACGGGCGTGACCGTGTCGTAGATGTTCGCGAGCTCGAATCTTCCTAAGTTCAACGACTTCTGTTCCAGCTTGTAATTGATCTCCGATGCCCGCGCGTTGACCCCGAGGGTCAGCTGGGGCGTGAGGCCCAGGACGACGAACTTTGTCCGGCTGAGGGTAGCCGAGTACTTCACCTTGAGCTTCTCGCGAAGCGCGTTCACGACGGATTCGATCCCATCCGCGATCTGCTGATCCGTTCCGCTGTTGGGCAGGCCCGTCTTGACAGGGTAGAGGTTGTTCGTGCCGGCCATGACCACGATCTGATCCGGCTGCGTGCCGATGTCATTGAAGTACCCCGAGTCCGCGATCCGCCGCAGCATCTGCTGGGTAGTCTGCCCGGAGACGCCCAGGTTGATGGAGTGCGTTTCCCATTCGTTAGCCCCGTTGACCCCGTTAAACCAGATGTCCTGGCCGTTTTCGCGCCCCTCACTGTTGGTCCGGAACAGCTCGGCGAACGAGTCCCCGAAGAACCATGTGTCGTCGGGGCTGTCCGGGAACTTGATCCTCTTATGGGCGCGGATCTGCGTGTCGGTCATCGACCCGAGTTGAGGTGAGAGGTCCGACGGCGTGCTGCCAGCGGGCAAAGGCTTGGCGATGACGGCGACTTTCTCGATGTTCGCGCCGGTCGGATAGCCCCGCAGCTTGTCGATCGTCAGCTTGTCGGCCGTGCCGCCGGCCCCGTCGACGTAGTAGCTTCCGATCGTCCCCGTGACCTTCTGGGTCAGCTGGTGCGGAAGGGCGGAGTTCTTGACCTTCAGGTAATGGTCCGCGCCATCGTAGTACAGCACGATGTCGTCATCCCGCGACGTTCCGGTCACTCGGAGAGTGCTGCCCGACACAGTCCATTCGAAACCGCCGAGGTTGGCAAAGAGCTGTCGACCTTCGAGTCTTTCGGCGAGGGGCGCAGTGCGAACCTTATTCATATGAGGTACTCCGGCATGGAAACGGCCTGATGCGGGTCTGACGCGGGACGACATTCGTGGCGTCGCCGATGATATACCAGAGCACCGGCCCCGATTCAATCCATTGCTTCGCCGACAGTCCGACTATGGCGGTCGAAGATCAGCGGCGGGGGCCAACTGTGTCGAACGAGCGCTTTCGATCGATCCTGAGGCATCCTAACGCAATGGGGCATACGATGTGGCTCACCCCGGGTGCGCCAGCCCGATTGATGCAGCTACATCTCCCGTGCGTCCGTGAGCGTCATCACCGGCTTACCGAGACGGCGATTGAATGTGTGGTGTGCCATGCCGCCGTGCCGGTGAAAATACGCCCCGCGGGAGGTAAGGCGGCCGGCATCGCCGCGAGCATTGCTCTTTAATGCTTGCGACACTCGCCAAGGGGCAGTTGCTGGTCGATCTCGTGCAACAAGGCGTACTCGCTCTGGGCGCCGCAGTCGCAAGTCGCAGAGCACAGGTGGATGATCGACCAGAGCTGGCGAGATCGCTCGTCGGTGTTTTCCGCAAGCATGCGGGATGCGGGCGGTGTCGCGGCGCTATGAGTTGTAGCAGCCGTTATTGCCGCACGCCTTACAGACCACGACGCACGCAGCGCAGTCGTCGTACTCAAAATCGCTGGCGCGGCATCGGCAAGAGATTTCCACAGTGGCGGCCATTGCTTCGGGTAGGTGACGCGACGGCTGGTGACACACCGCTCGTCGCAGATCGGCACGAACAGACTTCAAAACTACGTTATCAAACTGGACACGGTGTCCAATTTTACGCATTCGGGCAATAGGGCACGCGTACGGAGCCGGTGGCGCAATTACATACGAGGGAGCGGTGCCTGATCCGGCAAGTGGGCTTGCATACACCCTTCCAAGGACCTACCAACAGGCTGTTCGGTGGACAATTACCGCGGCCTATCACGCGGCCCGTGTCCTTGAGTCGGAGGCATATAGCTCTGGAATGGACACGGTGTCCGCGCTGCATCGATACGCTGACAAGGCCTGTGCGTGTACATAACCGTTTTCGGGACTGATCGGATTGGTGACGGCGTTTGATTGAGGCTATGTCTCGCATTCTCCTTCGTTGATGACCCGCGCAATCGCCAATTTGCGGTGTGAGTTAAAGCGCGTTCGGTCTTGGGCGTAAGTGACACCTGATTCAGTTAGGCTACTCGTTACTTCGGCATGGACGGCAATAGAAGAATTGAATGCCTCACCCGAAATCGGAACGTCATCACCCCCATCACGTCGCCACTACCGCGCCGCACGAGCGACAGAGCCGTGGCCATTTAACTCGGCGGCAACGCATCAGGAGGCCGCCGATTCGGCACGGCCACATTCGGGGCACCTGTCGGATGTGGCACGCAGGTCGTAATGACAGGCGGGGCACATTCCCAACCGGCCCTCAGGTCGTCTCCGCGCCATCGAAATCAAGCAAATTAGGGGCAGTACCGAGGCCACCAGCACCACCGACCACAACGGAGCTTCTAAAGCGCTGCACATCCCGACCAATTGAAATCTGCCGCCGACGTCGACGTAGGACGGATAGTGAAGAAAGCGAAATTCATCGTTCCCCTTTGCGAAACCGCGAACGGAGGACGGGGGCGTTACTACGCCGACGCTAAAGAGCTGGCGGTGTCGATCAACTGCTGCTGTGACGCGGGCGACGGCGACCTCTTGCGTGGGCAAATCGGTCAATAGTCCATGGCAGCCGGCCGCCCACAGCACGATGGCAAATGCACACAGCGCGAGCGAAGCGATCGTGAGCGTGTTCAACGCGCAATTGCCCAGTTTGTGAAGCAACTTTTGCGCCATGATTGCTAACATACGTTCTGAACACCCAGGAAAAAGATCGCTACATCTAAGGAACGCTCATCGCACTTTTGCACGGGACGGGGGGGCACGACTTTCTCGTCGCATTGTGTGGGACCAGGGGCGGCTGCGATCCGTCAGAAAGGCCCGGCAGACATCTATTCCTATCGATGGAACTCTTAGCGATAAGCTCCGATTCTACTCAAATTTGTTTTGTTTTGACTTGACGTGCACGGTCCGCATTTGTCTAATCCCACTACGTTGCCTTGCTACCCAAAAATTTTGAATGAAGCAATGAAGCGCGGATATGGGTGGTCAGCAATTTGGGGCGGAACACGAGCAGTTATCATTTCTCGTAAGAATCAACACAAGGCGCAAGGAGGCGTTTATGTTTCGTCGCTGCCGGTCCATACAGACATTTCGCGCACTACGCCTTGCTTCTGCTGCGGTCTTGGAAACGCTGGAACATCGGCAACTGTTTGCCCTATCTGCGTCGGTCGTCGATTCTGACACGATCAACCTGATCTATTCGTACAGCAGCGGCACGTCTCTCCAGCTGGAGATACACGGGCCAGGGGACGAGAACTTCAAGGTTACCAGCGACTCGTTAAGCACCGCCACCGGAAGTCACACCTTGACAAAGGACGGTCTCCGGCCAGATACGAACTACGAGTTTCGCGTCCGCACTGTCGTCGACGGAAAGGTCGAATACGAAGACGCGTCGGCCAAGACCGCCTCGACCGCGTCCGGCTTCCAGCTTGATCCGCCGACGATCATCAGCGTCACGCCGCAGAGCGGCAGTAGCACCAATTCAAGGGAAGTCGACGTAGTCTTCAGTTCCAGTGACCTGACCGATTCATCAACCACTGATTACGGCTGGGTGGCGACTCGGAAATCGGATACTTATCGCGTCCTCGGGCAGGCGAGTATGGGTTCGCCACCGACGGCGACACGGGACGCCAACGGGAACTACCACGTTACCCTATCGGTCGGCGGTTACGACGGGTCTTACGGCCTGCAAATGGGAGTGTGGTCGGGAAGTAACTATTCGCCGCTGTCTGCGCCGAAAAGCTTCGAATTGTCGGGTCTGGCCCCCCCGGGCAGCGCGCCGAAATTAACGTCAAGTGCCGGTGCTCCGGGCCTTACCAATCTGTCTTGGACGTGGAGTGAATCAAGCTACCTGCAATACGCGGTAACGCATCACACATTGTGGCGTATCGAAGGAACTTCCGGCGAAACACTCGTCCAAGTCCCGGCGAATGAAATCGTCTCTCAAACCGGAGGCCCGAGTTCGGGGGCGATGACCGTGGCTGGAGGCCCCGCGGGCAGCAAGTTTTTCTTAACCTATGGCAACCTTCCATTCCTCGGACCCTATTCGAATTTTGCATCCAATAGTGGGGCGAACGCCGCGCCTTTGCCACCGGTCAACTTGACGGCGACCCTGAATGGGACTCGGGAAAAGGGAGACATCAACGTTCTATGGGACAACGCGCCCAACAACGAGACGTCGTTTGAAGTGCGGCGACAGGCGAAGGGTGGTGATTGGAAAACGCTCGAGGGTCCGGCCGCCGACAAGCCGTACCTCGCCGACCCGCCGCCGACCGTGAACGGCAAAACGGGTTGGGTGCCGGGCATGACTTACACATACGAAGTCAGATCCAAGAATGCCGCCGGCATGTCGACGTGGGTGAGTTTTGAGGTCACGATTCCTTGTCTTCCGGGAGACTGCAGTGGCTTGGTAAGGCCGAACGGCAACCCGAGCGGCGGGGGTGGCGGGGGCGGCGGCCCGCTTTCCCTGAGATCTGGCGGGGGCGGCTTGTCCGAAGGACAGGCGATCGGGGCGGCCGTGGGCATCGATTCCGGGCAGGGATACATTGCGCAGTTGAGCACGACGTCTTATACCGTCAACCTTGGCACGAGCGGCTACGCATATTTCGACTACAACGCAACGGAAAATCGGTACGTCGAGAGGTATGGCGGGACGGCATCATTGCGTCAATCAGGCGGGCAATTCGTCTACACCGATGCGTCCGGCGAATCGATCATTTTCGACGCCTCGTTCGACGATACCGACGCGGGGTTAATTGCCAAAGCCGAGGCGTACGTCACCGCTAGCGGTGAGAGCAAACGGACGGTCGTGTCTACTGATTCCAACGGGCGTACCACCGAAATCGTCTCGGCCACGGACGGTGAGTCCTGGCTCTACTCATATTTCGGCTCCGGCGTTAACGCCGGGATGCTCAACACCGTGACCCGCCGTAAAGACGTCGGCGGCACGTATCAGACGGTCGAAACCCTCAGCTACACCTACCACGACGGCACAACCGCCAATGGGACGGCCCGCCAGATTCGCACGGCGGTCATCGCCGACGCCAGCGGTAACGCGAAGGAGACCGCGTACTACCGCTATTACGCGGACGACTTGGACGAAGAAGGTTATGCTGGGGCATTGAAGTACAGCCTAAGCGACAAGTCGTATAGGCAGCTTCTCGCGGCCCACCCTAGTAGCACGATAGACCAACTGACCGACACGCAGGTCGCGGCGTACGCGGACATGTACTTTGAGTACGACGATAGCAAGCGCGTCGCCCTCCGTACGGTTCAAGGTGATGGCTGCTCGGCGTGCACCGGCGGCCAGGGTTCGTACACGTACGTGTACGAGAGCAGTGCCCACGCCGCGGGTGTGAACAGTTGGACTGACAAGGTCATCGAGACCCTGCCCGATGGTAATCAGAACGTCAGCTACTACAACGCCGACGGCCAAGTGATGCTCTCGGTGTTCGTCAACACCGCCACCAACGCCAAGTGGGGCACGTTCCACGTCTTCGATGCCGACGGCCGCGAAGTCATGACGGCGAGTCCGTCGGCCGTCGCGTTACCGAGTAGCTTCACGACGATCGAGGCGTACGCCGATCTCCTGCATAGCGTCAGCGGCAACTATCAGTATTTGCATGATGCCGCAGGCCAGATCAACGTTACCGATTACTACGGCTCGACTTCGGCCACTGAAACCGCGGCCGGCGGCGTCGCAGGGTACGAGCAGTACCGCAAGGTCAAGCAGGGCGAAACGGGCACGGCGGTCTTGCTCGGCAGCACGACGTACATCGGCCACGACGACGATACGGACGACGCCGACGATACCCTCACCGGCGGCGCGGCGGATCAGTTCGTTTACCCCGTTGCCAGCGAGACCCAGTACCGCAACGCCGACGGCACCGGTGCCCAGACGACGACGTACGCCTACACGTGGTACACCGACAGCTTACAAGCCGCTACCAAGACCACGACCGACCCCGTCGTGACGACGGCCCAGAACGGCTCGAACAGCGCGACCAGTTCGGTCCACTTCTACGACACCCACGGCCGCGTCGTCTGGAGCAAGGACGAGGCGGGCTTCCTCATCTACAACGCCTATGACCTGACGACGGGCGGGCTGCTCAAGCAGATCGTTGACGTCAAGACGACCCAGACGAGCGACTTTGCGAACCTGCCGAGCGGCTGGACGACGCCGACCGGCGGCGGCCTGCACCTGATCACCACGATGCTCGTTGACGACAAGGGCCGCACGACCAAACTCGTCGACCCCAACGGCAACGTCAATTACACCGTGTACAACGACGTGTCGCACGAGGTGCGCACGTACCGCGGCTGGAACGCCACGACCGGCACGACGACTGGCCCGATCGAGGTCCGCCGCGAGGACCGCTCGCGGGGGTACGGCGAACGCTTCACGATGTCGGCCACGCCGGCGGTCAGCGGGTCGTCCGGCAGCTACGTTCCGACCGGCGGCGAGAGCATCGGCAATTTGCAGTCGTTGACGCGCGACGTGCTCAATGCCTCGGGGCAGGTCGTCTACCGCGACGTGTACACATCGGGGGGCTTGAGCTACTCCACCAATGTCACCATCGGCACCGCAGGAACCGATTATCTGCGCACGGAGCTTGGCTACGACTGGCGCGGCCGGCAGGCGCGGGTGAAGGCCCCCGACGGCACATGGACGCACACGGTCTATGACGGCCTTGGCCGGGCTGCCAGCGTCTGGAAGGGCACGAACAACGCCGGCTGGACGCAGACCGACCCCTCCAACGGCGGCTCGGGCGGCAACAACATGGTGAAGGTGTCGGAGAGCACCTACGACAACGGCAGCGTCGGCGATGGCAATCTAACCGAGAGCAAGCAATGGGCCGACGGCTCGACGAGCTACGTTACGCAGTATCAGTACGACTTCCGTGACCGCATGATCGGCATGCGCGGGGCCGACAACGTTGCCGGCAAATACACGCTCGACAATCTGGGCCGGCAGACGGTCGCCGAGACTTACGCCGACGCGGACAGCGATTTCGTGATCGATACCGGTGAGCTTCGAGGCAAGTCCGAGTCGGCTTACGACGAGCGTGGCCAGCTCTACCAGTCCACCGTCCATGAGGTGGATCCGGCCACCGCCGCTTTGCCGGGTACGATCAGCGACAGCCTGTCGACCAAGTTCTGGTACGACGCCCGCGGCAATCAGATCAAGAGCCAGAACGCCAGCGGTCTGATCAACAAGACGTTCTATGACGGTGCGGGACGGGTCTTCCGGGACGCGGTGTCCGCCGACCCGACTGAAGTCGC
>DASVSS010000027.1:0-3731 GCA_036387945.1 Tepidisphaeraceae bacterium | reverse complement strand
CTCGGGCCCCGGATGGCGCTCGCCGCCGCCCTGGCCGCCCCGACGTTCGCAATGGCCGAGAAGCCCAACACCGGCGGCCTGACGTTTACCGGCAGCGTGGACGTGGCCAGCAACTACTACTTCCGCGGGTACCTGCAGGAGAACGAAGGCCTCATCCTCCAGCCGGCGTTCAGCATCGCCACCAAGCCGATGGCGTTCGACGACTTCAGCGTCGGCCTCACGCTCAGCACCTGGAACAGCTTCCACAGCGAGAACACCCTTTCCGACGGCGACGGCGCCGGCGCGTGGTACGAGAACGACATCTACGGCCAGGTGCCGATCACCGTCGGCAAGTTCATCTTCACGCCGATCTACACGCTGTACCAATACCCCAACGGGGCGTTCGAAACGATCCAGGAAGTCGGCGCCACCCTCAGCTTCGACGACACCGGCGCCTACACCGGCCTGGGCAGCTGGGCCGAAGGTTTGGCGCTCAAGCCGTACATCGCCGCCTACTACGAAATCGACGACGCCGGCGGTGAGGAAAACGGCTACTGGGAAGTCGGCATCGCCCCCGGCTACACGTTCGACCTCGGCCAGTTCAGCCTGCCGCTGACCTTCCCGATTATGCTCGCCGGCGGGTGGGACGACTTCTACACCGACAGTGACGGCGACAACGAAACCCTCGGCTATCTCCAGGTCGGCGTGACCACGAGCATCCCGCTCCCGATCCCCGAGGAATACGGCGTGTGGAGCGTCAACGCCGGCGGGTACTACCAGTACCTCATCGCCGACAGTGCCGAAGCCGCCAACAACGACAGCAACGACGTGTTCTGGGGCAAAATCGGCATCTCGTTCGTATACTAATCCGCCGGCCAGGATTTTCCGGCCGATCAGCGCAAGTGTGAGACTCCCCGCCCGCCGGCGCAAGCCGGCGGGCGGGTTTGTTTTCGCTCCTGCAAAAGCGCGGTCGGCGCAGCTCTCCCCGTAGTCGGGAAGGGCGGGGCAGGCGATCGCGGACGCCTCATCGCAACGAAGCGCCTTTACGCCCCGGCCCTCTTCCTACCCTCTCCCGGCATACCGGGCGAGGGGTCTGCTTCTCTGGCAGCATCATCCCGTTATTGCATGGCGGGGGCTGCCCCACCTAACCTCCCCAGGGGAGGAATCGGTAATCCTCCCGGTGGCGTGGTACCGTGGGAAGCGACCATGCACCTCGAACCGATCGAACCGCGCCTTCTTCTCGCCGGCCAAGTCAACGCGGTGATCGACGGCGACAAACTTATCGTCCGCGGCGACGCGGCGGCGAACGTCGTCTCGCTCTCGACGTTCAACAAAGACGGCTCGCGCCCGTACCTGTACGCCGATGGCCTTTTCGTTGACGGCAAGCCTGCGACCGAGCGGCTGTATTTTGGCGCAGTGAAACGGATCGACATCCACCTCGGCGGCGGCGACGACCTGCTCTCGCTGGCACGCGGCAACTTTAACCGCCTGCGCGTCACACTCGGCGATGGTGACGACCGTGTCGAATGGCTCGACACCTCCTTTGTAGACCCGTCGATCGAGTTCGGCGCCGGCGACGACCGCTTCACGATGATCGGCAAGTACGCTTTGGGCAGTTTCACGCTGCTCGGCGGGGCGGGGCGCGATCGCTTCACGTTCGGGGAGGGAGTTGACGCCGGATCGCTTACGCTCGTCGACCGCACTGGCCCGACGCGTTTCAACTCCACGGGCGCGAATTTCAACGACCTGACGATCTCGACCGGCAACTCTGCCGACGTGATCACGCTCACCGGCGGCAACGTCAACGGCGATCTTGCCATCGCCGCCCGCGCCGGGGACGACGCGGTCCGCCTGGCCGATTATTTGCAGCCGTCGAGCAAGAAACACGCCGTCAACGCCGGCACAGGCGCGAACGTTGTCGCCGACAACCCGACGCTCCGTCCGCCGCCCAAAGGCCGGCTCGATGTCACCCTCCGCGGCTCGACACTCGACATCAACGGCACTGGCCCCCTGACGCTGAACATGGGCGTGCGATACGGGTCGTTCGAGGAAACGCTCGGCACCGTCCTGCAGACCGACGCCGCCCTCTACGTCAATGGGATCCGCAAGCCGACGCGAACGGCGCTGTTTGGCCTCCGCAGCAGTTTCAGTTCGATCCGCGTGGCACTCGACGACGCGCCGCAGGCGTTCACGTACGACTACGACGACATCGGCGGCGCTAGCGCGATCGACGTATCCACCGGCGGCGGGGCGGACACCATCCACATCGGCCGCGGGCTGCTGGTGATCGGCATCAACAGCGGCGGGGGCGACGACCGCGTGCGGGTGTCGGCACCCGGGGCGGTCACGAGCGTGCGACTTGGCGGTGGTCGTGACCGGTTCCACCTGTCGCAGACGCACCAGCGGGCCGTAAGCGTCACCGACGCCGGCGGCCCGGCAAACGTTACGCTCGAAGACGTCACGGTCTTCGGCGAACTCGCGATTCGCACGAGCGACGCGATTGATCACATCACCCTTACGGACGTGAACGCCAAGACACTATGGATCGCGGCCCGCGGCGGGACAGACGTCATCCGGGAATTGAACGTGAGAACTGATCGCAGGGACGTCGATCCCGGGGCGCAGTGATGCGAATTCGATCGCGAGCGACTCACAACGGGAGGGTCCGCCCCGTCAGGAACGTGCTCCCCATTCATTTAATCCGTTCATCCGGATTTATGGATTGAATGCCCCGGCGCGGTCGATACAATGCGCTGAAGAAGAGGTGCGCATGCGGTTGGATCAGCTCATCGGGCACGGCAAGCCCACGATTTCATTCGAGTTCTTTCCGCCTAAGACCGACGCGGGGTTTACCGCGCTGTACCAGACAATCGAAGAGCTCAAGCGCCTCAAGCCCAGCTACGTCAGCGTGACTTACGGGGCCGGCGGCAGTACGCGGGCGAAGACACTCGAACTGGCCGGCAAGATCCAGAACGAGATCGGGTTCAACACTCTGGCGCACCTCACCTGCGTCGGCCATACGCGCGACGAGATCGGCCAGATCCTCGACCAATTGTGGGCTGCCGGCGTGCAGAACGTGCTCGCGTTGCGGGGCGACCCGCCCAGCGGCGGGCAGTGGACGACGACGCCCGGCGGGTTCGATTATGCGACCGATCTTGTCGCGTTCACCCGCCAGCGGGGCGACTTCTTCGTCGCTTGCGCCGGTTTCCCCGAAGGCCACCCCCAGTGCCTCAACCGCGAGCGCGATCTCGAGCATCTCAAGGCCAAGGTCGACGCCGGTGCGCAGGCGATCGTCACGCAGTTGTTTTTCGACAACGCCGAGTTCCACCGTTTCCGCGACGCCTGCTCGCGGCACGGCATCAAGGTGCCGATCATCGCCGGCATCATGCCGATCTCGAACGTGGCGCAGATCAAGCGGTTCGTGACGATGTGCGGCGCGAAAATCCCCATGCCCCTGCTGCAGAAGCTCGAGCGCGTCGAAGGCGACGAGGCCGCGGTCTACAAGGCCGGCATCGACTACGCCACCAACCAGTGCCGCGACCTGCTCTTCCACGACGTCGCGGGGCTGCACTTTTATACGCTGAACAAGAGCCGGGCGACGACGGAGATCGTGGAGCGGCTCGGCGTTAATGGCGCTTAAGGGAAGGAGTTAGGAATTAGTGGTTAGGAGTTAGAGAAAACGGCTCACGCGTAAACACTAACTTCTAACCACTAATTCCTAACTCCTTCCCCCTACCCATTCGCCGCCGTCT
>DASVSS010000026.1:0-10908 GCA_036387945.1 Tepidisphaeraceae bacterium | reverse complement strand
CTTGTAATGGGGTAACAATTGCTTGAAGTCAGCCTCGTGTTGGCGGATCAGAGCGAGTAGGTCGCCCCAATCCATGTAGAAAAGTTCGGAACTCCCGCGTGGAGTGATCCACTTGCTGCGAGCTTCCTTGGCCTTGCGGTCCTTCAGCTTGCTTTTCATCCCGCTGTTGGCGGACTTATCCCACCAGTCGGCCCCATGCTTTGCCAAGAGAACTTTCTCAATCATTTTCCGCACCGAGTTCTCATAGCAATGCGTGATGACGTACAGCTTGGCCATCTTCCTCGCGTCTTCGATGTCGGCGGTGCCGAGCAGCGGTGATTTAGTTAGATCGGCACGCTCTTCGACTTTGACCGGTTTCAGTGCGTCAAAGTACCCACCGCATGCTTTAGTCAACGCTTGTTCGCCCAAGCGGGAGAGGCGGTAAGTGTCCTCGGCCTTGCCTCGCTGAACCAACCGGCTTTTGCTGAGACCTTTGCGCAGCCGCGAGACGTTCGGTCGGGATAAACCGGCCCCATCGAACATTTCAAATAGCTCTGCGAACGAAACGGCGGTTGCTCCCGTGGTCCGGTGAACGTAGTAGATTAGATGCGCCGCCTGCTCAGCGTTCGTCTTGATCGTCTCGATGTGGATCGTGTCGCAGAACGATTTTAGTGCTGTCATTTGCCGTCATCCGAGATGGCAACCGCACTAGTAGTCGGAGGGCGCGCCATCGGCCGGGGCCGGGGCCGTGCCCTTCAGAAGCCATTTCTCGAAATCGCTCCTAGCCCGCCCGGTCAATTTATACTTTACAATGGTCCCACCGGCTTTACGTGCGTCGGAATGGGTGACCTTGCTCGCATTCCGTTTCAGACACTTGGACACGCTGGACAATGTGGTTTTCGTGTCGAGGTGATGGTGGAGCGTGCGGAAGATGTCACCGGAAGTGAGTCCCGAGTCGCTCGCCCACAGTATCAACATCACACGATTCCACAGGTCGTCTTGGTGTAACACCTTGCTTTCGATCTCGTGGAAGTCTTCTCGCTCTTTCAGGGAGTTTGCTAGCGCGACTGGATCGAAGTCCGGTGAGCCGGAGGCAGCCGAGTCTTCTCGGTCGGAGGTCCGCCTCGGCGGGCGGCGGGACTTTTTCACCGTCGTCTTGATCGGGGTGCCGCCGGTTCCTTCGTCATCGCCCTCTTCCTCGCCGTGTATTTCCGGTGAAGTTGGGTGTTTCCACCACTGTTCGAGCAATGCGTCCACGTCTTCACGCAGCCCCTCGACCTCGATCTCACTCGTTCCCTTTTTCAGCTTGATGCGGACGTTTCCAGCCATCGTTGCCCCCTTTCGGCAGTATTCGGGATTACTCCCCACTCTAAGGGAACACGTTCATGCGATGCAACCGAAGCCGCCGCTGTCATCAGAAAGATGCACATCGATGGATTGTTGCCTTTGTCATCGAACGAACCAATTGAGTTACCCAGCTACGGATCATCCATAACGGCTTGTTCAACGAAGCGGGCGACTTCGTTTTACCGATCCTACATTCGGCCGGTCAGCAAATTTTACCAGCCCCCCTCCCCCCCCGGCGGTTGGCTGTAGATGAACAGCATCCTTTTCGGTGATATCCTCAAAGTCCTGCCCACCCTTCCTGACGCCTCGGTGAACCTCGTCGTCACGTCCCCGCCCTACGCCTTGCAGCGTAAAGGTCTCTACGGGGGCGTGCCCGAGGCCCGCTACCCCTCGTGGGCCGTGGCGTGGATGGAAGCCTTGAAGTCCAAGCTCACCTCGGACGCCAGCGTCATGATCAACATCAGGGAACACGTCCGCAACGGCGTGATCTCCGATTACGTCCTGAAGACTCGGCTGGCGATCCGTGAGGCGGGCTGGTTCGAGATCGAGGAGTTGATCTGGTACACGCCCGACAAGCCGCCCCTCGGCTCGGCGATCCGCCCTCGGCGGACTTGGGAGCGGGTGTTGTGGTTCTCCGTGACAACAATCGCCTTCGGGCACGCCGTTCTGGCCCAACGTAGTACCAAGGCTTCGTCGTGGATGACGAGTCGGGAGGGGACCGTCCTGAAGCCCACGGTTCCACCGGGTAGGCCTATACTCCGGCGACGTGACTTAACTCGTTGGACTTCCGCTTGCGTCCAATCACGAAGCTGCCCGCCGAACAGAAACAGCAGCCGTTGCTCTTCATGTTGGGCGCGTCGGCATTCCAGTTCGGCCCAGAGCTTGACCTTCTTGGCATAGTTTCGGGCGTTGGTGATGCGCCGTACTACCCATGAAGCCGTTTCCGGTGAACACACCTGAAACGCCACAGGCAGGATATTTCTGATTTCGGCTTCTACTTCGACTTCGACAGAAGCAGGCGCTTCATCCGACCCGAGGTGCGTATCCAGTAGGGCGTCCTCGACTTGATTCCCGTCAATGTCCATGTAGGTCTCCTCAAATATCTGTGGTGGAAAAGGTGCGGATCGTTGTCTCGATCAGGGCGATCAATGAGTCGGCTTCATTTTCATCCGCGTACAGGCGACCAACCAGTTCGTGGAGGTCCACGAAGGTCGTCAGCCCGCAGTCGCCATACGCCCCGACACTGGTCATGTAGCAACGGCAGACTTTCGCAATTAGACGGTGGGAGGTGTGTCTAGGAAGCAGTAGGTCGTCCCGATCGACATCCTCGGTTACCGCGTCCTGCTCGCCCCCGTAGTACACAGCAGTCCCACCTAAGCCGCGATGCGATGCCGAGTGAGTCAGCAGCACACGGACATCTCGCCGACCGTCACCATGATGTTCACCATCGTCCAGTAGGTCGATCACCCACTTTTGCCCCGTCTGTTGTTCGGAATTCATGACTCCACGGTAGCAACTGACGCCACGCTTATCAACGAAAATTATAAATATCGTAAATTATGCGTGGGAGGCGATCTGGCCGATGATGCGTTTGAGGCAACGGAATGGCTACGGCGGACGAGAACCCTCTGGCGACGATCGAGCGCCTGCTCAGCGGGATTGAGCGCTCCGACTCCCGACATGTCGCAGCCGTTGCGGAGATCAGACGCCTACTACATGACCGGACCCAGAGGTCGCGCGTAGTCCCCCGCCGACGAACCGGGGACGGCACCAAATACGCGGTCGAAGGACGGGGAAGTCAGGCGAGCCTGTCCGAATCCCGTCCGACTGCACAGCCCCTTCGTGTGGGAAAGCCCACTTTTGACCTTGTGGTAAGCGTATTGGGGTCGGCGGACCGCCCGTTGGGATTCGACGAGATCGTCGCCGCCGTGGGAACGAAATCCGACTACGCACCCGCGGATTGGCAAATTCGCGTAATACTACGTTTTCTTCTTCGCGCTGATCCAGAGATTCTTCTCCGGTCGCGGTCCCGATACCATGCCGTCACCCCGACGAAGTTCGCCTCAGCCTCGAATAAGTGGTGGGCGGCGGCAGCGGCTTGACTCGGCCAAAGTCCGGTGATCCCCTCGGTGCGACATCAAATTACAGCGGCCCCATCAGTAACCGCTTCCTCACGTCGTCTAGTACCGCCAGAGCCTCCGAGGAGTAGGCGACGTTGTTCGTGGCGTCTAAGGCTACCCATTCGATGGGAAGATGGACTTCGACAGGTTGGTGACCGCGAACGTGAACATGGGTGACGAACATCTCGGACGGTTCCGTCACCGCATTAACGTCGAGGTCGGAATCGCGAGGATAGCTCAATTGCCGAAGGTGCCGAAGGTCCGTGAGGTCCATGATCGGTAATTGTATGCCCTGAAGGATGGTAACCGGCAAGGGAAAAGCCTCCGTGGCACGAATAGTCACATACTCCCCACACGTACATCACATCAGAAATGCAATCAAGGAACCACGCATCCTGAAGCTAGTTCACCAACCGGAGGGGACGACGGGGCCGCAGAGCCTATCTGTAGCGCCTGAAGTATGCTTAAGGTTCGTGAGTGGGAGAACAGCTAACTCACCGAATTCATTGACTTTTACTCTCTGCGGAGGCGGGCCTTTTCAGCGCATCGACGTACACGACACTAACGTTTTGCGAGAATCGCACGAACTCGCCGTAACGCCAGCAAGCCGGTCCGACCGTGTATTTCTTGGCCACGCCCCAGTGGTCGCCGTAAATGTAACGGGAATCCACACACTCGATCAGGCGTGCCCTTTCCAAAATCGCCTTAATCGCGACAACCTTGTTCGGCATCGCGCCGCCCCTGCTCGTCACCTTCTCGGCCTTCAGCGTCTTAAACATCCCCGAGATGGCCGTCACAGGGCATGAGTACTGCCACCGAGCATCCTCGGCTATACCGAACGAGTTACGCATTACCGTGTACAACCCTATGGCCAAGTCCTCGTTGGTGATCTTTCCGTCGCTGTAGTTCGAGGCACGGTCTTGGCAATGGCGATCAACATCAGCCAGCAAGCGTTCGCGGTGGAGTTCAAACCCGCCCTCGG
This sequence comes from Tepidisphaeraceae bacterium, assembly GCA_036387945.1. GTDB lineage: Bacteria > Planctomycetota > Phycisphaerae > Tepidisphaerales > Tepidisphaeraceae > DASVSS01. Next base: position 6,480 of record DASVSS010000026.1, on the reverse strand, counting down.
TGGCCTTCGCAATGTCGAAGGTTTTGGAACGGTATCCGAGGGCGTACGTCGCACGGCGGGCACGGCGATCGTCACCGGCGTCTGTGGCATACACCTGTTCGTAGTATGCAAGCAGTTCATCTACTTCTGGAAGACGGCGGAATTGGACCGTGAAGTCGAAACAGGTCCACTGCATTCTCTCCCATGCACAGGGGGAGTCACGTGCAGGCATTTTGCGATCGGCGCGAATCGGCCGATCATTACCGTCGCCGTCCTCTGCCTGCACGTCGATAGCCAGTTCCGAGTCGTACCGGACGGCGAACATCGCGTCGATGAAGTACACGGGCATCTGGTGCAGGAGCTTCAAGTCCGACTCGCCATTCAGAAGTGTCGGCATCGGGGATAGTTTGGCACGTTCGACAGTGCCGTCTTTCATTACGATCGTGAAGCCGCCTAGTACTTCTACCGTGGAATCGTAGTTGTTCTCAAGCAGGACTCCGCGAAGGTTATCCTGAAGGTATCCGAGCATGCGGTTGAATTTCCACCGACGACAGCGCCCAACGCGGACGAGTACATAGATGTGGAAGCCCCTGCGTGATGGCTCTAAGTACGCACCGGGGAAATAGCGGCGTTGAACGAACAACGCGGTCTCGAAGGCATCAGCCTCACCCTTATGAGCGTCAATGTCGATGCAGACGAGCGCAAACCCGCTTTTCCTACATGACGTGTAGTAGAGCTTCCGCTGCCCAGTAGTCTGGTGCTGCAAGTTCGTGCGCGTCATCCGCTGGGGCGGGAAGGCTTCCCTCCGGTGCCACATTTCGAGCCGCGCATTTGTCGCGGCGTGCATGGGACGTTGTTCGCGGTCGCTCCACTCGGCCCAATCGTACACGTCGATCAGCGGGCGCTTCGAGTCAATGAGCCACTTCGCAAAGTCGTTCGTCAGTTTGTTGTACTTCGGCATGGAAACAACACACGCCCGTCGCAGCCGGTGGAAAGTAACGGCGCGAGCGGGCGTGCTGTGGCCCATATGGGCCTGCTGATTTGTTGTCAGATGAACGTCTAGCTTTCCAACCTATCCGTCCTTTTTGCTCTTCCGACGCCGCCGCGAATTTCCTTCATGGAATTCGTGCTGGCTCGGCCGGGGGCACGGCCCCGCTCTGTTCTCATCGGATTTGGTCGAGTGACGGCTGCGTTGGACACGCTTTTGCGGGGAGACCTCGGGCACACGGACGAGTCGGTGTACGTCCATCCAGCCTGGCAAGGGAAGCCCCCACGGGCTTGATGTTGTCGCGGATCGCGGAACCGTGCTGACGTTTCGACCGGAACCGGATCACTCCCAGATCATCGCCGATTGAAAATCGGATCAAATTTGGCTAAAATACAGGCTGATCTAGGCCTGCGAGCGGCTAGCGGATATTCCATGAGGGGTTCAAATCCCCTTGGGGTCATAAAAGAAGCCTGGATTCGTCCGGGCTTCTTTTTTATTGGCGGCATCGGCACTGGGCAGGCGGTTCGGTCCTGTGCGGGGCGGAACCTACTCGCCGCTCACCGCCGGCGCCGTGTCGGCGAGCTGTCGGACTTCTCGTCGCTTGGCGGTGTAGAAGATCACCGGATACAGCACCAACTCCATCACGAAGCTGATCGCCAGGCCGCCGATGAGGGGGGCGGCCAGACGGCGCATCACGTCGGCTCCGCTGCCGTGGGCCCAGAGCAGCGGGACGAGGCCGATGAACGCCGCGGCGACGGTCATCGTCTTGGGGCGGATGCGCTTGACCGCCCCTTCGTGGACGGCGGCGTACAGATCCGCTTCGCTGCGCATCCGGCCGGCGGCTTTGTAGCGGTCGAACGTGGTGTCGAGATAAAGCAGCATCACCTGCCCCGTCTCGGCGTCGAGGCCCGCCAGGGCGATCATCCCGATCACCACCGCGAGCGAGAGGTTGTAGTCGAGCAGCCACAGGAACCAGAACGCCCCGATCAGGCTGAACGGCACGGCCAGCATGATGACCGCCACGCGGAACCAGCTTCGTGTTGCCACGAACAACAGCAGCACGATCGCCACAACGGTGATGACGCTGGCTGCGATGAGCCGGGGGACGGCCTTTTCCCAGTACTCGAACTGCCCGGAAAAAATAACGGTGTAGCCCGGCGGGAGCTTCACCTGCTCGGCAACGGCGCGGCGCGCGTCGGCGATGTATCCGCCGAGGTCGCGGCCGGCGACGTCGACGAACACCCACGCCGTGCGCTGCGCATTCTCGCTGCGGATCATCGGTGGGCCGGGGTTGATGCGGATGCGCTTTCCGTCTTTTTCCACCAGCAGTTGCCCGAGCGGGATCTGCGCCCCGGTCGGCGTGGCCACCAGTACGTTTTCCAGGGCCGGCACGTCGTCGCGCAGTTCGCGGGCGTAGCGTACGTTGAGCGGATAGCGCTCAAGGCCTTCGACGGTGGTAGTGACGTTCATCCCGCCGATCGCGGAGCGAATCACGTCCTGCACGTCGCCGGTGGTCAGCCCGTAGCGGGCGGCGGCGGCGCGGTCGATGTCGAAATCGAGATAGTTGCCGCCGAAGGAGCGCTCGGGATAAGCGCTGGTCGTGCCGGGCAACGCGCGCACGGCGCTGGCGGCCTGCTCGGCCAGGGCCGAGAGCACTTCCAGGTCCGGGCCCATCACCTTGATCCCGACGGGCGTTTTGATCCCCGTCGAGAGCATGTTGAGCCGGTTTTCGATCGGGAACGGCCAGGCGTTGGCCACGCCGGGCATTTGAACGACGTCGTTCAGGCCCGGGTGTCGCGTGCCGTCGGGATCGGTCCAGCCGAATTTCAGTTCGTCCGTGGTGATGCGCCGCTGCTCGCCCCAGAAGGTGCTCGTCAGCGGCCACTTCACCCACGCCGGCCATGAGCTGAAGAAGTACCGCACCGGCCGGGTGCGCCACTTCGATTCGTCGGTGCTGAGGCGGATGGCGGACTCGATCATCGACAGCGGCGCGGGATCGGTAGCGGTATCGGCGCGGCCGATCTTGCCGTGCACGCTCACGACTTCGGGGAACGTGGCGATGAGCTTGTCGGTCTGCTGCAGCAGCTCCGCGCTTTTGCCGACGCTGATGCCCGGATCGGTCGTGGGCATGTAAAGCAGGTCGCCCTCGTCCAGCGGCGGCATGAACTCCGTTCCGATCCGGCTGTACGGGTACAGCGTCGATGCCAGCGCCAACACCGCCGCGGCGATCACGGCGTACGGATGCCGCATCGCGGCATGGAACACAGGCTCGTAGATCCATTGAAGGAGCCGGCTGATCGGGCTCTTGTCTTCGTGCACGATCTTCTGCGGGATCAGCAGCATGCCCACGAGCACGGCCCACCCGATCGACACCCACCACCGCAGCGGGGCGAGGACGGGGTAGCGGGTGCAGACGAAGAACCACAGCGCCGCCGGCACGAGCATCGCGGCGATCGTGATCGCAAAATTGCGGCCCCGGCCCCAGCGCCGCGGCAGTACCCGGGCGGTGATGAAGTAGTACATCAGCACCGGGATGATCGTGACCGACAGCACCGCCGCCGCCGCCATGGCGAACGTCTTTGTGAACGCCAGCGGCCGAAACAGCCGCCCGCTTTCGCCGCCGAGGACGAACACGGGCAGAAAGCTCACCGTGATGATGAGCAGGCTGAAGAACAGCGCCGGCCCGACTTCGGTCGCCGCTTCGACGATGATCTCGCCGCGCGGGCGCGGCGCGCCGCCGGCGAGGACGCGTTCTTCTTCGCGGTCGAGGTGTTTATGTGCGTTCTCGACCATGATGATCGCCGAGTCGACCACCACGCCGATGGCGATGGCGATGCCGCCGAGGCTCATGATGTTGGCGTTGATGCCGATGAGGTGCATCACCAGCAGACTCACCAGCACGCTCGCCGGTACGACGAACACGGCCACGAGCTCGCTGCGCGCGTGGAGCAGGAACAGGATGCACACGATCCCGACGACGATGATTTCTTCTACGAGCGTGCGGCGCAGCGTGCTGACCGAGCGGTCAATGAGTTCCGAGCGGTCGTAGGTCGTTTTGACCAGCACCCCCGGCGGCAGGCCGTCTTCGAGGTCGTGGATTTTCGCCTTCGCGTCTTTGATGACCTGGTAGGCATTGGCGCCGACGCGGGCGACGACGACACCGCCGACCGCTTCGCCCGTGCCGTCGAGTTCGCCGACGCCACGGCGCATTTCGCCGCCGATCTCGAGCGTGGCGACGTCCTTGAGCAGGATCGGAACACCGCGGGAAAGCGCCGCCCGCGTCGGCCCGGCGGCACCCGTTGAGCGCTCGTCGCCGCCCATGGGGGCCGCGCCGCCCGCGCCGCCGCCGAAGCCGACGACGACCTGGCCGAGATCGTCGAGCCCCTTGAGGTAGCCGCGGCTGCGGACCATGTACTCGTTCTCGGCCAGCTCGATCACGCTGCCGCCGACGTCGTTATTCGATCGCTCGATCGCCCCCATGATCGACGCCAGTGACAAGCCGTACGCCTGCAGCTTCTGCGGATCGAGCACGACCTGGTACTGCTTCACGAACCCGCCGATCGCCGCGACTTCGCTCACTCCTTCGACGGCCGTCAGCGGATACCGCAGGTACCAGTCCTGCAGGCTGCGCAGCTGCGCCAGATCCTGCCCGGCCGGCAGCAGCGCCTTGCCGGTGAGCGGGTCGACGCCCGGCTTCTCCCAGGCGCGCACGCGCACCAGTTTCGCCCGCCGTTCGGGCGGGGCATCGTAGTAGCTGGCGAACCACTTGTTCTCGCCCGCGTCGTGCCACAAGCCCTTCGGGTGATCCGGGGAGTAGTGACCGGGATAAAGGACGTACTGATACACCCACCCGACGCCGGTCGCGTCGGGGCCGAGCTTGGGCTCGACGCCTTTGGGCAGGCGGTCGCGTGCGAAGTTCAAGTACTCAAGCACGCGCGAACGGGCCCAGTACAGATCGGTGCCGTCCTCGAACAGCACATAGACGAATGACTGCTCGAACATGCTGTAGCCGCGCACGACCGTCGCGCCGGGCACAGACAGCATGGCCGTGGTGAGCGGGTAGGTGACCTGGTCGTCGACCACCTGCGGGCTCTGGCCGGGGAAGTCGGTAACGACGATCACCTGCACGTCCGACAAATCGGGGATCGCGTCGAGGCTGAGGCGAAACGCCGACCAGACGCTCGCGCCGATGAGCATGACCGTCATCAACAGCACAAGAAGACGGTTACGGACGGAGAATTCGATCAGCCTGGCAATCACGAAAAAGCCTCACTCGCTGCGTGGAGTCGTTCATCGGGGAAGTGGGTTGATCACCCCGCGTGTCACGGGCGGGCCTTCGACGACGCGATGCGCAGCGTGCGCTTGATCTCGCCGCACGCGCGCATGTCGGCCATGTACGGATTGGCGATCGCTTCTTTCGCCTGCAGCCAATCGGCGCCGGTGTCGAACGCCATGGGGCAGTGGGCGACGAAGAGCTGCCCGCCGAGGGCATCCGACGGAGGAAGCACGTCGACCATTGCCAGCACCGCGTCGCTCACGTCCTTGAAGACTTTGGCCTGTGTTTCGGGCTTAGAGGCTTGGAGCCTCGCCGTCGCGTCGAGCAGCCGGCTGGAGAGGCTTTGGGCTTTACCTGCGTCGGACTCCGCCAACCGCCGGGCGGCGGCGGTGAGCGGCTCGGCGACGGCGGACGCGGCGGACGTCGGCTCCGCCGCGGCGAAGTTCTGCGCCACGGCGAGATAAGCGCCGTACACCGCGTCGGCCTCGGGCGAAGTCTGGCCCAACGCCGCCCGCGTAGTGCTGGCGGCAGCGGGCATGGCGGGTGCGACGGGCATGGCGGCGGCAATCGTGGGTCCGCCTTCGGCCGGGGCGAGGAGCTGTTTATCCAGATGCCGCTGGATCGCCTCCTTCATCCGGCTCTCGGCATCGAGAAGGAATTGCCCGCTGGTGACGACCGTCTCACCCGCGGCCAGGCCGCCGAGCACCTCGACGACGCCGCCCGCGCCGCTCGCGCCGATCCGTAATGCGCGAGGCTCGAACCGCCCGTTGCCCGTCGCGACGAACGCGACCGTGCGCGTGCCGGTATCGATGACCGCTTCGCGCGGGACGAGCACCGCGTCGCGCGACAACTCGCTGACGATCTCGGCGTTGGCGTACATGCCCGGGCGAAGTTTCAATTCCGAATTGGCAATTTCGATCCGAACGGTCGCGGTGCGCGTCGCCGGATCGATTTGCGGGGCGACGAAGATGATCTTCCCGTCGATCGAACCGCCCGCCCTAGCCGCGATCGTGGCGGTCACGTTCTGGCCGACGCGGACGAAGGGCATGTCCTGCTCGTACACGCGGGCGTCGAGCCAAAGCGTGCCGTGGTCGACGATCCGCAGCACCTGATCGCCGGCCTTGACGGACGCGCCTTCGACGACGTTCTTGATCGTCACGTTCCCGCTCATGGGGCTCTTGAACGTGACCGTGCGCGGGGCCTGGTCCATGTCGGCGAGTTGGCCGATCTGCTGTGC
>DASVSS010000025.1:0-3974 GCA_036387945.1 Tepidisphaeraceae bacterium | reverse complement strand
GTACGCCTTCGCCGCAGACGTCACCCGCCGCATCAAGGTCGAGCCCGTGCGCCGCCGCATCGAAGACCTGATGGCCCGCCGCCACGGCCTGCCGCAGGACCTGCGGATCAACGATCTCGGCGCGTTCGACGAAAAAGTCACGAGCTGATCGACGCCGCTTCTCTCCGGTTCCTCCCCTGCGGGGGAGGTTAGGTGGGGGCGGGCGGCTGCCTCATCGCTTTCAATCGCCTAGCCGCCCGGCCCTCTCCCTACCCTCTCCCGGAGTACCGGGCGAGGGGTTTGCTTCTCTGGCGGCAGCGAACCGCTGTTACACCGCAGAGGCCAATCCCATCCAGCCTTCGCCCCTCTAGGTGCCGGCGGCTCCGGAGCGGCAGACGGCCTCAGATCGCGCCGAGCTTCCTCAAGTTCTCAAAGCTCGTCGCAACGATTTTCAATGGGTCTTCGCCGTAGCAGTTGTCTTGCTCGACCGCGCCCCACTCGACGCCAAGGTCGTTGGCCGTTTTGAGTACGGCAGCGAAGTCGATCGTGCCGGTCCCGACCGGGGCGAACTTGTTTCCTTCGCCGGCGGCCATGTCCTTGAGGTGCAGGATCTTCACCCGCGTGCCCAGCTGTTTCATGTACGCGACGGGGTCGAGCCCGGCGAGCTTGACCCAATAGACGTCCAGCTCGGACTTTACCAGCTCCGGATCGGTGTGCTGCCAGAAGATGTCGAACGCCCGGCCGCCATCGAATTGCTCGAACTCGAACGCATGGTTGTGATACAAAAACCGCAGCCCCGCGGCCTTGAGCTGCCTGCCGGCTTCGTTGGCCGTCGCCGCGAGGCCGCGCCAGTCGGCGGCGTTTTTGCGAAGATCGGCGTCCAGCCAGGCCAGCACGACGTTGGTGTTGCCGAGCGTTTTCTGCTCGGCGATGACGCCGTCGATGTCGTTCTTCAGCCGGTCGATGCTGACGTGTGACCCACTGACCGCCAGGCCGGCGGCGTCAAACGCCTCCCGCACTTCAGCCGCGGACTTGAGGTTGCCATAACCGGCCAGTTCGGCGGCGGGGTAGCCGATGGCCTTGAGCTTTTTCAGCACCGCGGGCATGTCGACGGCGAGGAGATCACGGAGGGTGTATAGCTGGACGGAGATCTTCATGCCGCCCATGTTCCCGCCCGGCCAATGACTTCGCAACGCACGGCCCACGGCCGGGCCCAAAAAATTTGCCCCTCTGAAAGAAACCACGAACCAGCGGCGTCCGTGCTGCGTATATCTGCTGTCCGTATTTAACCTGCCCTCCTTCCCTGGGCGGTGAGGAAGCCGAGAGGTCCTCACCGCCTTTTTATGCGCGCGCCTGATTCGAGAACTCCGGGCTTCATCCTGCCCGGTTAGGTGGTTGAAATCGGGATCGCCGTTCGCCCGGGAGGGGAGGCGACGCCGGGGTTAGCGCGTCAAGATCGTAAGTTCAGTTCGACCGTACACCCGGTTCCCGGAAATCTTGCGCAGATCGTTTCCTGATCTCGACTAACGATTTCGACGGTTCCCACCGCGGCCTGCACTACGGCCCCTCGCCCGCGGCTGACTGGTCCTTCGTAGTCGAGATATTCCCGGCGGTGCACCGCCGCGGGCACCGCGTCCCCACCCACGAGGGGCCAGCGTGAAAGCCGCCACGACAGTAGCGGTCCCGCGCCCTCGGCATCGATCAGCAAGTCGAAATGCGGTTCTCCGAAGCCGGTATGGTGGAGCACGACGTAGCGGACGGTGCGTGGGGCGTCGGCCGTCATCGGAAAAATCGCCGGACGGTTGCGGCCTGTTCGTGCGGGTCGCCGGGCGGGCGGTTGAACCGCTCGAACAGCGACGACGGCACGAGCGCCGCGACGACGATAATCGCCCCGAGCCCGCCAGTGCCGATGCCGATCAGCAGCGGCAGCCCCGCACCGCTGAGCCGGCGCTCCCGGCGCAGTTCCGCGCGCGTCGCGTCAGGGTTCGCCTCGCGCCACTCGGTGTTCTCCGCGTTCGCGCGGCTGACGGTCGAGAAGCATTTGTAAGACACGAACAGTAAGACGCTCGCAAGGACCAGCATCGCCCCGCGCGAGATCAGTGCCCGCGCGAACGGGCCGGGGCCGGTTTGCTTCGGCTTGATCGGTTTCCACGCCATTCGTCTCCTTCGATTTAAGCGATCAGCACCGGCGGCGGGACGTACTCACTGCGCACCTGTCCGGCCGGATCGACGCTGCTTTTAAGGTTACACGCATGGGCATCGGCGCCCAGGTTCCAATCGCATTCGTACGCGGCGGCCAGCTCGCGCAGCTGGTCGCCGGACAGGTTCGGCCTGGTTACGGCGTTGACGGCCTCCTGCACTTCCTTTTCGTTCAGGAACGTGCCGGTGATGCTGGTCAGGCCGCGCTGCTGCAGGAGCCACTTGCAGGCGAGTTCGTGGATGTTCATGCCGAGGCCGCCCGCGAGATCGCGGATAAGGTCGACTTTTTTTGCGCCGTAGATTTTCCAGTTCGCGTCGCGGAACTTGCGGTGGTCGTTCTTGTCGATGACGGTGTCCGGGCGGATCACGTCCTTGAGCACGCTGCTGTTGTCGTGCACCCGGGCGACAATCCCCGCCTTCTGGCTGATCGCCGTTTCACAGAACTCGCGGCCGGGGTGCTGCTCGAACAGGTTGAAAACCGTCTGCACGGCCTTGGCGCCGTGGTCGATCATCGCGCGGAACCCTTCCTCGCGCCACCCGATCGCCGGCCCGAGCGACACGCCCCAGGTACGGATTTTGCCTTCGCCGATGAGCTTGTCCAGTTCCGGCCACAAGTCGTCGCGGAACTGCGGCAGCTTGATGTTGTGGGCCATGTACAGATCGATGTAGTCGGTCTGCAGGCGGCGCAGCGATTCTTCGAGGGCCTTTCGTACGAAGGCGGGCGAGAAGTCCTGCTTGCGCTCGGAGTGACTGCCGGGCACGCCGGGGTCGGAGTAGAAATCGTAGCCGAACTTCCCGCCGATCTGGATCTTGCTGCGATCGACGCCGGCGGTCTTGATCCAGTTGCCGAGCAGTTCTTCGGCGCGGCCGTTGCCGTAGGCGTCGCCGTTGTCAAAGAACGTGACGCCGCGGTCGAGGCTGAAACTGCAGAGCTGATCGCAGTCGTCCTGCGTGCGGTGGCCCCACCAGTCGACGCCGAAGATCCAGCAACCGAGGGAGATGACCGAGACGTCGACGCCGGAGTTTCCGAAGGGGCGGGATTCCATGCGGCGATGTTATCGCGGATCACGATTCGCGCGTAGAGCGACCAGTCCGGTCCCCTCCCCCGTGTACTCACGGGGGAGGGCGGGAAGCGGGCCTTCGAACGACTTTGCGTCTTGAAGCCCAAGCCCCCATTCTGACCCTCCCCCGGCGTACTGGGAGAGGGGACCAGGCATTACTCCCGTGTGATGATCAGCCAGTGCGAGAAGACGCGTCGATCGAGTTCAATTACGCCGTTCCCGCTCGGCACTTCCGCGGGCGGGCGGAGGATCGGCGAGAGGGCTTGCACGCGGAAGTTGGCGTTCTTAAGCGTGACCTTCCCCGTCACCGGCTCGGTGCGGATCGCCGACGGCTTGCCCATCATGACGCTCTGGGCGGCGAACGACAGGAGCATGCGCTTCGACGTCGCCAACGGCAGGCCGTCCATGGATACGACGCTGACGGCCGCCTTCGGCGTGTCGATGTCGAGCGTCACGTCGCCCAGGTCGAGCTTCTTCCCGCCGATCCATCCCATCGCCGCCTGGGCCGCGGGGGCGTTGACGGTGAAGTAGCCGTCCTTGTAGTGCCGCGTCAGCTCGCCGGTGTCGGAGGTGATTTTGTCCGCCTCAACGCCTTCGGCAATCGCCATCGCGTCAATTGCACCGGCCGGGGCGGACTTGTTTAACCACGGCAGCAGCGGCGTCTTAGGTAAACCGATCACGAGCCGATGCCGCTCGCTGATGGTGCGCAGCGCGGGTGATTTTTCCGGGTCGATG
>DASVSS010000024.1:0-18167 GCA_036387945.1 Tepidisphaeraceae bacterium | reverse complement strand
CCCGGCCGGGTGAGGATACCGAAATCCCGCTCCAGCGCCGCTGCCAGATCGGCCGGGGCCATGCCCGCGACGCGCACGCTGAAGACGCCGATGCGATCGGCCACGCCGCGCGGGCCGTAGTAAGTGAGCCCTTCGATCGAGGACACGCCGTCGATGAACGCCGCGGCGAGATCGCACTGGCGCGCGTGCAGGGCGTCGACGGTTTGGCCGATCACCCACTCCACGCCGGCGGCGAGGCCGAACAGGCCCGGCGCGTTGTGGCTGCCGCACTCGAACTTATCCGGCATCGATAGCGGATGAATCGGCAACTCGCTCTGCGAGCCCGTCCCGCCTTCGCGCAGCGGGCGCAGGTGTTTTTCCAACCCCGGGCGGACGTATAAAAACCCCGTGCCCAGCGGCCCCATCAGCGCCTTGTGCCCCGGCGCCGCGAGCAGGTCAACGCAGTCGGCCTGCACGTCGATCGGCACGTGGCCGGCGCTTTGGGCGGCGTCGACCACGAACGGCACGGCGCATTCCCGGGCGATCCGCCCGATCGCCCGCAGCGGCTGCACCGCGCCGGAGACGTTGCTGGCGTGGGTCATGGCGATGAGCTTCGTCTCCGGCCGGACCGCGCGGCGCACGTCGGCGGGATCGATCAGGCCCGTCGCCGGGTCGACCGGCACGAGCGCCATCGACACCCACCCCCGCTCGGCCATCGCGTGGATCGGCCGCAGGATGCTGTTGTGGTCGGTAGCCGTGCAGACGACGTGCGCCGGCCCGCGGGCGGGATCGATCAGCCCCTTGATCGCCAGGTTCAGCGCGTCACTGCAATTGAGCGTGAAGACAAAATGGTTCGCGTCCTCGCCATGAAAAAGTTCGCTGAGCAGTTCGCGGCACCGCGCGATCTCGCGGCCAGTCTCGACGGCCTCGGCGTACGCGCCGCGTCCGGCGCTGGCCCCGAGCGTCTGCGCGTACCGCATCACCGCCGCCGCCACCTCCGGCGGCTTGGGGAAACTCGTCGCGGCGTTGTCGCAGTAAAGACGGCGCGGGGACATTCCGGAATGATAGTCGATCGCCCGATCGACGCGACAGCGCAACGCGTTGGAGTAGTTAAAACGCGAATGACCTCGGACGTCGGAAGCACGAACCGGCATGGTCGCTTAAGCGACCATGCCACGAACGACCCGACGACCGGCTCATCCCATTCACCAGAAAAACCACTCGTCTTTTCCGAACCCGTACCACGCGATCAGAACGTAGGCGCCCAGTAGCAGGTTCGTTACCGCGTGCGCCACGATGCATGCCCCGAGCGAGCGGGTGCGCCACAGCAGCCAGGCGATCAGCAACGCCCACACGATCGCCGTCAGCCACTGCACGTGGACGGTGGCGAACGCCAGAGGCACGACCCAGAACGCGGTGCGGTCGTACTCGCCGACGCCCTGCAAACGGAAATCGTTCGGGCTGGCGAGCGTGCGCCAGAGGTAGTCGCGCCAGAACAGTTCTTCCATCACCGGCACGACGAGGAACGACCCGGCCCAGCGGAGGGCGATGAAGCCCCACATTGCCGCGGCGGATTCGAAGTGCTCGTACGGCCGAAACGCCGACGCCGCGATGTCGCCGGTCATGCGGGTCCAACTCAGCCACGGCTGGCTCATCAGCAGCTTTTCCATGCCGACCCACTGCACGAGGCCGACCACGCCGACGAGCACGCCCAGCGGCAGGTGCGTCCAGCGGATGCGCGTGTAGCGCGGCCAGAGCCACCAGAGCAGGAGGGCGACGACGAGTGTTTTGGCGACGTACGTCGCGGGGTACAGCTCCGGCCACTTGCCGCCGACGACGGTAAGGCCGACGAACGTCGCCATCGGCAGAATGTACGCCGCTTCCCCGCCGATGCGGGGCGTGCGGACGGAGGCGTATTCGAGCGGCTGGGCCATGCGAGGCGGGGATGATGGCGCAAACCACCGGCGGCGGCAATGCTTGGTCGTCGCGCCGCGTGCGTCGCGGCTACGAAAGCCGCGCCGCGATCTTCGCCGCCAGGACTGGCTTCACTTGCTCGAGCGTCGGCGCCGCGTCGCCGAGCGTCTGCCGCAGCGACGTCACCGGCCGGCCGGTAAGGCCGCAGGGGACGATGAGCTCGAAGTACCGCAAGTCGGTGCTGACGTTCAGCGCCACGCCGTGCAGGGAGACGCCGCGCTTGATCCGCACGCCGAGGGCGCACACTTTCGCCGGCCCGCACGCCGAGGGCGTCCACACGCCGATGGCCGACGGGTCGAGCTCACCCTGCACGTCGAACGCCGCGAGCGTGTCGATGATCGCGTGCTCAAGGGCCTTGACGTACGCCCCCACGCTCAGCCGATGGTCGATCAGCCGGACGATCGGATACGCGACGACCTGGCCGGGGCCGTGGAAGGTGATATCCCCGCCGCGGTCGGATTCGACGACGTCGACGTGCATCGCCCGCAACTGCGCTTCCGGCGCGACGAGATGACGCGCGCTCTCCGCTGCCCGGCGGCCGAAGGTGATGACCGGGGGGTGCTCGACGAGCAGGATCGCCTCGCTAGCGCCGGCGACGACGTCGGCGTGAACCTGCTCCTGCTGAGCCCAGGCGGATCGGTAATCGAGATGACCCAGATCAATGACACGCACGCGCCAAAGCTTAGCCGCCGGCGGCTACGTCGCGTTGTTCGCCTGTCTGAAAGAAAAGAACGCGGCGTGGCCGCCGCGGCGAACGCCAGCGGTGTTGGGGCGCTTGGTGTGGGTTACACCGGCGCAAGCACCTGCATGCTGCGCGCCGGGACGTAGATCTGCAGGCTCTGCGGGCGGTCGTCCCACGGCTTTGGTTGCCGGGCGTACGTCTGGTCCGGCGTGGTCAGGCCCGGGCCTTCGAAGCGCGCTTCGTCGGTGTTGAGGATCACGCGGTAATCCGTCGCGTCCGGCACGCCGATCCGCCAGTCGGTGTAGCTGTTGGTCGGGTGCAGATTCACCACGAACACCAGCGGCCCGCGGCGGTAGACGAGCTTCTTCTCGTCCTCGTGCACCTGGATTTTCTCGATCAGCTTGTCTTCGAGCACGTCGAACTGCTCGTCGAGCTTTTGCATCGCGCGGTCGAATTCACCCAGCCCCTTGTAGCGCAGGAACTCTGCCTCGACGAGATTCCACTGCCGCCGGCAATAGTGATAGCTGTAGCCGTTGCCTTCGCGCGGGAAGTCGACCCACTCGGGGTGGCCGAACTCGTTGCCCATGAAGTTCAGGTACGCCTCGCCGCCGAGGCTGAAGGTAAGCAGGCGGATGATCTTGTGCAGGGCGATCCCGCGGTCGATCACGAGCGACTGCTTGTCTTTACTCATCGACCAGTACATTTCCTGGTCCATCAGCCAGAAGGCGATCGTCTTGTCGCCGACCAGCGCCTGGTCGTGGCTCTCGGCGTAGCCGACGTGCTTTTCGGTCCAGCGGCGGTTGAGAAGGGTGGTGAAAATCTCGTCGAGATTCCAGTGCTCGTCCTTGCGGTTCTTGAGCAGTTTAATCCAGTAGTCCGGGACGCCCATCGACAGGCGGTAGTCGAAACCGATGCCCCCTTCGCGCACCGGCCTGGCCATGCCGCTCATGCCGCTGACGTCTTCGGCGATCGTGATCGCGTCGGGCTTGATCGAGCGGATGAGCTCGTTGGCCAGTTGCAGGTAGGTGACGGCGTCCTTGTCGACGTTGTCATTGAAATAGTCGTCATAGCTGCTGAATCCCGCGCCGAGTCCGTGGTGCGTGTAGAGCATGCTCGTCACGCCGTCGAAACGGAAGCCGTCGAACTGGAATTCTTCGATCCAGTAACGGCAGTTGCTCAGCAGGAATCGCAGGACTTCGTATTTGCTGTAGTCAAAGCACATCGAATCCCACGCGGTGTGGTACCCCCTGGGCCCGGCGTGGAAATACTGGTAATCCGTGCCGTCGAATAGATTCAGGCCTTCATGGGTGTTCTTCACCGCGTGGCTGTGGACGAGGTCCATGATGACCGCCAGACCGTAGCCGTGGGCGGTGTCGATGAGTCGCTTGAGCTGCTCGGGCGTGCCGAAGCGCGAACTGGGGGCGAAGAAGTTGCTGACGTGATACCCGAACGAGCCGTAGTACGGGTGCTCCTGGATGGCCATGAGCTGAATGGCGTTGTACCCGCCGCGCACGATGCGCGGCAGGACGTTTTCGGTGAACTCGTCGTAGGTGCTCACCCGCGCGTGTTCCTGCGCCATGCCGACGTGGGTTTCGTAGATCCGCAGGCCGTGCTCGCGCACGGGCGGGCGGTTTTTGAAGACGTATTTCTCCGGCGGGTTCCAGTACTGGGCGACGAAGCTGACTTTCTGCGGCTCCTGGATCACGCGCGTGGCGTAGGCGGGGATGCGGTCCATCGTGCTGCCGTCGGGCAGGACGACGTGGACTTTGATCTTGCTGGCGTGCGTGAGTTTGTCGGCGTACTTGCTGTCGGGCAGGAACGCCGACCAGATGCCGAACGGGTCGCGCGTGAGGGGCAGGTCGTAGCGGTCCCAGCCATTGAAATCCCCGATGAGGCGCAGCTGCAGGGCGGCGGGGGCCCATTCGCGGTACCACACGCCCGGCTGGTTGCCGGCGACGCCGCGGTTGAAGCCGAAGTATTCGTGGCCGCGGCTCACCGCCCCGGCGAGGCCGCCGTGCGGGTCGAACGTGGCGCGCACGCCCTCGAATCGGGCGAAACGGGCGCGCAAGGCGTCGGCGTGGGGCTCGAGCCAGGGGTCGAGCTCGATCAGGCCGCTGCCGTCGGTGCGGGTTACGGTTTGCATGACCGGAAGACTTTAACCGCTTCGGCGCGGCAATCTACCGCCCGGCGACACCGCGGCATTTGGGACGTTGAAACAATTGCGCCCGCAACGCGACAAAAGGCTGATACAATGACAACCGCCATGAACCGCATTGATACGCTCGTCAACCGCGTCCGAAACAAGCTCACCGTCGCCGAGTTCCTCGCGGCGCTGGCCCGCGCGACGCTCGTCGTCGCGCTGCTGGTGCTGGCGTACGTGCTGCTGCGGCAGTTCACGCTGATGACCGTGCCGCGCGAGCTCGCCTGGCTCTCGGCCCTGTGCGGCGGGGCGGTGCTCTACGCCGGCGTGACCGCGGCGCTGAAGCGCCCGGCGGCCATGCCCGCGGCGGTGGCGATCGACGATCGCCTGGGGCTGAAGGAAAAGTTCTCCACCGCCTTGCACGCGCGCGGCGCCACGGACCCGTTCAACCGCGCCGCGGTGCTCGACGCCGAGCAGGCCGCGCAGTCGAGCGCGCTGACGGCGGACCTTTCGAAAAAGTTCCCGCTTTCGTACCCGAAGGCCTTCACCCCCGCGGCGGCGATCGCCGTCGTGTGCGCGGCGTTGATCCTTTTCGTGCAGCCGCGCAACCTTTTCGCCTCCGACGACCCGCAAACGCCGACGCCGAAGAAGGAAGACCAAAAAGCCCAGGAGCAGGCGCAGAAGGTCGTCAAGCAGGCGATCGCCGCGATCGACATGGCCCCGAAATCGGTGGCCGAGAAGGAATCGATCAAGATCGCCAAGGCCGAGCTGCGTGAGTTGTCGACGAGCAAGAACGTCGACCCCGCCGCCGCCAACCGCAAGGCGCTGTCGGCCTTGCAGGACGTGAAAGACGCCCTCAAGCAGCAGGTGGAGAAGAACCAGAAATTCGCCGACGCCAAGGACAACCTCAAGAGCCTCGAAAAGCTCCAGCCCGACAAGGGCGACAACGGCCCCGTCGCCGACGCGCAGCGGGAGCTGGCCAAGGGGAACTTCGACGGCGCGGTCGGCAAGCTCGACGAAGCGGTGAAAAAGTTCGACGCGATGGACGACGCGCAGAAGCAGCAGTCGGCCAAGCAAATGGAGAAGATGGCCCAGCAGTTGCAGAAAATGGCCAACGACCCGCAGCAGCAACAGAAGATGCAGCAGCAGCTTCAGCAAATGGGCATGAACCAGCAGCAGGCCCAGCAGGCGATGAAGGCCATGCAGCAGGCCGCCCAGGGAAACCAGCAGGCCCAGCAGCAGCTTCAGCAGATGGCCCAGCAGGCCATGAAGGGCATGAACAACGGCCAGGGCGCCACGCAAGCCCAGCAGCAGCAGGTGCAGCAGATGCTCCAGCAGTTGCAGGGACAGGCGAATAATCAGCAACAGGCCCAGCAACTGCAGCAGGCGGCGCAGGGAATGGCCCAGGCCATGCAGCAGGCGGCGGCGCAGCAAGGCCAGCAGGGGCAAAAAGGCCAGCAAGGACAACAGGGCCAGCAGGCACAGCAAGGCGGTCAACAAGGACAGCAAGGCCAGCAGGCGGGCGGCCAACAGCCGGGTCAACAGCCAGGCCAGCAAGGGCAGCAGGGACAGCAGGCGCAGAGCGGGCAGCCGAGCCAGCAAGGGCAGAGCGGTCAGCAAGGCGGCCAGCAGCCCGGCGGGCAGCAGAATCCGCAGTCTCTCGCCGCCGCCCAGCAGCAGATGAAGGATCAGCTTCAGCAGATGCAGGCCGCCGCCCAGGACGCCCAGCAGGTCGCCGCCGCCCAACAGGCCGCCCAGGACGCTGCCGGACAGGCCCAGCAAGGGATGAACGGCGACCAGCCCGGCCAGGGTGAAGGCGAAGGCCAGGGCCCGTTCGCCGCCGGGGATCCGGGGCAGAATCAAGGCAACGGCCAAGGCGGCCCCGGTCTCGGCCGCGGGGGCAATGTCGGCGTGACCGAAGCGCCGTTCACCGTCAAGCGCGAAGTCAGCAAGAGCAAGGATATCGAGTCCGGCCGGATCATCGCCGCCACGCTGATTAAGTCCGAAGCCCTCCGCGGCGAAAGCAAGGCCGCCCTGCAGGACGTCGCCCGTGCCGCCTTGCAGGATCAGACCGACGAAGTCGACAACGAACGCGTCGGCCGGGCGGCACAAGGCGTCGTCCGTGATTACTTCGGGTCGCTCGCGGAAGAAAAGTAATCCTGCCGCGCTGGCGGCCAGCGGCGTGGACGTCCCGCCCGCGTTCGAGCGAAGCTCGAAGCATTTTCGCCGCTTCGCAGCGAACGTGGGCGGGACGCCCACGCCACAAGTAAAGAAGACGCCACGTCACACAAGAAACGAAGACGCCACGTCAAATGGTGTTGCGTAGCAGGTTTGGGCATTGGCGGGTTAAAAATTGTGCGCGCCCGACCGCTGACCGGCCCATTCTGCCGATTCCACTTCAATTCCAAGCCGGGACGAACCAGGCATGCATTTCCGCCGACTTTCCAACGACGGCCACGTCATCCGAGATCTGTGCCTTATTGCCGTCGCCGTCTTGTCCCTTTTCTCCTGCGACCGGCCGGGGAATGAGCCTGGCACCCAGGCGACCATCGTTCTTTACACGAGCGTCGATGAACCCGTCGCCCGCCCGATCGTCGATGCGTTTGCCAAGGAGACCGGCATTGCCGTCACGCTCGTCACCGACACCGAAGCCACCAAATCCGTCGGCCTCGCCCAGCGGCTGCGGGCCGAGAAGAATCAGCCGCGGTGCGACGTCTGGTGGGGCAATGAGCCGTTCCACACGGCGCAGCTTTCCGACGAAGGGTTGTTCGCGCCTTACGCATCGCCGAGTGCCAACGACGTGCGGCCAACCTTCCGTGACCCGCAGCACCGCTGGGCCGGGAACGGATTGCGGGCACGCGTCATTGCCAAGCCCGAAGCGTGGAAGTGGGCGCGGTTGAGCGTGAAGGACGCGCAGTCCCTCGACGACCTGCTCGACCCGTCGCTGAAAAATAAAATCGTCATGGGCCGCCCTGCCCTCGGCACGATCGGCGGGCACGTCGCGGCGATCTACGCTACGCGCGGCCAAGCCGCTGCCGACGCATTCTTTATGGGCCTGCGAAACAACGGCGTCACCCTCGTCGGCGGCAACGGCCCGGTGCCACAGGGGATCGCCGCGGGCCATTTCTTTGCTGGCCTGACCGACAACGACGACGTCGCGGCCACCAACGCCGGCGGCGCAGCCAAAGTCCAGGCCGTTCTGCCCGATCAGGCCGAAGGCCAGCCCGGCACGCTCGCGATCCCAACGACCGTCGCGCTAGTCGTTCGTGCCAAAGACAACGCAGCGGCCCGGCAACTCGTCGACCGCCTGCTCTCGGCCGAGGTGGAAAAGGCGCTTATCGCCGCCCGATTCGCCGGCTGGAGCGTGCGCGCCGCCGAAACCGAGTTCCGCGCTATGCCGATCGATTACGCGGAGGTCGCCGGGACAATGCCCCGCGCCGTCCGCCGCGCCGAGGCGATCCTCGAAGGCCGCCCGCCAGCGGAATGACGCATTGGAAAAGGCGATCTTTTCAGTGGCGTGGGCGTCCCGCGACGTTCGAGCGAAACTCGAAGCATTTTCGCCGCTCGGCAGCGAACGTGGGCGAGACGCCCACCGCCACAGTCCCCTGAAAGGGCACCACCATACTTAACGCACGCCTACCGCGACGGCCGGTTGATCGGGAGCTGCGGCCGCCCGAACCGGCGAGAAGAACGTCCACAGCGATCATCAAAAAAGCCGGGTGCGAAGCGTAACGCACGCAATCGCACCCGGGCGGAGGAGGAGAGAGTCAAACTTGAAGTCGGAGCATACTAGCGAGGCGACATTTTCCCCGGCCAGTGAAAAACGGGATTAAAAATTACTTATCGGACGGGGGAGGGAAGGAGTCAGGAGTGTCAGGAGCCAGGAGTCAGGAGTGTCAGGAGCCAGGAGCCAGGAGCCAGGAGCCAGGAGCCAGAAGGCAAGCGGCCGCCTGTCTTCTCCTGTCTCCTCGCACTCCTCGCACTCCTGTCTCCTCCCGCCCGGCCCCGCCCCCTCCAACCCTCCGAAACCGCCCCCGCGGCTTATCTCCCATGGCCAGTCTTCCGACAATCCCCGGGCGACAACTTGTTTGATCGCTCTTGTTTGGTGTAAGCTGCGGTGGCGTCCGTTACTCGGCTTTTATATGCGGACGCAACCCTCCCTGGCCCTGGCCGGGGCGGGCTCATTCAATTCGAATGACTTGTTTCGATAACTTGTTCAGTGGAAAGGAGCTGGCCTTGCTTCAGTCGCTTCTCAGTCGGTTCGCCCCCCGGATCGCAAATCGTGCGGGCGTGCCCGTGGCTCTTCCCGTCGCTCTGATCGCTCTTGGCCTTGCCGGCACGGGGTGCACCAACGACAACACCGGCTCGCGCGTCAAGAGCTTTCTTGATCCCTCGCAGGTCGGCTTCGACGCCAACAGCGGCAAGGTCGTGAACATCGTCGACAACCTCGCCGTCGGCGAGGACGAAGACGTCGTCAGCTTCGGCAACGCCCGCGACGTCACCGCCGCGGATTTGGTTAACGACGCCACCGACTACAAGATTTCGCCCAACGATTTGCTGCAGGTCACGCTCTCAGACCTCGCCGGCCCGGGCAGCGAACAGGTCAAGACCGTGCGCGTGTCGCAGACCGGCCAGATCGTGCTGCCGCTGCTAGTCAAGCCCGTGCAGGCGACCGGCCTGAGCGAAGCCCAGGTACAGCAGGCCGTTGTGGATGCGTATAAAGACGCCGACGTCGTCCGCAATGCCACGATTTCCGTCAGCGTGCTCGAAGCCCGTGGCCGGACGTACACCGTCAGCGGGGCGGTCAACGCTGAATCGCCTTACTACATCAACGACAACGACTTCCGTCTGCTCGACGCGCTCGTCGCCGCCCGCGGCGTGAACGCCCCGATTGGCATCGACACGATCTACGTCATCCGCCGCACCGAAACCGGCGGCCCCACGGCGCCCGCGGCCCGGCCCGCCGCCCCCGGCGCCGCCGACCCGCTCGCCCCGCAGTCGGGCATCGATCCGAAGGCGAATCTCAACACCGACCGGGATCCGATGCCCCGTCGCGGCGCGATGCTGAAGCAAGACCCGATGGCCCCCTCGGGCGCCCCGGCCGGCAGCGTCGTGACCGTTGAAGGCCAGGACGTCACCCTCACCCAGCCCCCGTCGGCCACCAACCCTGCCACGCAGCCCGCGGCCATGACCGACACGACCACCGGCGCCGCGGCCGGCACCGGCGGCACGGCCGCCCCGGCCGCTGGCAACTTCGAGTTCAACAGCCTTGCCGAGCCGGGCGACCGCGAAGTCATTCGCGTCCCCTTCGCCAAGCTCCGCGCCGGGCAGCTCAAGTACAACATCGTCATCAAGCCCGGCGACACGATCCTCGTGCCCCCGGCCCTGCAGGGCGTCTACTACATGGGCGGCAACATCCTCGCCCCGGGCGCTTACAGCATCCCGCCGACGAAGATCACCCTCAGCAGCGCGGTCGTCAGCGCCCGCGGGCTGAACGAAGTCGCCTGGCCCGCCCGCACCGAACTCGTCCGCCGCCTGCCCGGTGACCGGCAGGTGTTCGTGAAGGTCGACCTCAACAAGATCTTCGCCGGCCAGGAGCCGGACATCTATCTCAAGCCCGACGACCGCGTGAACGTCGGCACGGACCTGATCGCGCCGTTCCTCGCCAGCCTCCGCAACGGCTTCCGCGTGACCTACGGCTTCGGGTTCCTGTACGACAGAAACTACGCCCCCGACCGCAACAACAACAACTAATCTGCAGCTAGTCCGAGCCGCGACGAAGCGCGGGCCTCACCCGATGATCTTGTGTCAGCCCTTCCCGGGCGGGCACAAGATCATCGTCGTTGATGACTATGCCGATTTGCCCGTTGATCGTGACTAAACGCCGGGTCAGCGACGTCCTCTCTGTACCCGGGGAAGGGCAGGGAGGGGGCAGACGCCGACGCCTCATCGCGATAAAGTGCAGCTCTCCGGTTTCTCCCCTCGGGGGGTTCGATCAGAGTTGTGCCCGCCTGGTTTGATCCGGCGCGAGAGCGACCGAGCTAAGCCGCAAGCGATCACGTCGACTCTTCCGGCGTCCGCCGCTCGGACGCCTCGATCATCGATCGCCGACGCCCCGTTCCGGCGTCCGTCCTGTCCTCGCTAGCTTCTCCGCGGGGGAGGAAACAAAAATCGGCCCCGCTCGGCGATCGGGGGTTAGCTTTGCCGATTCCACTGCGTCGAATATCCTGCACTGCCGTTTCGCGGGAATCCGTTGAACGAAGCGTCCGCAACCTCGTATTAGGTGCTGAGGATCCGGCGGCGGAGGTCACGTTCCGCGGCCGTTTCGACGATGTAAGCCTTGGAATGATTGTCGCAACGCCTGGCCGCCCCGTCGGGTGCGAGGAGACGCCTGTTTTGCAGACCGCGGCCGACTTGTCCTTGCCGATGCCCGCTCCTTCCCCCGTCGCCGCCCGGCGGCCGGAGGCGGATGCGGCGCGCGTCGCGTGGATCAAGATCGCCATCGTCGGCGGGGGGCTGATCGCGCTGTACTGGCGCAACCTCGACCGCCTGTGGGATAAAACCAATCCCATCTCCGGCGACCCGAACTGGTACCACGCGATCTGCGTGCCGCTGATCGGGATTTACTACCTGTTCCTCCACCGCGACGTCCTCGCCGCCACGCCCGCCGAGCCGCTTCTGGGCAGCGACTTCCGCCGGCCGCGGTTCATCAGCGCGATCCTGACGATCCTTATCGGCCTGGGCATTTGGGCGCTGTCCAAAACCCTGCCGCAGACCGGCGAAGGGCTGACGATCATCGCCCCTCTCATCGGCGTCGGCGGCCTGGGCCTCGTGGGCCTGGGCGCCCTCGTATTGCTGATGGACTGGGGCCTGGCAACGCTGCTGGCGGGGCTGGGGCTGACGGTCTACGCCATCCACCCGCTGAAGAATGATTTCGCCTGGGACGTGGCGATGATCCTCACCCTGTTCGGCGTCGTGCTGACGCTGTGCGGGTGGAAGGTCATGCGTATCGCCTGGTTCCCGATCCTGTTCCTCGTCTGTGCGCTGCCGTGGCCGCCGCTGGTGTACAGCAAGATCGCCAGCCCGCTGCAGGTGCTGGCGGCGGAGGTGTCGACGGTCATCCTCCGCGTCGCGGGCATCGATTCGAGCGTGCAGGGGACGAAGATCTTCATCGCCCAGTTCGACAACGGCATCCGCCTGACCGACCGCGCCCTTGACGTCGCCGAGGCGTGCGCGGGGCTGCGGTCGCTCATGACGTTCATCAGCGTCGCATCGGCGGTGGCGTTCCTCAGCAGCCGGCCGCTGTGGCAAAAGCTCGTCATCGCCGCCAGCGCCGTCCCCATCGCCATCGGCTGCAACGTGCTGCGCGTGGGCGGGCAGGGTATCCTCGACACCTACGTCGGCAAGGAATGGAGCGAAGGCTTCGCCCATCAGTTCGCCGGCATGGTGATGCTGTTGCCGGCGTTCTTCCTGATCCTGCTCGTGTGCTACGTCGTCGATCACCTGTTCATCGAAGAAGCCGACGCCCCCGATGTGGCGCCGGTGGCAAAGGCGGCGGCATGACCACGATCGATTCCGTTCTCTCCGGCGCAAGCGCCCAGACCATCACGCACCGCCGGCATCGCCGTTCGTGGGTGGCGTTCGCGGTGATCGCCGCCCTCGTATGGACGGCGGCGTTCGGGCTCAATTACGCCGTGAGTGCGCTGCAGATCAAGTTCCGCAAGCTCCCCGTCGCGCCGCGGCAGCCGCTGATTTCGATCGCCCCGCAGCTCGGGCCGTGGGCGCAGGTGAGCGTCGACAAGCAGCTCAACGAAGATTTCGAGCACGAACTGGGGACGAAGGATTACGTCTTCCGCGATTACGTCGACACGCGCCGCCTCGGCGAGAAAGACCGCGCCAAACTGCTGGCCGCCCCGTTGGAGGATCGCGCGGGCATGGTCGCGCAGGCTGTCGGGCGCGACCCGGCGGCGCGCGTGCGGTTCGCGGTGACCTACTACACCGGCAGCGTCGACACCGTGCCCCACGTCCCTGACCGCTGCTACGCCGCCGACGGCTACCGCCCGACGAGCTTCAAGGTCGTGAATTGGCCGGTCCTGCCCGGCAACACACCGACCGACCTGCGCCTGATCAACTTCGAAGACCCGATCGACAGCCGCGCCTCGCGTCCGTGCCAGGTGTCGTACTTCTTCCAGGTCAACGGCGTGTACGAGCAGGACCCGATCTTCGGCGTGCGCGACCGCCTGCAGAACCTCTTCGAGCCCCACGCCTATTTCGCAAAGATAGAACTCGTCACCACTCTCGCCAAAGTCGAAGACGCCACGCCGGTGATGACCGATTTCCTGCAAAGCGCGATGCCCGAAGTGGTGCGCGTCCTGCCGGATTTTGAACAAGTGAAAAAGGACGCGGGGAAGGAGCCAGGAGACAGGAGCCAGAAGCCAGGAGTCGGAAAATGACCCGTCCTTCTTATATTCTGTCTTTCTTGTCTTTCTCCTGACTCCTGACTCCTGACTCCTGACTCCCGGCTCCTGGCTCCTTTCCCCCCAACAGAGTGATTTGAATGGCACGACGGAAGTTGAACACGAAATTCCTGCTCGTCCTCGGCGGCGTGGGCGTGGGGATCCTGGGGGTCGGCGGGGCGTACATGGTCGCGTACCCGCAGCTGTTGAGCGTGTACCACTCGGTCACCGGGCAGTCGATCGAAACCCTCGTCAAAGCCGGCGACGACGCCGCCGCCGCCGGGGATTACGAGAAGGCCGCCGAGAATTACGGCCGCGCCGCCGGGCGGTCGCGCGCCGACACGGCGCTGCAGATCAAGTACGTCGACGCCGTCGACTACACCGTGCAGGGCGACGTCGAGAAGTTCCGCCGCCTGCACGACCTGTACATGACCATCCGCCAGACCGACACCTCCAACGTGCCGGCCCTTGAGCGGGTGATGCGGCTGCAATTGCCGCGCCTGCTCGCGGCCCCGAACGACCGCGCCAACGTCAGCACGCTCAAGCAGACCGCCGACCGCATCCTGCAACTGCAGCCCGACCACCGCGACGCGAAGAAAGCCCGCGCGATGGCCACGCTCGAGCCGGCCCTGCGCGGCGGCGAAGTGCCGGCGGAAGAAATGGCCGAGCAGCGCAAGGCCGCCGAAGAGCTGTTCAAGGCCGACCCCAAAGACGGACAGGTGCTGTTTCTCGTCCTCCGCGCCCGGATGTTCGACGTCGACGAAGCCCGACGATCCAAGGACGACGCCGCCACGGCAACGGCCCTCAAGGCCTGCGATGACCTTATTGCCGAAGCCCTCGCCGCCGACCCCGAAAGCGGCGAAGCGCACTTCGCGCGCTGGCAGCTCCTGCGCGTGCGCGCGATCGGCACCGACACGAAGAAGACCGAAGAAGTCGCCCGCGTCGTCGGCGAGATGAACAAAGCCCTCGAGCAGGCCGACGCCCTGGCCAAGCCCGACGCCGGCGGGGACGACAACCTGTTCCTGACGATCCGTTCCCTCTACCTCCGCGACCTCGAATCGCGCGACCCGAAGAAGGCCGAAGACCGCTACCGCACGCTCGTCGAAGAACTGCCCAACAACCGCCAGCCGCGGCTCATGCTCGTGAACTTTCTCGCGCGCATGCCCGGCCGGCTCGGCGACGCCCAGAAGGTGCTCGAAACCCCTTGGAAGCCCGCCAAGCCGCTGCGGGCGTGGGAATCGATGCAGCAGAAGCAGATCGAGTTCGTCGAGCAGGCGCGATTGAACCTCGTCCGTCTGGCGGCCCTCGAAGCCGTCACCGAACCCGCCGAGCGGAAGAAGCAGATCGAAATCGTCGAGGCCGCGTACAAGCAGATGGCGAGCGTGCCGGACATCGTCAACACGATCCCGGTGTGGCTGCTGCGCGTCGAAGCGGGCCTGGCGCTGGCGCGGGACGACATCAACGGCGGGATCGTGAAGCTGGACTCGGCGCTGTCACGCGTGCCCGCCGAAGGCGGCGACGTCGACACGCGCGTCGAGATCCTGCAGGATCTGTCGCAGGCGTACGTCAAGATCAACCAGACCGGCAGCGCCCGCCCGCTGCTGCAGGAACTCGTGCAGCGGCGCCCGGCCAACGTGCAGGCGCGCGTGCGCTACGCCGACGTGCTCATCACCGAGCAGCGCTACGACGAAGCCAAGGAGCAGCTCGACGTCCTGCGCCGGGGCCTTCCCGACAACGTCGTTGTCGAGCGCATGTACGTCCGCCTGCTCGGGCTGCGGCCGGCTGGGCTGCGCGAGCAGTACGCCAGGTACCCCGAAGAGACGCGCGAGCAGCGGGTCATCAAGCTCACCGCCGCCGGCGGGCTGGGCGACACGCCGGAGATCCTGCGTCTCTCGAAGCTCATGCTCGAAGCCGACCCTGGCGACGTCGACGCCGCGGTGATCCACGTCCAGGCCCGCGCCCGCGAGGACCGCGCCGCCGCCGCCGCGGTGCTGGAGACGGCGCTGAAGGCCAAGCCCGACGACAAGCGCCTTGCGGCTCTGCGCGACGCGCTCGCCGCCGAAACGCCCGAGGCACAGGCTGAATTGCTGCGGGCCAACGTCGAGAAGATCGCCGACCCGTACGAAAAAGAGATCGCCCGCGCCGAGCTCGCCCGCCGCGCCGGCAAGCCTGACGAAGCCGTCGCGCTGCTGCGCAAGGCCCAGGCGATCAAGCCCGACGAGCAGCGCGCATACGAGATCGAGTTCAACCTGCTCATCGCCCAGAGCAAGTTCGACGAAGCCGCCCAGGCCGTCGACGCCCTTGGCCGCGTGAACGCCGACCAGACGTTCGGCGAGCTGACGCGCGCCCGGTTGAGCGTCGCCAAAGCCGCCGCCCTGACCACCGAGGACGAGCGCAAGAAAGCGCAGCTTGCGGCCCTGGAAGAGGCGACGGTCGTCACGCAGAAATACCCCCAGATCGCCGCCGCCACGCTGTTGCGGGCGCAATTGCTGCAGCAGCTCAACCGGCTCGACGAAGCGATCACGCAGTACACCGCGGTGCTCACGCGCACGCCGACGAACGTCGAAGCGCTGCGCGGGTCGATCCAGAGTTTGCTCGTGCTCGACCGCCGCGCCGAGGCCAAGAAGCAGATCGACGAAGCAATCCGGATTGCCCCGAACGACCCGGCGCTGCGGCGGCTGGAACTGGTATACAACATCAACTTCGGCGACATGCCGCGCGCGATCGCGGCGCTGGAGGACGATCTCAAGCAGCGCCCGACCGACCCGCAGGCGTGGGGCCAGCTCGGCGAGGTCTACACCACCGCCGCCACCCTGCGCGGCGGCAAGAACGATCCCGCCGGCGAGAAGGATTTGCTGCAGAAGGCCGCCGATCTGTACGCCAAGGCGGTCCCGCTGTTCCCCGAGGACCTGCGCTTCGCCGGGCTTTACGCCGGCGTGCAGCGCCGGCTCGGCAACGCCGACGAGGCCGAGAAAGTTTTCAAGCAGCTCACCGAGACTAACGCCTGGAAGGACCGCCACGAAGCCCACCAACTGCTGGCCGATCAGTACACGCGCTCGAACAAGCTCGATCTTGCCCAAAGCGTGCTGGTCGACATCCTCAACCGCTTCGACCCGCCGCCCACGCAGCCGCTGATCGCGCTGAGCCAGGTGTACGTGCGGCTCAACCGCGTCAATGACGCGCTGGCGGTGCTCGAGCGCAAGAAGAGCGACCCGGCGGTCGCGCGGCAGAGGATCGAGCTGCTCCTGGTGAACAACCAACTCGACGCCGCCCGTGCCGCGATCGAAGAAGCCCTTGCCGGCAAGCCTACGCCCGAGCTGTATGTGACGGCGGCGGTCGTGGAACTGCGCAACAACCAGATCGACAAGGCCGACGGCTTCATCGCCGCCGCCCTGCGCGACCGGCCGGGCGACGCCGCGGCGCTGTACTACCGCGCGCAGATCCGTTTGTCGCGCACGCCGCCGCAGACGAGCGAGGCGATCGCCGACCTTACCCAAGTCGTGCAGCTAAGCCCCGGCAACGCCGAGGCGCGGATCACGCTGGCCAACCAGTTCCTCCTGCGCCGCGAGCGCGACAAGGCGATCGAGCAGCTACAGGCCGGCTGGGACGCCAACCGCTCGTCGAAGCCGATCTTCCTGCCGCTGGTGAGTCAGCTGCTGGAAACTGGCCGCGCCAAAGAAGCCGAGCGCGTCGTGGGCCAAGCCAAAGAAAGCCCGGCGCTGGCCGCCGACCAGGACGTGATCCTAGCCGAGGCCAACGTCGCCCTGGCGACGGGCAACAACAACAAGGCCGTCGAGACGGCGAAGAAGGCGTACGCCGTCGCCCCGTCGAACGCAGCCCTGCGCGACCGCTATTACGACCTGCTGCTGCGGGCCAAATCGTACCGTGACGTGCTGCGCGACAGCGACGCGGTGGTGAAGGCCGACCCGTCGCTGTGGACGGTGCACCGCCAGCGCGGCATCGCGATGCGCCGCCTCGCCGACCCGGCGGCGGACAAGGAATTCGCCCTGGCGTTCGACGGGGCGCTCAAGGCCCGGAACCTCAACGGCGTGCGCCTGGTGACGGGCACCGTCGCCGAAGAACTCGGCGCCAAGGCCGCCGCCACGCTGCTCGAGCCGGTGATCGGCAGCGACGTGGCGCTGCGCATGATCCTCGCCGAGACGTACCAGAAATCCGGCGACGCCCCGGCCGCCGTCGCCCAGTACGAGCGCAGCCTCGAAGACCGCTCGCGGCTGTCGCCCGACCAGGTCAAAACGCTGCTGGCGGCCGTCGGCGGGGCGTACCTGCAACTGTCGCCCCAGGCGGTCGACAAGGCGCGCCGCGCCTATGAAGAGCTGCTCACCTACACGCCCGACGATCTCATGCTGCTGAACAACCTTGCGTTCGTGCTCACCCTGCCCGGCAGCGGCGGCAACCCCGCGGACGCACTCAAGTACAGCGAGAAGGCGTACGCCCTGTCGAAGGCCCAGCCCCCCAGCGACCAGATGTATTACATCTGGGACACCCACGGCTGGGCCCTTGTGCAGAACAACCGCCGCGACGAAGGCGTTTCGGTCCTGCGCGAAGCCGCGGCAAACGCCCGCTTCCCCGACGTGCATCTGCACCTGGCCGAAGCGCTCCTGGCCGGCAACGACACCGATAATGCGGAACTGGCGTTGGAAAAGGCGCGGCGCGCGATCGAGGAGGCCGAAGCCGCCAAGGGCCACGTCGACGCCGGCTGGCGGCCGAAGTACGAGCAACTCAGTCTCGACCTGGCGGCGAAGCGCAAAAATGCCCTCGGCGCGGCGAACTGATCGAGCCCCGCGCCGCATGCTCGTCGCCATCCTCCCCCGTAACCGGGGGAGGGCAGGGAGGGGGCCGCCGCAGCCGCCTCATCGCAATGAAGCGCCTTTCTGGTCCCTCCCCTGCGGGGGAGGTTAGGTGGGGGCGGGCGGAC
>DASVSS010000023.1:0-2457 GCA_036387945.1 Tepidisphaeraceae bacterium | reverse complement strand
AGTCTCGACGACGTCGCCACCGGCGAGATGGCAGCGGACCACCTGCTCGACTGCCGAATTGAACGCTTTGCGTTCTACCGCGGCAACCCGGACTGGGTCACCTCCACCAATCGCTACGAAGGTTTCCGCAATCGGCTGGAGCAAAAAGGGTTCGCCTGTGCGCTGTCGCCGATGCCGTGGCCCAGCGGCCTGGAGTGGCTGACGCACGCCCATCGCCCGGCATTGATGACATGGCTGCGCGAGCTGCCCAAGCCGTGCGGCATCCTGGCGGTGGACGATTCGGCGGCGATCGACCTCGCCGAGGCGTGCCAGGAGGCCGAGATCGGCGTGCCCGACGACATCGCCATTCTCGGGGTCAACAACGACGACCTGCTGTGCGAAGTCGCCTGGCCGCCCCTGTCGAGCGTCGACGCCGACTTCTCGCGCGTCGGCTACCACGCCGCGAAGCTGCTCAGCCGCATGCTCGCGGGCGACAAGCTCGATCCGGCCGAGCGCATCGTTCGGCTGCCGCCGCTGGGCGTGGTGCGGCGCATGAGCACGAGCGTGCTGGCGGTCGGGGACCCGAACCTCGCCGACGCGGTGCGTTACATCCGCCAGCACGCCTGCGACCCGTGCACCGTGCACGACGTGCTGCGGCACGTGCCGGTGGCACGCCGGTGGCTGGAGCGGCAGTTCGTGGCGCAGTTCGGCCGCACGCCGCACGACGAGATCACGCGCGTGCGCATCGAGGCCGCCAAGCGCATGCTTCTGCAGCCGGACATCGCCCTGCAGGACGTCACGCAGCGCTGCGGGTTTTCCGGCGTGCAGAACCTCGCGCGCGTCTTCCGGCAAGTCACCGGCGACACGCCGGCGGCCTTTCGCCGGGCCAGCATGCGCAACAGCGGCCTGGCGCTTTAAGCTTGCCTTCGAACCTCCGTCCTTGCTTCGACGACGTGATTCCGCCATTGCCGCAATCGGAGCGTATGTTAACGCAATATGAGCGAGACATGCCCGGCCGAGACGGTAGACTTCGGGTGTCGATGATTGGGCCGTCGGAGGGCCGCGGTTTGCGGCGGAAGTGTTCGGCCAATCATTGTAATCACGTCGCTGTCTCGAAAAACGGAGGTTCCTGTGAACCAGTTCTCTTCCCCGCTTCGCTCCGGCCCCGCGTCGCAGGCTAAGTCGCCCGCCGGCGGCTCGATCGCCGGTTTCACGCTCGTGGAACTGCTGGTCGTCATCGGAATCATCGCGCTGCTCATCAGCATTCTGCTGCCGGCCCTGAACAGGGCTCGCATTCAGGCCCGGGTGATCCAGTGCTCGTCGAAGATGCGGCAGCTCACGACGGCGACGATGATGTACGTGAATGAGAACCAAGGGTCACTGCCCCCGCTGACATACTCGCACGTAAACGGCGGGAGCTGGGGTCGTCCGACGATCTTCCCAGCGGGCAACAACGCCACGGTCGGCGCGACGTATCTATCGAAATACCTGCGCGTCGGCGGCACGAACATGGAGCCGGTCGCCAGTTTGTACGCTTGCCCCGAAGCCGCCGGGGGTTTGAGTCTTGCGGCCAGCGCATCGGGTTACACCTACCGTTACAACGCCTCGCTCGGCGGCCGCGACACGCCGGCGGGCTTCCAGGTCCTGCGGCCGTGGAAGATGGCCAAGGTGCGGGACTCGTCACGCACGGCCCTGTTCGCCGAAGGCGACAGCGGTGGCTTCACCGGGAACAACCTTCGCGTCGAAACGATGGGCATCGTCACCGAGCCGGCGAACAACGCCGACACCGGTAAGCGCGGCCACAACCCTCGTTACGCTTACTTCCTGCACGGTCGCAAGGTCGAAGGAACATTCATCGGTTGGAATAACCTCGTCAACCCCCTCGTCTCCGGCACGACCAACCTCGCTTACTGCGACGGCTCGGTTCGCAGTGTCCGGTACCGGATCAACAAGTACCCGCAGCCGGCCTTCCCCGAGACGTGGCTCGACCCGCGCCGCATCGGTCAGACCGAGTGGGTGCCCTGATCACAGGGCTTTGTCATCGGCCTCGCCATTGCCTCGCAAACACTTCGACGACTCGTCCTCGGTTCACGCCCTGGCGAGTCGTCGAATTGCTTAGCGACACGGTCCACTCGTCCCGCACCTTCACCTTCCCGGCATCGCCAAATGGGTATCCGAGAAAAACTGAATCAAAAGCCCCAAGCCGCAGCGGCCATCGCCGGTGCGATCCTCGTTGTCGCGCTGGTCCTGATCGCGTGGTCGCTTTCCTCGGACGATCCCCCGGGTCCGATCGCGGGCCAGCAGGTTTTCCTGACGCGCGACGACGGCAAGACCTTCGCCGCCGGCAGCCCGAACGAATTATTCGACCCCGCCGCGGCGTCGACCGCGCAGGCGATCGTCTTTCGTTGCGGGTCGGGTGAGCCGTTCGTCGGATATCTCGTGCGATACAAAGAAGCGATCAAATCTCAGCTTCGTGAG
>DASVSS010000022.1:0-7295 GCA_036387945.1 Tepidisphaeraceae bacterium | reverse complement strand
TGGCTGTCGACGCGATCCGCTGCTGCAGGATCGCGCTTGATTGCAGGCTGGCGGGGCCGGTGGAAGCCGTCAGCGCATGGACCATGAAGCACCCGCCGCGCCAGATGAGCGACGCCGACGCCTTGGCGGGGTTGCAGCAGTTCATCGCCCGCGCGGACGAGATCGCGGCACGGCAGGCACTCAAAGCGTCGTGAGCGGCGCGCTCGGTCCTGGCGGCGCGCCCGGGGTAACGAGATGCCGTCAATCCGCCGCGGACGGCAGGCCGGTGGGATTGCCTTCTATGTCGAGCGGGCTGAGGTAGACCACCACGCGCCGGCCTTCGTCATGGATCGTGTGCACCGGCTTCCAGCCGTGCGTGGCCAACAATTGCTCACTCACGCAGTAGGCTTCATTGGAATTGTGCGTGCTGTAGATGTCGTCCCACACCATCATCACCCCGCGCGGCACGCGGGCGACGCTCGCCTGCGAAGGGTCGGCGACGCGCGTGGTGTCGAGCCGATCGATGTCGAGGCGCAGAAAAACGTGCGGCAACGACGCGGCGATGAGCGGGTACTTGCGACGCAGCGCCGCGGCCTCCGGGGTGTCGGCGTTGCGGCGGTCGACGAACGCGCGGGCGAGTCGATCGTCGACCTGGCCGCTGAGCGGGAACGACGGATACGCGGCGTTCGCCAGCAACGGCACGATCGCCGCGGCGGCGGCAAGGCGAACGGGCCTGAGCGACGGCGCCCAGTCGCGCAGCCATTCCCACCCCAGTGCCGCCAGCAGCGCCCAGAACGGCGCGGCCACGAGCATGTAGCGCGGCTCGCCGTTCGACGCCATCCGCCCCATGGCCCAGAGCAGGCTGTGGCCGATGAGCACGCCCAGCGGCACCAAGGCCATCAGCACCCGGCAGCGGAACGGGTGATCGGCCAGAACGGCCGCCAACCATCCTCGCGCGCCGCCGGAACGGGCCGCCCCGTCGCGCGGCGACCGGAACAGGCATTGCCACGCGCCCGCCCAGACGAACGGAAACGCCACCGGCCCGACGACCGCCGGCAGGATGACAAGGAAGTAGTACGCATGCCCGCTGCCGTAGACGCTTTGCGGCGAATAAGGCCAGTTCATGCGCAGCCACTGCCACCACGGGTACCACTCGGTCGCCCCGAAGACGCGCCAGCCGGCGTAGTTCCACGCCACCACGCCCAGCGGCAAAACCGCGAGCCACGCGAAGCGTCGGTGCGCCAGCAGCGCCACGGCCGCGACCGCCAGCACGCCGAACCCTTCGGGCCGTGCCGCAGGGGCGACGGCGGCGATGATCGCCATCGTGCCGAACCAGCGCCGCTGATAGGCGGCGAACATCGCCAGCAGCATGAGGGCGAACGGCACTTCGGTCAGCTCCGAAAACGAGTGTGCGAAAAGCAGCGGCTGCGTGAGCAGCAACAGCCCCGCGACCTCGGGCCGGCGGAAGCCCGCGCGGCGTGCGACGTCGACCGTCAGCAGCGCCGTCAGCAATACCAGCACGAGGCTCGTCAGCCGCGTGGCGACGAGGCCGCCGGTATAAGCGGGCAGGCAATAGAGCAGCACGCAGACCGGACGACTCCAGACGCCGACGATGTGCAAAGGCTGGGAGAGCGCGAATCGCCGGGCGAGGTAATGCGTGATGCCGTCGGCCTCGAGGAATCCTTCGGACGCCACCGCCATCCATGCCGACAGCGCGGCGTAGATCGTCATGGCGATCAGGAGCAATCGCCAGCGGATTGGGGTTGCCAAGGCGGCGGACGGGACCAGGGGAGAGGCGGTATCGGTCACGGCGTGAGTTCTTCTTTCCGCAATTCGTGCCGCAAACCGCGCACGTCAAGGAGCAGTTCTTTCCGCAGGGCGTAGCGCGCCAGGAGCGCGACGAAAAACGACAGCAGCAGGATCTCGTAGGGCCGCTCGGTTTCCGACAGCCGCAGCAGGCGGTCGACGAATCCTCCGGCGCCTGCGATACCGGCCAATGGCGTGGGACGCAGGCGCGCGTCGAGGTAGATCGCCGTCACGACGCATGCCGTCCACTCGCAGCCGGCGGCGATGGCGAAGTCGCGCCACGGCGACGGCCGCACGAGAAACTCGCGCTGCGTGCGCACGTAGCGCGCGTGGAACAGCGCCGTCACGCCGATCACCACCGCATAGGCCGCCGCGATGGCCGGCACGACGCCCGGCGATGCCCCGGCCGATGACGCCGCCAGCAGCGTGAAGCAGGCCGCGGCAATCAGCCATGAAAGAAGCGTCACCACGGCGAACTTGAGCATCGGTGACAGGCGCGGGTACGAAAAGTCGTACAAGCGCGACAGGTGCTCGAGATAGCGGAACTGTTCGCGCAAGCCCAGCTTCGACTCCCCCGCCGCCCGCCGGCCGAAGTGGATCGGCACTTCGCACACGCTGCGCGCCCGCACTTTGCAAAGCAGTTCAAGGCCGATCTTGTACCCCAGCGGCGTGAGCCGTTTAGCGGCCGTGTAATCGGCGCGGCGCAGGGCGAAGAACCCGCTCATCGGGTCGGCGACTTTTCCCGCGAACGGCCGGGCGAGCAGCGTGGCGAGGACGGAGTTGATCCGTCGGTAAAGCGTCCACCCTTCTTCGATCGACCCGCCGGCGACGTAGCGGCTGCCGAGCACGAAGTCGTACCCGCCGCCGAGCACCGGGTCGATCAGCTGCGGCAGCCTCTCCGGCGGGTGCTGCAGGTCGGCGTCCATCACCACGAGCACGTCGCCCGTCGCAGCGGCCATGCCGTGCAGCACGGCACCGGACAGGCCGTCTTTGGGCACGTCGCGGACGATCAATCGAAGCGGGTAAGTCGCGGCGAGGCGGTCGCAGACGGCGCGGGTGTCGTCGGGGCTATTGTCGTCGACGATGAGCAGTTCGTACGCCCGGGGCGCCAGGGCGGCGTGCACCCGCTCGGCCAGCGCGGGCAGGTTCGACGCCTCACGCAGCGCGGGGACAATGACGGATATGGACGCCGCGGCCAAGCGCGTATAGTAATCGGCCGACCGCAAGGGAGAAGGACACGCCCATGAATCTGCTCGACATCCGCATCGGAACAATGGCCAATATCGCCAAGGCCCCCAATTACATCCCGCAGATCAAGCAGCACGGTTTCGAGAGTTACCAGCTTTTCGGCGGCTTCGGCACGGGCCTGGTCGACTTTCCCGAGACGGCCAGACAAGTCCGCGACACGCTCGGCGACAGCGCCGTCATCAGCTCGATCGGGTACTTCGGCAACCCGCTGATGAAGGAAGAAGACGCCACCAACATCGCCGCCTATATCGACGCCGTGCCGCTGTTCGGCTGCGACATTTTCATCGGCTTCGCCGGCGCGATCGACGGCAAGGCCATGCCCGAATCGATGCCGGCCTATACCAAGGTGTGGAGCGAACTCGCCAAGCGCGCCGCCGACAAAGGCGTGAAGATCGCCTTCGAAAATTGCGAGATGGGCGGCAATTGGAACAACGCCGGCAAATGGAACATCGCCCACGCGCCGACGATGTGGGACCGAATGTTCGATGCCATCCCGAGCGAAAACATCGGCCTGTGCTGGGAGCCGTGCCACCAGCTTTACAGCCTCGTCGACCCGATCCCGAACCTGAAAAAGTACATCAAAAAGGTCTTCACCCTGCACGGCAAAGACGCGACCGTGGCCTGGGACGTCATCAAGGAAAAAGGCATCCGCGGCGGCGAACCGTACGCGTGGATGCGCACGCCCGGCTTCGGCGACACGAACTGGACCGACGTCATCACCGTCCTGCGCATGCACAAATGGACGGGCAGCATCGACATCGAAGGCTGGCACGACCCGGTCTACCGCGGCGAACTGGAAATGACCGGCCAGGTGCAGGCGCTCAAATACCTGCAACACGCCCGCGGCGGCGCGACGTTCGTCCCGAACCCGAAAGACTGACTCGCCCATGTCGAGCGCGATTGCGGCGGGCCGCCATTCCGTGGAACGGGATTCTGTGGAGCGCAATTCCGGCGGAGCGCAGTTCCGGTGAAGCGCGATTCCGGTCCCTCCCCTGCGGGGGAGGTTAGGTGGGGGCGGGCTGCTGCCTGATCGCAATGAAGCGCCGAGACGCGCCGGCCCTCTCCCTACCCTCTCCCTACCCTCTCCCTACCCTCTCCCGCAGTACCGGGCGAGGGGTTTGATTCTCTGGCATCAGCGAGCCGCTATTGCAGGAGAAAGGCTCCACGTACTCCCCCAGAGGCGGCGCGGAACCGGAAGCTACGATTCGCTGTCGATCTCGACCCGGGCGTGCGCCGCGCGGATCGTCACCACCGCCCCGATCACGATGAGAAGGCACACCGGGTAGAACCACACCGACGGCCGCTCGCCCGACACCAGGTACGCTGCCAGGCCGGCGAAGGCGAATTGCGACAGGTTGACGATCGCCACCGACTGCCCGCGCATGCGGCCCATCGACGCGTTGATGATCGAGTGGCCCAGCACCGTCGGCACAAGGCCCAGGCTCAGCAACATTGCGGCCTCCTTCATCGTCGCCGGCGGCAACGGGGCGCGCGTCATGACAGCCGCCGCCATGCACATCAGGCCGGCGAAGAAGTAGAGCGGCACGACGTACATCCACAAACTCCGCCCCGCCGTCCCGCGGCGGCTAAGTGCCAGGTAGAAGCAGAACAGCACCATCGCCACGAAACAGACGACGTCGCCGGTAAAGCTCTCGCGCGACAACTGGTAATGCCCGCCGACCAGTGCCACCACGCCGCTGAGCGCGATCACCGTGCCGATGACTTCGCCGCGCACCAGCCGCTCGCGGTAGAGCAGCCACATCACCACGGGCATCACCACCGTCGTCAGGTTCACGATGAGCGACCCGTTCGCCGCCGCGGTCATCCGCGCCCCGGCCGTCCACAGAATGAAATGCACCGCCAGCAGCGCCGCCGCGGGCAAGGTCCGCGCCGCAGTGCTCAATCCCCCGCCGAGCGTGCCGGTGGCGAACGACCGGATCGTCAACGGCGCCAGCGCGATCGCCGCGATCAGCAGGCGGATCGCCGACAGCCACAACGGGTGGGCGTCGCTGTTTTTGATGAAGATGACGGAGAGGGAGCAGCAGAAGACGCCGAGCGTAAGCAAAAGGTACGCACGCAACGCTGTGGTCGACGGGCCGTGAGTCATGAGGCTTCCTGCAGCCGTCCAACCGAGTTCTGGGATTTCATTGATCGTCCAGCATCGAGGGTTCGATCACGACATCGGCCGACGGTTGGTCACTGTCGGCGGAAATTTCCAGCGGCACCTGCCTTCGCGCGCCATCGACCACGAGCGTCATAGAAGTCGATTCAACCGAAGAAAGGTCGGTTTGCCGGGTTACGGTCGTGCGAGGCGGAATTTTGCCGAGATGAACGTCGCCTTGGAGACTGTGGACAATGAGTTCGTCGATCTCAAAGTCGTTGGCGTTCCGGACGACGAACGACACCTCCTTCTCGAGGACGGCCATGCCCGCAATCGCGCAGAACATGGCTGTTGGAACGCTAAGTACGCTGGCAATCAAACCGACGAGAACCCAACGCCGAGCGGGTGCGTTCCTCTGCCAAGTCGAGTTGAAGAAGAGGCCCACGACGCTGGACGTGAAGCTGAACAAGACCAGCAACCCTCCTACGCAGAGCCACACCCCACCGACCAGCGCAAACCCGGCATTGTTCGTGAGCCAGCATGCTCCCAAGATCACCAGACCAATCAACGGCGTGACGATTGCCGTAATCCCAGCGGCCCGGGCCTGCCCGATCGGAAACGAACCTGACTCCGGCCGGGGGGCGTAATTCAGTGTGTTCAATGGTTGGGTCACAGGGGCCTTCAAAATAACAGGGCGTTCAAGGCATCGGCACGTCGGCTTGGATAAGTTTTTTGCCGTCGTGATCGATGGCGCGGCTCGCGTACACGTCCACTCCCACCGCCCCCGTCCCCTGCAATTTTCCGTCGCGCAGATCAAACGCCCACGCGTGCAGCGGGCAGACGGCACAGCCGCGGTCGATCCAGCCTGCCGACAGACTTGCTCCGGCGTGCGGGCAGCGGTCGTCGATGACGCTTACGCGGCCTTCGTGCAGGAACACGGCCAGGCGATGGCCGTCGATCTCGACGGATTTGCCTTCGCCTTCCTTCAGTTCGTCTAGCTCGCACAACGTCGCCCAGGCCATGAGACGCCATCATTAGCAGAGTGGCCGCGGCTTTTGTAGGGGCGGGGCGTACGGCCGCCCGCGTCGGCCGCCATGTACCCCTTGCCGTCGCCGGGTCGGACGCAGATTCCCACCGGGCCGGCGTTGTAATTTCCGTCGGTTGCGTCAAACTCCCTCGCCATAAAGGACGGGCCATACCGGCCGGCAAAGAACTTCACATGGCAGACAAAAGCGTATCGACCGAGTCACTCGCGATGAACGAGCAGTCCGAATTCAAGGGCAGGAAATTCCGCGTCGCCCTCGTCGGCTGCGGCGGCATCGCCCAGACGCACCTGAACGCGCTGAAGTCGATGGACGACGTCGAAGTCGTCGCCGGTGTCGACGTCAACCCCGCGCGGCTCAAAGTCATGGAAGAAAAGTGGGGCGTCACCAAGCTTTATAAAGACTGGAAGACGATGCTCAAGGAAGTGCGCCCCGACGGCGTGAGCGTCTGCACGCCCAACGGCGTGCACATGCAGCCGACGGTCGACGCACTCAACGGCGGCTGTCACGTCATCACCGAAAAGCCGATGGCGATGAACCCCGCCGAGTGCGTGAAGATGATCGACGCCGCGAAGAAGAACAACAAAAAGCTCAGCGTCGGCTTTCAATACCGCTATCACTCCAAAAGCCAGTTCCTCCGCCGCGCCGCCCAGGCCGGGCAGTTCGGCGACATCCTGTTCACCCGCTGCCAGGCGCTGCGCCGCCGCGGCATCCCCAACTGGGGCGTGTTCGGACAGAAAAAACTCCAGGGCGGCGGGCCGATGATCGACATCGGCGTGCATGTGATCGAGATGGCGCACTACGTCATGGGCAGCCCCCGCCCCGTCGCCGCCACCGGCAACACCTGGACGCACATGGGCAATAAGCCCAGCAACGTCGTCAGCCAGTGGCCGAACTGGGACCACAAAACCTACACCGTTGAAGACCTGGCGATCGGCCACGTCCGCTTCGAGAACGGCGCGATCCTGCACATCGAAGCCAGCTTCGTGAACCACATCAAAAAAGACGAGTGGAACTTCAACCTCATGGGCACCAAGGGCGGCGCCAACTGGGATCCGCCGACCATCTTCCGCGACGAGATGGGCTCGATGACCAACACCGTCCCCGGCTTCCTGCCC
>DASVSS010000021.1:0-3693 GCA_036387945.1 Tepidisphaeraceae bacterium | reverse complement strand
GCCGCTCAGGTCCGTCGTCACGGTCGGCACGCCGCTGGCGATGCATTCCATCGGGGTGTAGCCCCACGGCTCGTAGTAGCTGGCGAACACGCCGAGGTGGCAGCCGCGGACGAAAGTGTCGTAATCCAGGCCGATCAGCGGGCTGGTGGCGGTGACGAACTGCGGGTGGAAGACGACTTTCACCGGGTCGTCGGCGGCGTTGAGCAGGTGGCGGTGACGCAGGTGCGCCAGCGTCGGGTCGCCGGCGTCGTCGATGAGATCGTGCGTCACCACCAGCGGCTGGCGGTAGGTGCGCATCGCGTTGGTGAAGCGCTTGAGATGGATCGACACTTCTTCGTCGATCAGGTCGCCGCGCTGCAGGTCCCGCCCGGCGCTGGCGGCCATGAAGATGCGGCGGCCGATGTCGGCTTCGAGGTCCTGGCAGTACTTCTGCAACTCGCTCAACCGCGCCTGCCCGGCGAGGGCGTCGACGTTGATGTGCTTGATCGGCGCGCGGGTGATGATGAAGTTCACCACCGTCGGCGGGTTGTCCATCTGCTTCAGCCGCCCGTTCAGCCGCGCCAGGGCCTCGATGTAAAGGTCGATGCCCTTGTTCTTGTACTCGTAGCGGCCGCTGGTGAAGAAATAGATCGTGCGGTCGAGATCGAAGCTGTAGCTGGGGAAGAAATGCCCCATCACGAACTTGTTGATCGTCTGCTTGACCTCGTTGTGCTGGTGCTGGAACTCGTGCGGGGCTTCGAAGCGCTTGATGTCCAGCCCGTTGGGCACGATCACGTCGGGCGTGCGGCCGAGCAGTTTTTCGGCTTCGTAGGCGGTGATGTTGCTGACGGTGGTGAAGACCGTGCTCGCGTGCGTGGCGGCCTTTTCGATCAGGTGACGGGGCAGGATCGCGTAATGCGCCGCGCGCTCGTCGGGGTTGAAGTAGGGCAGCTCGTCGTAAAAGTTGGGGTTGTCGCTGGCGAGATATCGCCCCAGCAGCGTCGCGTGAGTGGTGAAGACGGTCGTGACGGGCAGATTCTCGTGCGCGATGCGCGGCACGGCGACGCCGCCCATCCATTCGTGGAAGTGCCCGAGCAGCCGCTGGCCGGGGGCGACTTCGCTGAGCTTGCGGAAGAACTCGGTGACGGTGAACCCGAAGGCGATCACTTCGTTGACTTCGCCGTCGCTGGCGTCGGTGCCGATGTGGTGGTCGGCAAACATGAGGTACTTGTCGTCGCCGAGTCGGCCGAAGCGGGCGCGGTAATCGAGCAGGATCACCCGAGGCCGCCCGGGCACGAGCCAGCGGCCGAAGTGGCAGGGGATGCCCATGGCGCGCAGCTTGTCGAGCGCTTCGCGCACGATGCCGTCGGAAGGCATTTCCTCGAACTCACTCGCGGCGGTGGTGGGGTTGTACGGGCCGATGAGGAAGTAGCGGTCGCCCCAGCGTTCCTGCATCGCGCGGGCTTTGGTGCGCAGGACCGTGTAGATGCCGCCGAGCTGCCAGCACACTTCCCAGCCGCACTCGAACAGCAGAGGCAGGCGCTGCGAATAATCGATCTTCGGCGGCTGCGGCGGTGCGGCCGGCGCCGGGGGCGTCGGGGCCGGCGCGACGGGCTTGGGCGCGGCGCCCGGGCCGGGGGGCGCAGCGCCGTTGACTGGCGCGGGCGCTTCCTTGGCGCGAGGCGCCTTTTTCACTTTCCCGACCACCGCTGAAGTGACTTCGCGTTGCACGACGTTCTCCAACCCTGCCGGGCCGATATGACGCTCCGGCTCGACGTTAGCCACGGTGCGTTTGCCCATTTACGGAAGTATATCCGCACGCCGCCCGCGCCGTATGCGGCCGCGCCGATTTTGTCGGCCTTTGGTCGACGGGCCCAAAGGCCGGGACAAATGGGCATTTCCGGCGGCGTCCGACCCGCGGCCGCAGGGGCGGGGCGATTAAATCGAATTCACTCTCTTGCCGCCGGCAGGAATCGGCCGATCGCTTCGACAGCGGCGACGAAAACGCGGCGCGATTATGAGACGTCGGCGGAAGTCGGAAAAGCTAACCTTCCGGCGCGGCGCGGCGGTAAATTGTCGGTCGTGCCGGTGACGTCGAGCCGGCGATGCGACAGTGCTGCCTCCAGCCACGCGGTGTTGTATGCGTTCGATCGGCCTGTTGTGCGTATCGGCCTTGTGCCTGCCTGCTCTTGCCCCCTCGTTTGCCGGGGCGGCCCCGTCATTCCTGGCCTCCGACGCCGGCGATTGGGTGTTGACCGCGCCCTCTTCGGCCGCGGACGAAGCCGCGGCGCTTCCCGCGTCCTCGACGTCGGCCGGCGGCGACGCATGGCTGCTGTCATGGGACCACTCCGCCGGTTTCGCCCCCGGCGTCGCCCGGGCGTCCGAGTCCGCCCGTGACGCGCTCGTCCCCGCCGCCAGCGCCGCCGAGCCGGTCGCCGTCCCGCTCCCGCCCGCCTTCGCTGCCGCGGCCATGACCGCGCTCTACGCCGCGGCGCGCACCCGTCGGCGGTAAGCGATAGCCCGTTCGACCAGTTCGTTCGACCAGTTCGTTCGACCAGTTCGTGCGACCAGCCCGTGCGACCAACTCGTGTGATCAGCTCGCCAGCGCGTCGCGCAGCCGCCCGCTCGCGGCGGCGAGCTTTTCGCGGGCCTGGGCGGGCGGGCAACCGAAGCGGTGGGCGACGACCGCGGTCTTGACCTCGTCCCCCGTCGCGGCCAGGAGGGCGGCGGCCTGCTCGCGGGTCGCGCCGCTGACGGCCATCACGATCCGCTCGGCGCGCTCGCGCAGCTTGGCGTTGGTGACGCGCAAATCGACCATCCAGTTTTCGTAGCACTTGCCAAGGCGCACCATCGCGGCGGTGCTGAGCTGGTTAAGCAC
Source organism: Tepidisphaeraceae bacterium (assembly GCA_036387945.1). GTDB lineage: Bacteria > Planctomycetota > Phycisphaerae > Tepidisphaerales > Tepidisphaeraceae > DASVSS01. The sequence continues at coordinate 836 of DASVSS010000021.1, read as the reverse complement.
GAGCTTCGTCGCCGTGCCGGCCTTGAGGCGCGTGCTGCCGGTGAGCACTTCCGCGCCGGTGAGCGGGCGCAGGACGACGTCAGCGGCGGGCTCGCCGTCGAACGCGCGCACGCAGGTGAGGAATAAAGTCGCCGCGCCGCGCCGCCGCGCTTCGGCCAAGGCGCCGGCGACGAACGGCGTCGTGCCGCCGGCGGCGATGCCGCACACGGTGTCGGCTTCGGTGACGTCACTTTCGGCGATCATCGCCGCGCCGCCGTTGGCGGAATCCTCGGCGCCTTCGCGGGCTTTGAACACCGCTTCGGGCCCGCCGGCGATCAGGCCCACGACCACGCCCGCCGGCACGCCGAACGTCGGCGGGCATTCGCTGGCGTCGAGCACGCCCAGCCGCCCGCTCGTGCCCGCCCCGGCGTAGATCAACCGCCCGCCGCGCGCCAGGCGCTCGGCGACGATCTCCACCGCCCGCGCCACGTCCGCGGCGATCGCCGCCACCGCCGCGACGGCGACGGCGTCCTGGGCGTTCATCACTGCGACGATTTCGCCCGCGCTCATGCGGTCCAGCGCCTGCGACTCCGCCAAGCGCCGCTCGGTGAGCATGTCGCCACGATTGCCGCGCCGCGGGTCGTCGGCGCTGCCGGGCGTCGCCGCGTCGCTCATGGCCGCTCGATCCGTGCGATCTTCACGCCGCTGTAGAGCAGCGCGTCCTCGATCTGCCGATCGCCCGGCGGCGGGTCCTTCACGTCCAGCAGCACGCGGTACTCGGTCACGTCCCAGTCCAGCGCGCTGACCGACGGCAGTTCCAGCAGCGCCTGCTCAACCCCGGCGACGTGGCAGAAGCA
>DASVSS010000020.1:0-2142 GCA_036387945.1 Tepidisphaeraceae bacterium | reverse complement strand
CGCCATCGGCAGCATGTGGAAGGCCAAATCCCACGCGGCGTACCACGGGTACTCCCACTTGTCGGGCATGCTGATGACGTCGCGGTTGAACAAATGCCACTTCCACTCGCGGTTGCGCGCCGCCGCGTCGCGCTCGGGCGGCGGGGGCGGCATGGCGGGGTCACCGTTCAGCCACTCGCGCACGACGTAATGGTAATACTGCTTGCTCCACAGCAGCCCGGCCAGCGCCTGCGTGGCGACGCGCTGCTGCTGCTGCGGGTGCCCGGCGAAGATGCTGCCGTAATACTGCTTGCACTCCTGGCGGCGCTTCGTCATCGACTTGTCAAAATCAGCGCCGAACGCCCGCGCCGGCAGCTCGGCGGCGCTGGAAAGGCGCAGCTCGATCTCGACGCTTTCGCCCGCGCCCAGCGACAGGTGGTAATGGGCGGCGGCCTTCGTGCCGTGATTCTTCGGATTGATCGCGTCCGCTTTGTTTGCGATCAGATAATCGTGGAAGGCGTCTTTGTAGTACGCGCCGGGCTTGTGCGGCATGCCGTAGAGCTTTGGCGCATTGCTTTCGTTTTCGGTGAATAGGAACTTTGGAGCTAAGCCGTTCAGCGGCTTAGCTTGCCAGCGATACATGCCCAACGTCGCCTGCGTCGCCTCGACGACGCCGTCGGCGCGCAGCGACATCGACGGTTTGACTTCGCACCCTTCGCCCTCGCAGCCCCAGCTCCAGCTGTTCTTGAACCACAACGTCGGCAGGACGTGCAGCTTCGCCGCGTCGGGGCCGCGGTTGGTGATCGTGAGGCGGATGAGCAGGTCGTTGGGCGAGGCCTTGGCGTAGTCGGCCTGCACGTCGAAGTAGCGGCCTTCGTCGAACACGCCGCTGTCGACGATCTCGAACTCATCGACCGAGCGGTCGCGGCGGCGGTTTTCTTCGATCAGCCGGCCGTACGGGAACGGGGCCTGCGGGTATTTGTACAGCGCCCGCATCCACGAATGCGTGGGGCTGCTTTCGAGATAAAAGTACTGTTCCTTCACGTCCTCGCCGTGATTGCCTTCGCTGTTGATCAGGCCGTACAGGCGTTCTTTCAGGATCGGATCGCGGCCGTTCCACAGGGCGACGCTGAAGCACAGCCGGCACTCGCGGTCGCAGACGCCCAGCAACCCGTCTTCGCCCCAGCGGTAAGCGCGGCTGCGCGCGTGGTCGTGCGAAAAGCTCGCCCAACAGTTGCCGTCGACGGAGTAATCCTCGCGCACCGTCCCCCACTGCCGCTCCGACAAATAAGGCCCCCAGCGTTTCCAGTTCGCTTCCCGCGCCGCGTCCTCCGCCAGGCGCCGCCCCTCGGCCAGTTCGGCCAGTTCCGATGTGTTTGCCATTCTTTGTTAAGGAGTTAGTGATTAGGAATTAGGAGTTAGTGAAGGAGCATTGATCGCCTTCCCACTAACTCCTAATTCCTAACCACTAACTGCTTTCCTTCACTTGCTGTTGAGCGTCCAGTCGTACTCGAGAAACTCCACCTTATACCCGCCGACGGCGCGGCCGGTCTTTTCCGCCACCCATCTGGCGACGTTGGCGCGGCCGCCGAAATCGTCGGCGTACCAGTCGAAGATCTTCGAGAGCCGCAGCGTGCGGGCCTTGTCGTCGATCACGTTGCGGCCAGGGTCGGCGAGCCAGCTCGTCACGTTCTCGTCGAGCTGCCGCTCCAGCGCGGCGGCAGTGTAGGGCTTGTCGATCAGCGGCGGGCAACTGACGGCCGCACAGCACAGGGCGGCGTGCACGCGCGGGTCCTTGAACGTCGGGCGGATGATCTTATTTTCCAGATCGTTGAGCGAGATCACGCCCGTCTTCGTGCGCACGCGCGGCTCGTCGAAGACGTCGAACTTGCGGTCGCTGGGCTGGAACGGCCCTTCGGTGCGACGCTGGATGACGGCCATCAGCATCGTCGCGTTGTACAGGTTGAGGTAGTGGGCGAGGCGCTCGTCGCGGGCGAGCTTGTCGGGTTCGACATCGGCGGCGTGGTTTAGGAAATCGTCCAGCGCCGTGCCGTATTCGCTTCTGAGCCGGTCATAATCCACACGGCCTGCGCTAACCACCGCCGGCAGCAGGCGGGCGTACGATTTGACCCCGGCGTAGGGTGGCGCGTCCGCGCCGACGAC
>DASVSS010000019.1:0-4762 GCA_036387945.1 Tepidisphaeraceae bacterium | reverse complement strand
GGCGGGTCGGTCACGCCGCCGACGGAGTTATCCTGCGCCCGGCCGGTCTGTTGGAGGATAATCTCGTACTCGCCGTCGCCGTCGAGATCGGCCACGGACGCGTCGTTGGGGACGTAGCCGGCGGTCTGCTGCAGGGGCACTGAAAGGTATCCTTGCGCGGGTGCGTTCGCCTTCACGGTGAAGGCCGCGCCCGCCGGGCCTTCGGCGTCGCCGGTGACGGGTCGGACGGTGTATGTCGTTGGCTGTCTGAGGTCGGCCTTCTCATCGACGAAGTGCGTCGCGCCGGTGAGCGGTTTGTCGTTGAGTTTCTGCGGCACACCGGCCGCTGTCTGGCGGTACACATTGAAGCCGACGTCGGCCGGCTCGGTGCCGAGCAGACGCCATCCGACGAACACCTTCCCCTCGTCCCGCACGACAGCGACAACGCCGCGGCCCAGCGCCTCCATTTGCCGCTGCGCGTGGACAAACGTCGGGGCCGCCAGCGCCACGGCCAACGTCACCGCGGCAATGCGTGCTCGAAATCGTGATTGCATAACTTCCTCTCGCCCGGATAATGAATGAGAAATACTGAAAATTTGTGGTAATTACATCGTAACCTATGCTGCCAATGGCGACAATCGGAATCTATTTACCATTTTTAGCGGAGTAGGATCGATGTCCACGTTCCCGTTATACCGGTCCAGATGCCGTGCCGTTGGCGCTGGAAATCGCGCTCGTTCCTGGAGTAAATTGATGGTCGCCACGCTCGCCGCGACGCTCGCTGTCCAGGCGATGGCCCCTGAAACGCACGCAGCGGCACCAGTGCTGAAAGGCCGCACCGAAAAGCCGTTGCGCTACCGGCCCGTCGACAACGGGTTCGTGATCGAAAACGGGACTGAATCGTTCAACCGCCCGCTCTACGGCGGACCGACGGCTTTCCGCGCCGATGCGGGCGACCGGCCGGAGTTCAGCCTTTACCTGCCGGGCCGCGGCGGTGTGTTGCGGGTCGGCATTGCGACCGACCGCGTCGCGGTGTGGCTGCGCGACGCAGGGCAGATCGAAGCCCGTTACGTCGATGCGGCCATGCACTACCGCATCACCGATCCGGCGCTGCCGGGTGCGACAGTCCGCGTCGTCGCCGCGGCCTCGCGCGACGTCGAGGGGCTGCTCGTGCGCGTCGAAGTCGACGGCCTGGCCGGGCCGGCGGACGTGATTTTCGCCTACGGCGGGGCGAACGGTGAGCGTGCCAAGCGCAACGGCGACATCGGCACCGAAGCCGTGCCGATGACCGAGTACTTCGCTCTCAAGCCCGAGCACTGCCGCGACAACGCCTTTGAACTCGGCAAAGAAGGATTCGAAATGCGCTCGCGCGCGGGTCGCATTGCCGGAGTCGCTTCGCCGGCGGCTGTAACGGGTATCGCCGATGCCCGGCAGTGGGCGGCGGTGGACGCGCTGCGGCAATCGGTCGGCAAGGCGACCGACACGCCAGTCGCACTGGCGAGCGTGCGCATCGCGCCCGGCGAGCCGGCCGTGTTCGCCTTGCAGCGCCTGCCTGCCGACGCCGCCGGCGCAGCGAGGAAGGGGATGCCCGCCGCACAACTCTCCGCGGCCGTCGACCGCGCGCTCGAAGGCAGCCGCGCCGTGGCCCGGCAGGTCGTCGTCGACACGCCCGATCCGTTCGTGAACAGCGCCGTCGCAGCCATGTGCGTTGCCGCCGACGCGATCTGGGACGAGCCGAGCAAATCCGTCATGCACGGCGGCGTCGCCTGGCGCACACGCCTGCTCGGCTGGCGCGGGCCCTACTCCGGCGACGCCACCGGCGCACACGACCGGACGCGGTCGCACCTCGACGGATTTTTCTCGAAGCAGAATACGTCGCCCGTCTCCGATAAGGTTGTCGGCGCCGACGTCGCCGAAGGGCTGGCGCGCAGCGAGCAGTGGCTGCATTCGAATGGCAACTTCACCGCCGCGCACTACGACATGAACCTGGTGGCGGTCGACACGTTCTTCCGGCACCTTCTCTGGACGGGCGACCGCGATTACGCCGCGAAACACTGGCCGGCAATCAAGCGGCACCTTGACTGGGAAAAACGCCTGTTCCGTCGCCCGTACGGTCCGGAAAAGCTGCCCTTGTACGAGGCTTATGCCTGCATCTGGGCGAGCGACGACCTGCAATACCACGGCGGCGGCGCGACGCACTCGACGGCCTACAACTACTACCACCAGGTCATGGCCGCCCGCGTGGCGGAGATCGTTGGCGAAGACCCGGCTCCCTACCGCGCCGAGGCGGCACTGATCCGCCGCGCGATGCGCGAACACCTGTGGCTGGGCGACCGCGGGAGCTTTGCGGAGTTCAAGGACCTGCTCGGGCTGCAACTCGTCCATCCCTCGATCGGGTTGTGGACGCATTACCACACGATCGATTCGCAAGTCCCCGACGCCTTCGAGGCGTGGCAGATGTGCGAGGCGGTCGAGACGGAGATCCCGCGCATCCCGATCCATGGCGAGGGCGTGCCGAGCGGCGACTTCTCGACGATGGCGACCACGAGCTGGATGCCGTACATGTGGTCGATCAACAACGTGGCACTTGCGGAAGTGACGCACACGGCCCTGGCCGACTGGCAGGCGGGGCGGAACGCGCAGGCGTTTGCGACGTGGAAAGGGGCCTTGCTTGACAGCATGTACATGGGCATCTGCCCGGGCAACCTGCACATGGTCTCGAGCTTCGATCCCTACCGCCGTGAGTCGCAGCGCGATTCGGGCGACCCGATCGGCGCGACGTGGCGGAGCGTGATCGAAGGCCTGTTCGGCATCACCCCCGACGGCCTCGGCGGCGAGTTGCTGCTGCGGCCGGGCTTCCCGGCGGAATGGGATCGCGCGACGATCACCCACCCGGACGTCACGTTTTCGTTCAAGCGCCAGGCGCAGGACGACAGCTTCTCGATCGAGCCGAAATTCCCCAAGCCGATGAGCCTGCGGCTGCGCCTTCCCGCCCGCGGCGTTTCGATCAACAAGGTTACCGTCAACGGCACGGCCGCCGCGTGGCGGAACGTCGTCGACTCGATCGGCCGGCCGCAGATCGAGCTCGTGGCCCCGGCGGCGGGGCGGTGGGACGTGGCGATCACCTGGGGTGGCGAAGCGCCCGCCGCAGTGGCCAAGGCGCCGGCAGTGGCCGCGATCGGGGACGTGATCGAGATCGCGACCGATGCAATACTGCTCGACGTGCGCGACCCGCAGTCGGCCGTCGCCGATCTCGCGAAGGGTGACAAATCCGTCCGCGGCAAGGTTGGCAACGGGGTTGGCCAGAAGACGATGTTTCTGCAGGTGAAGCAGGGCGATCTGACGTGGTGGCAGCCGGCGCGCATCGAAATCCGCCCGGCAATCGAGATCGTCGACGCCGCCATTCGCGACGGCAAAACGATCACCTACGCCGTCCGCGACAACACCGCCAAATCCGCGGCGAAATCACCGGACCGGCGCACGGCCGATGCGGCGGTGCTGCTGCCCGGCACGAACCGCTTCACGGCTGACGTCGGCAACGGCCAGCGGGCGACCGCCACCGTCACCGACTGGTCGGTGCACGTTTCGGCCGAGGACGCCCGTTGGCAGACGATCGATCTGACAGGGGCGTTCAACGACAGCGTGACGCAGATCTTCAAGAACAAGTACCTGTCGCCGCGCTCGCCGTACTGCTCGCTGGCAATGTCCGTGCAGGGGTTCGGCGGGTGGGCGTCGAACAAGACCACGCCCGAAATCGACGACAGCGGCCTGCGCGGCAAGGGCGGGCGGTTTGCCCTGCCACAGGGCGTGCCGTTTGTGACGCCCGGGGAAGGCGGCGCGAAGAACGTCTTGTTCACGTCGCAGTGGGACAACTACCCGCGCCAGGCATCAGTGCCCCTGACCGGGCGTGCCGCCGCGGCGTACCTGTTCATGGCCGGCACGACCAACGCCATGCAGAGCCGCCTCGATAACGGCGAAGTCGTCGTCGAATATGCCGACGGCACGAACGAACGGCTCGCGCTGCGCAATCCCGAAACGTGGTGGCCGATCGAGCAGGACTATTTTGTCGACGATTACGCCTTCAACATCCCCGCTGCCATCCCGCCGCGCGTGGATTTGAAGACCGGCAACGTGCGTCTGCCCACGCGGGCGGACCTCGGCAAATCGGGCCGCAGCCTGCCCGGCGGGGCGGGGACGGTGCTGAACCTGCCACTCGATCCGGCGAAGGAGCTGCGGTCGCTCACGGTGCGCACACTCGCCAACGAGGTCGTCATCGGGCTCATGGGCGTAACGCTTTACCGCGCCGACTGACGACGGCATCCCCCGGTCACGGCGGGGAGATCAGAAATTGTGCAGCCGGGCGACCTATGACCAAACGCTACGCCATCGTCGGCACGGGGGGCCGCTGCCGGATGTTCATCGACGCGATCCTCGGCCCTTACAAGGACCGGGCCACGCTCGTCGGATTTTGCGACGTGTCGCAGACGCGGATGGATTTTCACAACGCGCAAATCGCGTCGCGCTTCGGGGCCGCGGCGGTTCCGACGTATCTCGCGGTTGATTTCGATCGCATGGTCGGGGAGACGCGGGTGGACGTGGTGATCGTTACCTCGGTCGACTCGACGCACCACGCCTACATCATCCGCGCGATGCAGCTCGGTTGCGATGCCGTCAGCGAAAAGCCGATGACGACCGACGCCGAGAAGGCGCTGGCGATTCTCGACGCGGTGAACGCCACCGGCCGCGGGCTGCGGGTGACGTTCAACTACCGTTACCAGCCGTG
>DASVSS010000018.1:0-7326 GCA_036387945.1 Tepidisphaeraceae bacterium | reverse complement strand
CCGGCCGCGCCCGACTGGATCGTCGACGAGCGGCTCGATCACGATGCACGGCCCGCCGGCGGTCATCAGCGCGGTGTTGCTCTCCCACAGCTTGAGGGTGACGAAGTTCGTCCGCGCGGGATCGACGGCGAGATCAAAATCCAGGCGCCCGCCCTCGAAGGTGTCAAGCGGCAGGAGCCGCCGGCCGACCTGCCCGTCGGCCAGAGGCCGTTTGAGGTTGAAGACCGGCCACTTCAGGAACCGCTCGAACTCAACGTAATACGGCCGGTGCACCACCTCGACCGCCGCGCCCGGGTACTTCGCCGGCGGGTAACCGTCCGGCCACGCGACGCCCCCGATGCGGATCTCGGCAATGCCCTGCGGACGGTTCTCGGGATCGACCGCGAACTCCACCCGCACGGCGCGCGTGCGCGTCGGCTCGGGCAGGGCGTAGGTCTCGAGCGCGCCGGGCTTCTCGGCGCTGCGCCCTTCCAGGCGCAGGCGGCGCAGGTCGGAGAACGGCTTGTCGTATATCTTGAAACTGTACGGCCGATCGCCGGTCCACCGGACCTGCACTGATTCGACCGTCATCGACTCGTTCAGATCGAGTTCGATCCAGTTCCCGCGCGCCATCGGTGCCGGCGGCCGGCCGGCGACCTGCCAGTGGGTCTGGTCGTCGCCGTCGATCGCGCGGTGCGGCTCGTGGTCGTCCTGGAACGCCGACGCGCGGACGGACATCACCCAACGCTGCGGGTAAGCGTCGCGCACCAACTCGGCGGAGGTGACCGAGACGTTGTGCGCCTTTTCAGAGGCCGCGTCGCCGAAGACGACGTTGGCCGTCACCTGCGCCCCGGCGACCGACGCCAGCGTAAGGCCGCCCAGGGCGGCCCACAGCAACGGCCGGATATTCGTGTCACGGGTCATTGGTCACCCAGGTAAATCACGCGCGTGGTGCGCGGCCCGATTTCGATCGCGGCGGCCGGGTCAACGGGCCGGCCGGTCTGCACGTCAACCGCGCGTTTCGTGCCCGCGGGCAACTCGAGTCGGTAAGCGCCGCGGCGGTAAGAGTCGGACTCGGTGGTGTTCATCGCGATGACGTAGTCGCCGAACCGCATCTGATAAAAATGCGCCAGGCCCGCCCGCCGGTCGAAGGCGTTGGGCGGATTGTCCTGCCAACGGGCGAAGCCCGGCGGGGGCGGCGCTTGCTCGTACCTGCGACTGCCCCAGGGGAATTTGACGTCCATGAAAAGGCCGCTCGGCGGCGTCTGCGTTTGGGAATGGGCGTCGACGAGCCGCTGAACGGTCGGGGTGTCTAGGCAGACGATGCCGCGGTCGTTGACCGCCTCGCCGCTGGGCGGAAAGTTGGCGTAAAACGATCCGTAGACCCGCGTGTCGCCGTGACGGAAAGCGAACGCGCCGATCTCCTCGTCGCCGAACGCGAAGTCGCCGTGGCCCGGCTCCATTGGCAGGCGGTGCGGCGTCGGCGGCAGGTCTTTGACGTGCAGGTAGTCGGCATAAAGGTGAATCGCGTCCAGCGCGTTCCAGTGCGCGCCGCGCTCGGGCACGGGGGCGAGCAGAAACAGTCGGCCGTGCTCGATCTCCAACTGCGCCAGGCGAAGCGCCGCCGGGCTGCCCAGCGCCGCGGCCTCGACGATGCCGTTGTACCCGATGCGGAACGGATGGTTTGGCGAGCGCCAACTCATGAACCCGATGCCGCGCAAAGCGGCGTGGCCGTCTACGTCGTTGGTGGGGACGCGGAAGATCGATCGCGTGTCGACGAACTGGACGGCCTTGGCCGTCACCTTCGGGTCGTTCGTCAGGCGGGCGAGCTTGACCATGTCGCCGGTGAGTTCGCCGTAGGCGTCGACGTATCCCAGCTCGCGCGTCAGGCCCTTGTCGGTCATCACGGGGTAAGCGAAGCCGGCGGCATCGGCGTCGATGCCGAACTCCTGCGAGCGGTGCGGTACGAGCCCCACCGCTTCGTGGACGTACCACAGGGCCTGCGGCTCGGTCAGGGCCCGGCGGTCGCCGAGCAGGCGCAGGGCGGTCTGGGTGTTGTAAAGCGTCCACGAGATGTGCACCGGCTGATTCGTGTAGTGCCGCCGGTCGCCCCGCCGCCACTCGAAGGCGTCGTGGAAGAAGTCGCCGTACGCCTTCCGCCGCGACGGCGTGCGCGGGCCGGCGGGCGTGTCAAGCGCGAGCGGCTCGTCGAGCCAGCGGCGCTGGGCGAACTCGTCATGCAGCGCCGCGTAGGCGGCGGCGACGTTGCCGAACGAGATCCAGCCGCGGTAGTACATCGTGCCCGGGTCGCCGCCCTGGCGGGCCATGCGCTGCACCTGGATGTCGATCGCGTCGCGGACGCGCGTGAGCAGGGCTTCGTCCTTGTAATGGCCCGACCACTCGGTGTGGTAGATCACTGCCAGCGCGTGCATCGTGCGCGTGACGCGGCGGTGCACGCCCTCGCCGTATTCACTGCGCAGGACGTCGTACTTTGTCGCGTAATCGATGTCGGCGAGGGCGCGCTCCTTCAGGCGCGCTTCGATCGACGGATAATCCGCCGGCTTCGCCCGCGGCGGGCCCCAGGCGAACGGCTCGCCCTGCTTTTCGCCCGGCGGGGGCGTGAAGTACGGATCGACGTGGGCGTAAAGGGCGTAGACCGCGAACGTCGGCCGGTACGCCTTCGGCGGCGGCGGCGTATCGGCGTTGCGGAAGCCGGCGCCCGCGGGCGCGGGGACGTTCTGCAGCCGCAGGCGCAGCCGGCTCTTGCCGCGCGTCACTTCGCGCGGGATCGGGAAAGTGCGGTAGACCCACCGGCCCGGGGCTGGCGGCTCGGGGGAATTGAACGCCCAGACATTGCCGAGATCGAGGTCGGCCCCCACTTCGCGCAGGTGCAGCGGGCCCCACGTCTTTTCACCGCCCCACACGCGGAGCGTAAGGTAGTTCTGTTCCTCGGGCAGCACGACGGCGTCAAAGGCGATCCAGCCCGGGCCTTCACCAGCGGCGGGCACGATCCGGCGGCCTGCTTCGGCGGCGTTTTCGCCGCCGGAGGTGTAGTCCTGGCGGACCGCCGCGGCGTGGCGGAATTCCGCGTTCGCGGCGCGCTCCGACGCTTCGTCGCCAAGGTCGATGTGCGAGAGTGTCCGGGCCGTCGCCGCTTGGGCCACGCCCAGCAGCACCGCAAGGCAGGTGAGTGATTGCAGGAACATCGGGAACTTCAGGAACGCGGTCATCGGTCCTCCTTGGGCAGTGTCGCGGGTCTTAAAGATAGACCGTCGGCTTGCCGCCAGCGGTGGAATTGTTGCCTTCGCGGCGACCCGCGAGAGCCAAATCGAAAGACGACCGTTCGTCCGAGCCATGAGGATTCCATTTCAGGCGAGCAATCGAACGTGACCGGCTTCGACCTGGTCTTTGGCGCCGCGCGACGCCACTTTGTGGTGAGACGAGTTCCTTGCCGGAGGCGTCACCTGCCACTGCAGCGGTCGGCCGGCGACGTACCGCTCGAGTTCCTCGACCATGTACCGGCCCATGCGCTGGCACTCCGGCCCGGCGGAGCCTGCGATGTGCGGCGTGAGAACGACGTTGGGCAGCGTGTAAAGGGGCGACTGCGGCCCCGGCGGCTCGGGGAAGGTGACGTCGAGAACGAATTGCAGGTCCGGCCGCGCCATGGCGAGGTCGATCATCTCTTCTTCGCGGACGATCTCGCCGCGGGCGGTGTTGATGAACGTCGCGCCAGGCGGCATCGACGCGAAGTGGTCGCCGGTGATGATTCGTTGCGTTTCCGGCAGGCTCGGCGTGTGCAGCGACGTGACGTCGCTGCGGCGAAACAATTCGTCGAGCGACGCGCGCTCGACGCCGAGTTCCTGCGCCTCGGCGTCAGATAGAAACGGGTCGTAGACAAGGACGTGAAGGTCGAACGGGCGAAGGCGCTCGATCAACAGCCGGGCGATCACGCCGAGCGAGATCAGGCCCACGGTGCGTCGGTAACAGCCGGGCACGTCGTTCCGAGCGACGAACGTACGCGCCGCGCGCGTCTGGCGCGCCAGCCGCCACCCGTGCTTGAGCGAGAACAGGATCGTCGCCAGGGCGTACTCCGCCACCGGCACGGCGTTGGCGTGCTGGGCGCTGGTGATCACCACGCCGCGCTCTGGCGTCCTCGCCGCCCAGAAGCCGACGGTGCCGGCGGCATAGAAGATCGCCCGCAGGTGCGGCGCGTTGTCGAGGAATGCGTCGTCGACCAGGGGCATGCCCCAGCCGGAGAAGATGATCTCGGCGTCGGCGAGGACGGCGGGATTCTTCTGCACCGATTCGGCCGTCTGCGGCGCGGCGCAAACGTCCACGAGCTGCGCGATCCGTTCCCGCTCGGCGCGGCCGTAGACCAGGTCGTAGCTCTCGGAGCAAAGGAGATAAAGACCACGCATCTTCATGATGTCCCCCCGCAATCCCGCCGACACCTCCGCCGAGCAAGTCGCTCCGACTGCCGGCCGTTCCCCGTTCGCCATTGCCGGGCACACGCCGATCGACTCACTCCCACGCCGGAGTATGCCTTGCACGCCACGCAGCCGTTACGGCGTTATGCGTCATACTTATAGGCGTTTTGCGAACTCGGCCCCGCCGGGCGGCCGGGGATGGGCGGCCCTGTTATGCAGTTTCGGTTGCGAGAACAAGACGGCCTGATCCGGGTGCCACGGTTTGGTGCTCCAAGCCGTGGCACCCGGACAGAGCGAGACTCCGCGTCGGAGGTGCATAACAGGCACTGGACGATAAATTCGCCAGCGCCTCATCCCGCGCCGTGGTGCGACCGGCGGTATGCCCCCGGTGTCGTGCCGGCGACGTTGCGGAATGTGATGTAAAACCGCTTAAGCTCGGAGAAGCCGCAGCGATAAGAAATGTCGGGCAGCTTGAGCCCGGTTTCGCGCAGGAAACGCTTGGCCGTCTCGACGCGCACGCGCGCGATCTCGTCATGCGGCGTGCGGCCGAGCTGGGAGAGAAACAGTTTCTCCAGCCACCGCCGCCCCACCGGCACGGCCCGCAGCACGTCGTTGACGTTGCACGGGTCGCACGCATGCTCGCGGATGTACTGGATCGCCCGGGCGAGATTCTCGTCCTTCACCGCCAGCACGTTCGTGCTCTGCCGCTGCACCACGCCCAGGGGCGGCAATCGGTGCAGCCGGTCAGCGGCGTCGAGCTGTTCCCCGCCCAGCAGTCGCTCGACGAGTTGCGCCGCGATGTACCCGATGCGGGTAAAGTCGCCTTCGACGCTCGACAGCGGCGGCCACGCGCCTTCACAAAGCAAATCGTCGTTGTTGATGCCGATGATCGCCACCTGCTCGGGCACGGCGAGATTCGCTTCCAGGCACGCGTCCGCGAGGTGGTGCGCATCCATGTCGTCGGCGGCGAGGATGCCCACCGGCTTTGGCAGCCGCTCGAGCCAGCGGATCAGGTCGCGCTGATGACTGCGGTCGAGTGAGGAGCGATGGACCGTGAGCTCGTCGCACGGCGTGAAGCCGCGCGCCGCCAGGGCCTCGCGGAAACCGGCGCCGCGCTGGACACCGACCCGGCCGAGCTTGCTGTAGAACGCGAAGTGCTCGAGCCGGCGCTCGATCAGGTGCGCCGCCGCCTGCGCCCCCGCCGCGGCGCCGTCGAGGCACACGACCGGGCACACGTCCGGGTCGCCCGCCGCCGAGCACAGGACGACGTGCTTGCAGCGTTCGTTCAACTGCCGGACGACGGCATCGCTGGGCATCGCCGCGCAGATCGCCGCGTCGAATGCCGGCCAATGATCGTGCGTCTCCACCGTGACGATCAGGTCCTTATAGAGCAGCCATCGCCGCTTGAGATTGGCATAACGCAACACGCCCCGGACGATCGACGCGCCGAACTTATAGGTGGTGTCGACCAGCACACCCACGAGCGGCCGGTCCTCGAGGCTTTGCAATGGTGGAGGTGTGCGCAAACGGCCCTGACTGTCCTAAAAAGTTGCATCAACTAGCTAACGCGTCTTTTCCTTCGTGGTGATCTTTTTTGCTCGCGCATGAGGCGTATCGCGTCCTTGTCACCATGCCTACATGCTTTCAAGAGCCATCTTTCGACTTGAGCGTCGAATGTAACTCGCTGCATTCGCACTACCGCATAGTTGTACATCGCATCAAAATTACCCAACTTAGAGGCCGCTAGATAGGACTGCTCTGCCTTGAACTTTGACATCGCAACGCCCGTGCCCTCGGAATAACAACGCCCGAGTTCAAAAAATGCCAGGGCGTGTTTTCCCTTGGCTGCATTCTGGAAATATCGAAATGCGATGCGGTCGCTGTGGTTTTTTATCAGCTTCTCTTTATGCCAAACACCAAGCGAAAACGTTGCGTCGGGGTTGCCTTTTGCATGCGACCGATAAAACATTTTGAACGCCTTGGCGAGTTCTCCCTTTCGCGCAAGTTCTAAACCTGCCCTGAAAGACGCATCGTCTTCCGCTCGACGTGTACTGTAGTGCTTCCAGGTTCCAACTACAGTTTGCATATTAAGATCATCGCTCTTGCATGACAGCTTGGCAATCAGACATATTCGAACATTACCGCATTGCTAGTGCTGGCATCCACCTAGCCGTACTCGATTAGCTGCAGGCCCGAGCCGGGCACGCCGGAGACGAGTTGCTGATTGTCGCGGACGCGGAAGACGCGGTTGAGCGCCTTGCCGGTGTCGTACGTGGAATCGTACTCGTAGCGGAAAGAGCCGACGCTCGTGCCGTTAGACTTGGGGTAATGGAACAGCAGCGGGCGGACGAATCCGGCCACACCGCTGACGGCCCCGTCTTCGTACAGGTACTCGGTGAACGAGCGTGACCCCGTGAGGGGCCGACGAAGAAGGTGGGCGGCTCTCTGGGCGGACGCGGCAGAGACGATCGGATGCAGACCAGAGGAACGGTAACGCGTAACGACGACCACAGGGTATCCCCACGAGGGGATGAGGGCAGGGATAGCCGGTTCGCTCCCAGGACGGGTAGTCCTTGAAGAATGCTTTGAGGGCCAGGAGAAGTGCCGAAGCACTCGAACGCGGTCTCGCGTTCTCTACAGCGGAGGCGGAGGGATTCGAACCCCCGAGACCCTTGCGGGCCTACTAGTTTTCAAGACTAGCGCGATTAACCGCTCTGCCACGCCTCCGGGCCGGGGAGTATACCCGCGCGGGGCGGGGGGACAATCGGCGGCGCGGGGTGCGGGCGGCTAGTGCGGGGTCGGTTCCGGGCGGGCGATCCAGGTGTGCAGGTGGGCGTCGGGCAGTCGCATGGGGCCGGCGGGGAGAGGGGCGGCGCGGCGGGTGGCGATGAGTTCGGCGGCGATGCTGACGGCGATCTCG
>DASVSS010000017.1:0-11798 GCA_036387945.1 Tepidisphaeraceae bacterium | reverse complement strand
GTGCATTCGTCGCGGCCTACTTCCAGTGGCTGGCACTCCGGGATGAGCGGCGGTCTGCAGCGGAGGACGCCGTCGAGTCCCGGTTCTTCCGCCTGGTCGAGTCGCTACAGAACGCGGTCAACGTCACTCGCGTGGGCGAGTACGAGGGCAAGCAGGCCATGCGGAAGGTGCTGGAGACAGCCATCAAGCTCGGCAAGCAGAAGCGGACCACGCTGGGCAAGGGGACGGCCGTTTCGGACGAGAAGCGGCGGGCGGATATCAACCGTTGGTTCATGGACTTCTACCACGGAGAGTACGACGAAGGCGGCAATGAGAAGCGCTACCGGGCGGGTGATCTGCTCGGGCACCTGTTCCGACTGACCTACCACATCGTCAAGTACGTGGACGAAGCCGAGGCCGCCGACGAGGACGACAAGCTCTTCTACATCCGCATCCTGCGGGCACATCTGTCCAACCCAGAGCTGGTGCTGCTCATGTACAACGCGCTGGCCGAGTACGGCTACCCGACGATGTACAAGCTGATCGAGCAGCACGACCTGCTCCAGAACATCGACCCGTTGTCGCTGCCAGATATGGACGATGCGGTGCTTTTCCCGAAGCTCCGGGAGAAGGTGGCAGCTTACAAGGCCAAGCTGGCGCAGCAGCAACCTACTTCGTGACTCCCAAAGCAGCCCTGGCTGCGCCGAGTAATCATCAACGTGTGGGCGCTGTTCGTGCTTTAACATCCGGCCTGCTGCGCCGTACGGCCGCCGTGTCCACGGCGATCGACGCTCCCTGACTATGGTTTACGCTAGCGACTGTTTAATCGGACGACACTCATTGCGCCGGTTGAATCGAGAACGGACCCGAGAATCGGGACAAAAGTAGTTGAAAACCGGGACAAAACAGCCCATGATTGATGTTGAACCGGCTTTGGAAATCGAAAAGGCATACGTCGGGTGAGGTTCGAATCCTCCCCCCGCTACTGCGAAGGCCTCGATTTCCTTAGGAAATTGAGGCCTTTTTCATTGGTCACATCGGCCGAAACCCTCGAAACCGGGACAACCACGCCCGAAAACCGGGACAAAAACCGGGACGAGGTGGCTGAGTGAAATCCAACCGGTAGCCTCCCTCGGTGAAAGGTTGACCGATGGGACGCCCCCGCAAAGATCAGACGCACCGCCTCCCCACGTACCACGCCGCCCGCCAGTGCTGGCGGCTGCGCATCCACCACCACCACGGCGAGAAGACCTTCGAGTGGCCGGCACCGCCGTCCACCGAGCCGCCGCCGCGCATCATGGCCACCGCCGGTGCCAACCAGCGGGACGGTCATCTCGTACTCCGCACCAATCCAGCGGCTCGCATTCAATTTCGCCTTGAGCATGCCAGATACATCCGGCGTGCGCTTGGCCGGTAACTCGCCAACCAGTCACCGGCGGCAAGTCTTCTGGGTGTATAGGTCATGCAGAAAAACTGTGACTCGGGCCTCACGATGCCCATCGACGTGCTCGCCGTCGTCTACGTGCGGAACTACTTCGCCCGATTTCCCGACGCGACGTACGCGGACGCGGTGCTGTACGTTCACGAGCAGTTCGAGTGGGCACTCCAAGTCGATCTCGTCGTGCGTGAACTGGTGGACCAGAGCAGCCGTGGCAGGCCCGCGTCATGATCTCCATCAGTCGGCGCTGGTGCCGCCGTACCCGCCGGTGTAGAGTCAGATCATGGTCCGCGCGACATCAACAACGCTTGCCGCTGCACTAACAGAACCGAGTCATGTTGACCGCACGCAGCTACGGCAACTTGAAGATGTGATCGAGACCGCGAGGCGGTGGCAACTGGAAGAAGCGCGTGCGCTGCTCGCGATTCGCGACCGCCGGCTGTACCGCTTGACGCACGACACCTTCGAAACGTACGGGACGGAACGCTGGGGCTTCGAGCACGCTCACCTGTACCGGCTCTGTGCATGGGCAGAGGTGGCGGCTGCCGTCTCTCCAATTGGAGACATCCCGCTCCGCGAGTCGCATGCCCGGCCGCTCTTCGGACTCACCCCGGAGCAGCAGCGGCGGACGTGGAACGCGGTTGTGAAGCGTCTGGGCAGTTCCCGCACAGCGGACCGTATCGTCGAGGTCGTAAAGGAGGTGCTCACACGGCACCTACCTCGGCCAGAGACAGCATCGTCGCAGCGGGCTTCTGGGGAGATCATGGTCGGTGATGCCCGCGAGCGGATGAGCGAGCTAGAGAGTGGCACCGTCGATCTGGTCTTGTTCTCGCCACCGTACGCGATGCAGCGAGCGCGGGACTACCCCAGCGTGACGGAATCCGAGTACCCCGATTGGATGGTGTCCGTGCTCGACGCGGCCAAGGACAAGCTCACGCCGAGGGGCAGCGTGCTGGTCGTGATCCGCGAACACGTGCGTGGCGGGACGATCCCGGATTACGTGCTGCGGACCCGACTTGCAGTACGTGAGGCCGGCTGGCACGAGATCGACGTGCTGATGTGGAGCAAGTCCGATGCGCCTCCGACTGGCAGACCCGATCGGCCGCGACGGGCCTATGAGTCGGTCTACTGGTGGAGCAGGACGACGACGCCGTTCTGCGACCCACAGGCGTGCGGCAGCCCAATGGCTGAACCACGAGAGCGGATGGCGCGTCACAGGAGCATCAAGTCGGGTCACCACGGCAACAGTCCATACATGCGATTCCGTGCCGGCGGTATCGCCCGCATCACGGACGTGATCGACGTGCCGATTGGCGCGAGCACGGCCGGCGTTAAACATCCCGCACCGTACCCCCTGCCGTTGGCCGAGCGGCTGGTGAGGACGTTCTCGCCGGCAGCCGGGCTAGTGGCCGACCCGATGGCCGGCAGCGGCACCACGCTTGTTGCGGCGAGGGACGCCGGCCGGCGGTACTGGGGGTGCGACCTCGTGCCCGAGTATGTCGCCGCTGCTCGCGAACGGCTTAATCGGTAGCCCCGTGCGGGCGCAGCAACCGTACTTGACGATTCCATCGAGTTGACGCCCACGGTCCGCCCCGGTGCGACAGGCATTGTGGATTGGGCATTGATGCAGATTTTCTGGAAACCGGTCTGGATGAGTGAATTTCCTATGGCAGATTATGCGGGATGTTGATCTCCACATCCCCGCGACCCGCCGACGCGAGCAAGTTCGGCGAAGACGAAGTGATCGAACGCGCTCTCGCCCGCTACTACCGTGACGTGCGAGAGGAAGGTGTGCGTTACGATGTGCCGTCACCGGCCTGCTGCACCTTGACCAGCGGGATCGTCCACATCTGCAACGCGTATCGCACGCTGGCCAGCTATCGCCTCACGCCACGTGGTCGCCTGTGGAGGCTTAGCGCGGGGTCTCCCTCCTGAGGCTCGGTGGTCGTGTTTTGAATGGGGCGAACCGCCATGAGCGCAAGGCGGTTCGGCCCCTTGCGCACGGAACACAAGGGCCCCGCCGGAGCGAACGCGCTCCTCCTAGCTATCCCACAGCGGCTCGTATGCGGTGTCGTTCAAGTGTAGTGCCAGCCGGTCAAGAGAATGGCATGTCCGCAGGCACGCCATTTTGGGAAGCAGCACAAATGAATGGAAGCACTCTGATCCGCGAAGCGTACGAGATGGGCCGTACCCACGTCGAGGTGTACCGCCCGTATGACCGGTACTTCTACTTGCTCCGCAGGTTCATCGACAGCGACTACTTCGGGACGGTCGGCACGAACGTTGACGGGCATCGCGTGCCCATGCACGTGAACAGCGCAAGGAATCCACGCCCGTGGAGGGACCGTCACGGGCGTCCCTGCCGCCGAACGTTCGGGAAACGCGACCTGTTCCTCCACCTGACGGCCGAGGCTCATGATGCCGACCCACAGTTCCGATTTCTTGTTAATTCACCAAAGACGCGGTTCCACCTGCTGGCGATCGACGTTGACGCTAACGAGGATCGGCTCGGGCATGAACTGACGTGTGAGGTGTACCAAGACCTCTTCTGCGCCGAGACGGACTACGGCGGGCACGTCTACATCGAGCGATCCCGGAACCGGGTCGGCCGCTACCTGTGGTTTCTGGTCGAAAGGTCCAGTCAGCCGGCCCAGTTCAACCTGCTGGTTACCCCCACCGGGCACGACTCGCCGTGCGCTGCGGGCAACCCTCGATCACGCGAAATTCCTCGTCTTTCAAGGCCAGTCGGAGATTTTCGACCGTGACATCCTGTTCCACAGGCAGAAGGATGAGTACATCCCGCAAGCCATCAAAGACACGCTCCCGTACTTCCTCGGGGCCGTTCCCGACACCGCTCTCATGCTCCGGGAAAAGCTCAGACTCGCCAAACTTGAACTCGGTCGCCTTCAACGGCAGCAGGCCGAAGCCAACCGCATTGCTGGCGAGGGCGAAGGAAGGGCCAGCACCCTCGTGTCCGAAGCAGTGGAGGCGGGTCTAATCCTGCGTGACGACGCTGCTAGTCCGCGTGCCCTGCTGGCCCGGTTACAGTCCGACGACCCAGCCTCGGATGGCCGTCAGAGCTATGACTTCGGTGAAGAGGCCAATCGCCTCAGGACCGAACTTTCGGAAGCTCGGAACCAGTTTCAGGAGTTGCAGAACCAGATCGTGGCCGCAACGGAGTTTAACAGCGCCGAATCGCTCTTCGAAGTTGAGGCGCGGTCGCAGGCTGATCGTTTGGAAGTTGTCGGTGTCATTCCTCCGGCCAACGGAGACGTTCACGTTTGTCCGTTATGCCAGAGTACGTTGCGTGATCCGGTGCCCGCCGCCGCCGATCTCGAAGGATCACTGCGCCAGCTTCGAAGCGAACTTGAAGATGTGGGCACCAACCGGCCGCGCGTGGACGAGTACCTGAACGGACTTCGGGCACAACAGCAGGAAGTGCGGCAGCGGATGGCGGACGCCCGCCAGCGACTAAACAGCCTCGAAGCCCAGAACCGCCAAGCCCAACTCGCCTTCGGCCTCGAACGCCGTCAGGCCATCGTTTTGGGCAGGGTGAGCCTCTACTTGGAAAGCGTGCCCGAAGTGAAGGCAGACGCCTCGCTGCCTCGTCGCATTCAGTCTTTGGAAGTGGCGATCGCAGGGATCGAAGAGCAACTTCAGGACGATGCCATAAGTGAGGCGCGAGACTCGGCGCTCTCGCGAATCAGCATCTGGATGACGGCTGGGGCACAGGCTTTGGAGATGGAGTACCGTGCGAACCCGCACCGCCTCGACATTGGTCTGCTGACGGTCGTTGCGGACACGGACGTTCGGCCGATCCGCATGACGCAGATGGGCAGTGCCGCGAACTGGCTCGGCTGTCACCTCATCGCGCATGTGGGACTGCACAAGTGGTTCGCGACCAAGAAGAGGCCGGTGCCGAGGTTCCTCTTCCTCGATCAGCCTACCAGCGCGTACTACCCGCCCGACGATGATACGTCGAAACAAGGAACGGACGAGGATCGCATTGCCGTGGCCCGGATGTACAACTGGCTCATCGACTCGGTGCAGAAAGCTGACCCGAAAGAAAAGTTCCAATTGATCATCGTGGACCACGCGGACCTGAAGGACGACAGGTTCCAGAAGTGTGTCGTCGAGCGGTGGCGTGGTGACAAGGCGCTCACCCGCACAATCACAGCATCGAGCCAGCTAATCTACTTTGGTAAAGGTGCCGTCACCTATAAGTGACGCAAGCTGTGGAGGGTTGAGTTTTGTGTAGAGCATCTTCTTCATGCGAAACTGGCATCCCCACCCGGTCTTGAGAAACCGTGTAACCGTCGCTGGTCCCATCCAATGCCGCTCTCGCTGCGAAACGCAGCAGAGCTTCTTCTCGTTAACCAGTCGAAGAAGGAACGGTGGCAAGTGAGGGTTGCTCGCCTCAATAACTACTAAGATGACTGCCCCACGCTTCCCGCACCGCAATGCCCCTAGCGCAATTGCTCGTACGGTAGAGTCACCCCTGCACAGACTAAAAATGGGACCATCCGGCGTGATGATCCGCCTAAAGCACGGACGTGCTGCGGGGGCGATGGTGGCCGGGCAGCCTCCGGGCGTTCTGCCTCTGGCAGCTGAGCTAGCACTTCTTCTTTGAAAAGGACCACGCCGCCGTCCACCACGGCGATGTATCGAACATTCCTCTTCAGATCGCTGAGGCTGAGTACGACACCGCCGTCGCACAAGCGCACATCAAACCACGCTGAAGAGGCATGATCGTTATAGCGGCCGGCCTGTAACATCAATGATCCCTTCATACTCTCTCCTGCCACGTGAAGCGGCCTCAACGGCCGCATGGGGGTGCCGTGCCCGAACACTTCGGTCCGGGTCCTGTGTGCATGGGCATTTATGCGGCGCCCATCAGTTACCGTGACTGCCACGCCGCCTACCGGATGATCCGGGCGCCCGTGCGTGCCGCCGACAGGTCATACAGGTATGACGGCCCGCACGCTCCAACGTGCATTCAAACTCGCCCAGCACCACTGCACTACTCGCTGCCGTGGTATCGTGACCACTGGTTGTGGCAGTACTAGGAACCATACTAATCAGTTCCAGTAGGCGGTGTTCTTTGGAAAGCGCCCATGACGGTACGGCTATTTCTAGCACCATCTTGGTTGTCTCGAGGTTGTATTCAAGTTTGGACACCATCAGTCCCAGCAGACGCCGAACAGGTGCAATGTCGTGTTGTGTAAGAAGAGTTCCCACATCTTTCAGCTGATGCTTCAATGACTCCACGATGCCACTCGCTGTGGAAGGCGACGGCAACGAGGCGGTTGTGGCTTGCTTTATCCGGAGGAGGAGGCTCTTGTGCCGGGCTTCCAGCTGCGCTGCCTCCTGCTTGCATAGTTCACGTCCAAGGCTGCCCAAATCATGCAGAATCATCTTGTACTTCTGCTCAACTTGTTCCTTCTCCGACACTAGCGCTGCTAGGTTTCCATCATCTGCCTGTCGTTCTTTTAGAGCAGCTTGAAGATGCTGACGGATTAGCTCGTGTAGCCCGTCCACGTCGTTGATGACTTCGGTGAGGCAGGAAAACACGTTAGCTTCAATAAGGTCTGCACGAAGTAGCCGTCGAAATGGCTCGTTGGTCTGTGGAGCATTAAAATGCCTCGCCGCACAGTAGTACCGGACTTTTGGGCCGTTTTTCACGATCCTTGTGCTCCAACCGCACATTTTGCTCCCGTTTGACGCCTTCAATATTCCCTTTAACGGATAGCGTGCTACTCCGTGCCGGTCGCCCCCGGAGCGACGGCCCACCGAGTTCACGGAAGTGACATCCAGCCGGCGTCGCTCCCTCTCCCTAAACCGACGCCACTGTTCTTTCTTGGCGATCTCTCTTACGCTCTCACTGAAGCACCGGTGGCTTGATCCGTCCGGGGCATCGGGTGTGCTGCGGGAGCTGATCGAAGACGGATAGGACGTTCTACGACCAGCCATTCATGCCGCGGTATTCCACTCGTCTTGTTAGTGATGGCGGCGACGCGTTGGCGCGGATAATCTAAACAAAAAGTTTAACTGGTATCCAGTCACCTCGAGCAATCGGGACACCAAGCCGCGATCTGACGAAGGCCGACACGCGGGATGGTACGATGCTGCAATACGCTACCGACGTAATCCGAATCTTGCGCGCGTTCTGCCCGCAGGATGCGGCAACGGGGCTCGGCACAGCGCAGTAAGAAGCAAAACACCGATGGGCAGTCGGCAGAGCGGTGGGGGAAGAACCGATCGGCGCACCGTCAGTTACAAGACCGCGACCGCCGATACCTCGCGGCATTCGTCGAGATCGCATGGCGGTCTGCGCGGCCATTATACGCGACGGGATTCCCCTTCGATGACGACTATTTGTGGCTCGACCGGGCCGTGATTGCCTCGCTGTTGGCGCACGAGTGTTTACGGCCCGAGGGGAGACGCTGATGGTCACACCGACCGGGGAAGCCATCGTCGCGGCCATGGCGATTCCTGCGGCATTGCCGGATTGATTGCTGAACGCACCACGGTTGAGACTCTCGGGACGGCAAGTGGAGTCGGACGTGCCGAAGCACCGAACCCGGCGTGCCGGCGACTCGTTCCGGGGCGAACAAACGCGCAGCTGATTTTCGTACATGTCGACGATCATTCGACCCTGAGTGCAAGGCGCAAACGACGGCATGTGCGACCGGCCGTGTTGGGCGAATCTGAGGGATGGTGTACTGATCTTGCGACCGCGTCGGCGGTAGGCGAAGCCCGGATAGCTTACGGAAGCGAAATTTTGTGAGATTTTCTCATTCGTCGCTCAGAATGACGCCTATCAGTCGACGTTGTGCCTTGCCGAGCTTCTGCCGCCGGTTCAGCTTGGGCGCTTCCGACCAATCACTCGGTGGATGCTCATTGCGGCATATAATCGTGGAGCTAACGCGAAAATCGGGAGAAAAGTGCTTGAACACAGGGACGAAAAATCCAAGATTCCCGGCAATCCGGCTCTGAAAATGAAAAGGCACGCGTGGGATGAGGTTCGAATCTTCCCCTGCTACTAAATCCAGATCACCGGCCACCGCGCCATGCGGTGGCCGGCTTTGTTTCATGGTCTTGTGCGTTCCAACCGCGTTCGTGGTGACGGACGGCTCGACACGCGGTTGGCGATGCGCAGGAGGAGTCGGATCCATGCCGTCACGCTCGCCAGGAGCGCCTGGGCGGACGCCTTATTCTCCCGGCCGGGTTGAGAGGAAGCGTTTGGATACTTTTCTTCCTCGCGTCCTGAACAGATGCCGTTGACCGTTCCGCTTCTAGCACGTCCTCGCCCGACTCTGAAGGAGAACGCCGCCATACTTCGGAACGGGCGCGGCCGTTCGAAAATCCGACCCATGTGCTTGATATATTCCTATATAGGAATGCACTCCGCGCATGGCCCGGGCCGCGACGACTTCCGACATCTTCAACGCCATCGCCGAACCGCGTCGGCGGGAGATCGTGGACCTGTTGGCCCTTGGGGCCGAGCGTGACGTGAGTGAGTTGGTGGTCAGGCTTGGGCTGCCCCAGCCGGCTGTTTCCAAGCATCTCGGCGTGTTGCGGAAGGTCGGAGTGGTTGCCGTTCACAAGGCCGGGCAGCGACGTGTGTATCGGCTGGTTCCGCAAGAACTCAAGCCCGTGTATGACTGGGTCCAGAATTTCGAGCGCTTCTGGACCGATCACCTGGCCGGCATCAAGGAAGCCGCTGAACGAACTGTCAAACAACATGCTGCACGCGATCGTGCGGCATTGAACCGTGGACCCGTTTCAAAGGAGAAACGTGATGATAGCTGAAGAAGTCGCATCCCCCATTAAGACCATGCACATTGTCAAAGAGGTGCTGGTCGCCGCGCCACCCGATGTGGTCTTCCAAACGTTGCTGGAACCACAGGGGCCGATGAAAGAGATGAAAATCAAGCTCGAGCCGTGGCCGGGCGGCCGCTGGTTCCGCGATCTGGCCGAGAACGCCGGGCACCTTTGGGGTCATGTACAGGTGATCAAACCGCCCAAGCTCCTCGAGCTCATCGGGCCGATGATGATGTCCTTCCCGGTGGCGTCGCACATCCAGTACCGCCTCATCGAACAGGCCGGCGGCACGTTGCTGACATTAACTCACCGGGCCACTGGATTGATCCCGCCGGAACTGCAGGCGAACGTCAGCACTGGCTGGCAGGACATGCTGAACCACATCCGCCAGGCCGCGGAGAAGAAACGCAGTTAGCCTCGGTGCGCCGCGGCGACAAAACGTGTCGGCCGTGTTCCCGACGGTGCCAAACTAGAGGCATTAGATTCCGTTACGGCTCAGTAACCCGACTCGCAGCAATGCGAGTCCTTTTTTGCGCCCCGGCGGCGCCGGTGCGCATCAGCCCGGCGAACGCCACATGGCACTGATGCCGCGACGGCCTACTGCCTAAGATGTGCGAGAATGTTTCTTACGATCACACAGATCTTGTCATCCTTTGGCATCTTCGCGAGCCGGGCGTTTCTACCGGCGTTCATCGCGGCGGTCGTCATTCGTTATGGCGGCGAGTGGGCGGTGCTGCAGAAAATCGGCCTGTCGCGCGACGTGATGCCGCCGTGGTTTACGCACAACCTGACAATCGCGGTGCTGGGTGGGTTGGCCGCGCTGGAGTTTTTGGCGCACCGGAATGGCGAGGCGCGCAAAGTGCTCGCCGAGATCGATCACTGGGCCAAGCCGGTGATGGCGGCGCTGGTGACGTTCGGCCTGCTGAGCGCCGACGATTCGAAGTTCGCCGGGCAACTTATCGGGCAATTGCCGCTGCACCAGGCGGGCCTGGGTGACGTGATCCCCGCGGCCATCGCGGCGATGGGCGCGTTCTGGGGCGCTTCGCTGCGCAACGCCGTGTTGCGCGACGTGCAGGACGCCGATCATGATGACGACACCGGCTTGCAGCGACTGTTTTCCTGGGCCGAAGACTTGTGGGCGGGCTTTGGCATCGTGTTGATGCTGGTGTATCCGCTGCTGATGGCAGCGTTGGTGGTCGTCGCACTGGGAACGATTTACTGGCTGCGCAGCCGCGCCGAAGAAAAGGAAGAGGCCGGCCAGGCACATTGCGCGAAGTGTGGCGTGGCCATGTACCGCTCGGCAATGGGCTGCCCTTCGTGCCACGCGAGCAACCCGCGCGTCCATCGATTGACGTGGCTCGGCACGACGGGCCGCGAGCCGGTTCTCGATCTTGATTCTCACCCGATCCTGCTCGCGACGAAGAAGCGTTGTCCTCGATGCGCCACGCGGCTGCGTGGATTCACGCCGGATCAAGCGTGCCGGGCATGCGGGTTAGCGCCGTTTGGCGACCCCGCGTTCGTCGCGCGGTACGACCGGCGTGTGATGGCGCGGCTGCCGTTCGTGCTGACCGTGGCCGTGCTGCTCAGCGCCGTGCCGGTGGTCGGCCTGGTGCCGGGCGTGATCCTGTACCGCCTGCAGATCGTGGCCCCGTTCCGCCGGTATATCCCGCGGGGAGCGAACCTGCTGCTGCGGTGGGCGCTTCGCCTGCTCTTCTTTGTGCTGGCTATCGTGCAGCTATTTCCGGCGATCGGCGCGGTGACCGTGCCCTTGATGGCCTTGGCGAACTGGGCCGCTTATCGCGGCGCGTTCATGAAGCGCGTGCGCTATGCGCCATCCGCACCGCCGACGGCCGTGCCTGCGTAGTTGTCATTCGGGCAGCGGCGGAACCCCGTTCATTGCGACGGACGGACTGGCTTCGCGGTATGCCGGCGACGGCCGCGGCCCATGCGGTTATCGCCCTACTTCGATTCGAAACGGTACGTCCCGGATCCGACCTGGTAGACCGTCACGCCGGGCAATTTCTCAACTAGCTCAACCCCAGCCAACTCCCCGGCGGGCTTCCCGCTCTCGCTGATTGTAGCGCCCTCCGGCGTCGGCACATGGATGACGGCCGAGGTGTTCGGCGGAATCGTCACGTCCAGCCCGCGGGTTTCGCCGTCGCGCCGCCACGCCACACTGATGTTGCCGCGGACGCTTTTATAGCTGCATCGCACCCAGGTTATGTCGCCGACCATTGCGGGTTTGATGACGATCTTCTCAAAGCCCGGGGCGCTTTGCAGGTACTGGATGCCCGCGAGATCGTGGAACAGCCACTCGTTGATCTGGCCGAGCATGAAGTGGTTGTGCGACCCGAAGTTGCCGACGCTCGCGTCCCACTTCTCGGTGAGGGCGGTGGCGCCGCGCATGATCTGCATGCCGTAGCCGGGCCGCTCGGTCTGGTTGTTCATTTCGAAGATGACATCGCTGCGGCCTGCGTCGGCGAGGGCACGGAGCACGTAGCGGTAACCGACGTCGCCCGCGCTGAGCGCATTGCCGCGGGAGCGAATGTCGTCGATC
>DASVSS010000016.1:0-9699 GCA_036387945.1 Tepidisphaeraceae bacterium | reverse complement strand
GCTCGATCTGCTTCACGCTGTTGTTGGGCAACGACGTCACCCGGCCGAGCGTGTAAAGGTGGTATTCGAAGAACGATTTCTCCTGAAAGCCTTGCGCTTCGACGGCATTGGCGCGCGCGACTGATTTCATGGCCCGATCTTCGTACCCCTGCTGCGGCGGCTGGATACGCTGCACGTCACCGGCAACGAGTTTGAGCCGCGCGTCGGGATAGCTCGCGCCGCTGCGGTTCACGACCGTCACCCACGCGCCGACGTCCACGGCGGTGTCCTTTTCGTTCAGCACGAGGTTGTAGTCGCTGCGCCAGGTCAGGCCGTCGGTCTGGTACGTCACCAGCGTGTCGTGCCGGCCGGGCTGGTTCGTTGACAGGTTCCAGACGAGCGTCGGCTTGGTAATCAGGCCCGCGGCGTCGGCAAGACTGACGCCGTTGTAGCCGTTGATGATTCGCACGCTGTTGTCGTCGAGCCGCAGGACGAGCCCGCCTTGGGCCGACAGCAGGGTGCCGGTGATCGTTTCGAGTTTGCCGTCGCCAAGGTTGCGCTCGACGACGATCTTCTGATCGACGTATTTTTCGAGCAGCTTCGCGCTGTTGACGAGGTCGTACTCGAACGCCTGATCGAGAACCGCCGTGCCGGCTGGATCGGTGAGGGATTCGAATTTGACCGTCGTCGGGTCGATGCCGGCGGCGACGTCGGTGAACCGCAGCGGGCCGGCCTTGAGATCGAGCGTGCGCCGTTCGCGGACGACGCCGTACCCTGGCAGCGGCTGGCTCATCCGCCCCGGCTGCTGCGGGTCGCCCTTTGGATTGAACGTCGCCGGGTCGGCGGTGGAGTAGACGGTCAGCGCGAAGCGGTCGGTGCCTTGCGGCGCGGCGTCAACCGGACGGACCGCCTGGGCGGCGGCGAACTGAGACAACGTGAGCAGAACGGCGAGCGTGAGGGCACGGGGCATGCGAATATTCTCCTGATGAATTGTCCTGATGCCGTTCGACGCTAACCGGCGGAGAAAGTTTCGTCGATCGGAGCCCCTGCCGGCGACCGCCTTGGCGGTCGCGTGACACGGTCCTTCTCGGACGTGCGCACCCGCGTTGAATCGCCGCCCGGGCGCGATAGAGTCGACGCCCCCATGGGATTTGAAAGCGGTTCGATGTCGTTCCAGCGGTACGCCGTTGTGGGTCAGGCTCCGGCAATGGCGGACGAAGCCGTGCTGGAGAAGTTCGCCGAGCACGCGCTCAAGGCCACCGAGATCGGCATCCCCGAAGAAGTCGAGTACGGCTGGGCCGGGCCGCGGCATGTGCTCGATACGGCGTTCGGGTTCGAGCATTGCGTCTTCAACGATTGCGTGCATGTCGCCCTTCGGGTCGACACCAACAAAGTGCCCGGCGAACTGAAGCAGGCGTACAAGTCGATCGAAGAAGAAGCGGTGGCGGCGGATAACCCGTCAGGATTTTTGAGCAAGCAGCAGAAGCGCGACCTCAAAGACCAGCTCGGCCGCAAGCTCGACGACGAGCTGCGCAGCGGCCGGTTCCGTCGCAGCAAGATCAGCCACCTGTTGTGGGACGTGCCGGCGGGGATCGTCTACGCGCCGGCGTCGTTGTCGCTGCGCGAGAAGCTAACGGAAATTTTCAGCCGCACGTTCGAGCTCGATCTTTTCCCGCTCACCAGCGGCACGATCGCGTTGCGCGAGCTCGAGCGCCGCGGCAAGCGGCGCGAGTACGAAGACGTCACGCCCACGCGCTTCGCCAAGAGCCCCCACGACCCGGACATGCCCGCCGAATACCCCTGGACGGCCAAGGGCGACAACGCCAAGGACTGGCTGGGCAATGAGTTCCTGCTCTGGCTCTGGCACGCAACGCAGAGCCGCGGCGGGGTGGTGGAAATCGGCGGCGACGCGCCGGGCAATGTCACGCTGATGTTCGACCGCACGCTGCAGCTCGACTGCACGTTCGGCCAGAGCGGCAAAGACACGCTCGTCGCCACCGGCCCGACGCAACTGCCCGAAGCGATGGACGCCCTCCGCAGCGGCAAGGCCGTGCGCAAGGCGGGCCTCATCCTCGACGCCGCGGCAGGGCAGTTCAACTTCACGCTCTCGGCCGAGACGCTGTCGGTGTCGTCGCTCAAACTGCCGGACGTGGAAAAGGCCGACACCCCGCGCACGCTGTTCGAAGAACGCATCACGCTCCTGCGCGATTTCTCACGCACGATCGATGAGCTCTTTATGACATTCCTCACCGCCCGCACGAGCGGCTGGAGCACGACGACGCAAAGCGTGCAGAAGTGGATCGCAAGCAACATCAAGCCCCTCGCCGCGACGGCCTTGGCAGGTTAGCGCGCCAGCGGTCTTCCCCCGGTTTGGGGCGGCCATCGACATGCAATAGCTGCTTGCTGACGCCACAGAACCAGACCCCTCGCCCGGTACCCCTGGAGGGGGTAGAGAGAGGGCCAGGCGTTTAGGCGCTAAATTGCGATGAGGCGTCCGACCGCCCCCACCTAGCCTCCCCCGGAGGGGAGGAACCGGATTGGCGCTCTGCGGGTTCGCGCATCGGGCCGGGGTCAGCGGATTTCCAACGTCGGACCTTTCTTGCGGCTGATGAAATCGACGCGTTCCTTCAGTGCCGTTACGAGTGCTTCCAGGCTCGGCTTGGCCGGGCCTTCGAAGTTCGCGTGCGGCTTGCCGCTGTCGCTGTTTTGACGCAGGTCGGTGAACATCGGCAGTTCGCCGAGGAAAGTGGCGCCGAGTTCTTCTGCCGCGCGGCGCGTGCCGCCGCGGCCGAAGATGTCGTGCTGCGTGCCGTCGGCGGCGACGAAGTAGCTCATGTTCTCCACCAGCCCCAGGATCGGCGCGCCGAGCTGCTGGAACATGCGCACGGCGCGGATCGCGTCATCGAGCGCCACCTGCTGCGGCGTGGCCACGATCACCGCGCCGGTGATGCCGAGGAGCTGGCACAGCGTCAGCGGCACGTCGCCCGTGCCCGGCGGCAGATCGACGACGAGATAATCCAGCGGCGGCCAGGCGGTGTTGTCCAGCAGAAGCTGCTTGAACGCACCGTGGGCCATCGGCCCGCGCCAGATGAGCGGCTTCTCGGGCTCGACCAGGCTGCCGATCGTGATCGCGTGCAGGCCGTGGACGTAGTGGGGAACGATTTTGTTGTCGAAGATCTTTGGCGCTACGCCGCGGATGCCGAGCATCGTCGGCATCGACGGGCCGTAGATGTCGCCGTCCATCAGGCCGACGTTGTGTCCGAGGCGCTGTAGCCCGACGGCGAGGTTGACCGCGACGGTGGATTTGCCCACGCCGCCCTTGCCGGCGCCAACGGCGATCACGTTCTTCACCTGGGGAAGGTTCTTCTCGCTGGCGCTGGGCGTGGGGTGGCCGCCGATGGTCATCGGCTTGGTCTGCTGCAGTCCGAACATCACGCGGACGCTGCCGGCGCCGGCTTCGCGCAGGACGTGGGTGGCGTCGCGCTCGATCACGTCCTTGGCCGCCGCCGACGCCTGCGGCAATTCGACCATGACGGTGACGGCGTCGCCGTTCACCTGCACTTCCTTGACTAAGTTGAGGGTGACGATGTCTTTGAACAACTCCGGTTCGAGGACTTTGCGCAAGGCTTCGGTCGCGGTTTCACGGGTCAGGGGCATCGCGGCGATTATAGTGAGCGCCGGCGCTTAAGCACGAAAGCGCCCGCGGGGCGGCGATGTGCGTATGATGCCTCGCCAAGCAGCATGCCCGGATCCAAGCGCGCCCAACTCCTGCACCTTCACCGTCGCGGCCCGCGCAAGCGCTTGCTGGAATTGCTCGAGCGCAACAAGGAGGGCCTCAACGTCGGTCCTCACGCCGACGACGGCTGGGAAGCGCCGCCGCCGGTGGCCCTTGCCGACGGATCGCGCGTGGGCCTTCACAAGGACGGCGAGACGCTGCGCCGCTCGTTCGACGCCATCGCGGCGGCGCGGTCGCGCGTCTGCTTCGAGTTCTACATCTGGGACGACGACGCCACCGGCCGGGCGTTTGCCGATCTGCTGGAGAAAAAAGCCCGCCAGGGCGTGAAGGTGTTCGTCATCTATGACGGGTACGGCGTACTGGGCACGAACGACCGGCGGATGTTCCAGCGGCTGCGCCGCGTGGGCGCGCGGGTGGCCGAATTCCACCCGATCCGCCCGTGGGAGACGCGCTTCGGCTGGCGGCCGATGAGCCGCGATCACCGCAAGATCGTCGTCGCCGACAACAACGTCGCGGTCGTCGGCGGGCTGAACGTCGCCGACGCCTACGCAGGGTCGTGGATCGCCAGAAACGACCTCAAGACCGTGCAACTGTGGCGCGACACCGGCATGAGCGTCGAAGGCCCGGCGGCGCGGATGTTCATCGAAGCGTTCGCCCGCAACTGGGACTACGTCCACCGCGGCGGCCGGATTGACCGTGCGGCGTATTTCGCCGGCGTGGCCCTGCCGCGCTCGCCGAAGGGCCGGCGCGTCGGCAAGGCAAGGGAACGCGCCGCCGATCCGGCGCCGAAGGTCAAACCCGACAGCATCGGCGTGATGGCGACGGTCCCCACGCTCACCAGCCCGCTGCGGCCGATGTTGCACGACCTGCTGAACGGTGCGAAGAAGAGCGTGCACATGACGATGGCCTATTTCGCGCCGGACGACGAGCTGATCGAGTCGCTCTGTGCCGCGGCCCGTCGCGGGGCCGACGTTCGACTGATATTCGGTGCAAAAAGCGACCTACCGATCATGGTGATCGCCGCCCGGGCGTTCTACGAGCGCTTGCTGTGCGCCGGCGTGAAAATCTACGAGCGCCAGCACGTCGTGCTGCACGCCAAGACGTTGTGCGTCGATGACGAGTTGTCGATCATCGGCTCGACTAATTTGGATTACCGCAGCATCGAGCTTAACTGCGAGATCGCCGCGGTGGTGCGCAGCCGGGAGTTCGCGGCGCAGGCCCAGTCACTCTTCGAGCATGACCTGCAGCACGCCAGGGAGGTCAAGCTCGACGAATGGCGGACCCGCCATTGGCGCGATCGGTTCGTGCAGTGGCTTGTGTCCCGAGTGCGCTATCTGCTGTAAGCGGCCTGAACGAAGCGACGCTTTTGTCCCCCTCGTCCGGAGTACCGGGAGATGGGACCAGATATCATCGTTAACAATCCGGATGAACCTTCGGGCGCGGTCGTTGCGATGGAAGATCGCGGGTTTATTCGGCGCGCCAGCGCGCGTAGTTTTGCACCGCCATTCCCAGCGCCGATTCGTACATCGCCGGGTTCTTGCTGACGACGCTTTCCTTGCGGAGGCTCGCTTCCATCTCTCGGCGCATCTTCGTGAACTGCTCACCCTTGATGGCCTCGGTCATCTTGCGTTGCACAAGGTCTTCCTGGAACTGCAGCACGCGGCCGGTGTGCTTGTCCTCGAGTTTGGCCAGGTAATACGCCTTCTCGATCTTGATGACCGGCGTGATCTGCCCCACGTTCAGCGGCCAGAGCGCGGCCTCGATCGCTTCAAGCTTGTACGCCCCCTTGTCGATCGGGCCGACCAGGCCGGCGGATTTGAGAAGGTACGGGTCGTTGTTGATCGAGCCCGCGAGGGCGGCGAAGTCTTCGCCGTTGGCGGCCTTGGCGGCGAGCTCGTTGACGCGCTCCTGAGCCGCCTGATCGCTGCCGATCGCTTCGGGCGTGATCTTGATCAGGCGGAACGTGAGTTTGTCGCGGTCGGTGAAGAGGGTCTCCTTGTTCTTCTCATAAAAGGCGCGCATCTCCGTGGCGGTGATCTGGATGCGGGGAAGGATCTTCTTGCTGTAATACACACGCACGAGATTGGTTCGGTCCTGCTCGCGGGCGGCTTCGTCGAACGTGCGGCCCTGCTCGCGGAAGCTGCGGCGTGCTTCTTCGACCGAGCCCTTGTACTTCGTGATGATCCGCGTCCGCCAGTCGGTCGTGGCCCGCTTGGCAAGCTCTTTTTCCTGCTGCGTCGTGTTGCGGTCGGCGGCGGCGAACTCGACTTCGGCGCGGATCAGGTCGTCGACCTGTGTGTTGATCTCGTTGCGCGCCAGGCTTTTGAAGGCCGCCGGGTCGGAGTCCTTGGCACGGGCGGCCAGGACCGGGGCGACGGCGCGCAGGACGTCGTCGGCGTAGATCGGGTTGCCGTTGACGTCGGCGATCACGCCGCCGATGGTGAGGTACTGCCCCGGCGCGTACGCCGTCGGCGGCTTTGGCGACACGGGAGGCGTCGCGGCGGCGGGCGCGGTCGTCGGGTCGCTCGGGTTGGGCGTCGGGATCTGCTCGGTCGCTACGCGCAGGTCGTCTGCCCGCCGGGCCTGATCGGTCACCGACGGCGGGGGGGCCTCCTCGGGCTGCCGCACCGGGCCGGGCGGCAGCGCGCCGGGCTGATCCTTCGGGCGGTAAAAATTGTCGCCGGTGAGTTGGCGGGGCTCGCTGTCGGTGGAACAACCGGCGGCAAGCAAGGCGGCGATGAGCAGGGCGGGGAGCGGTCGCATGGTGGGTGCAGTTTAAGCGTGAACGCGGGTTGCGTCGAAGCGCGCTTCTGGTTCCTCCCCCTCCGGGGGAGGTTAGGTGGGGGCGGTGAGCGTCGAGGCGCGGATCGGTCGCACGTTCTCCCCTGTATGCGGGGGAGGGTAGGGAGGGGGCGGACGCGAACGCCGAGCTGTTATAGTTTTCGTGAATGGCTTTCGACGGCGATTTCGTGGCAACGAAGCAACGAGGCGGCGGCAAGTACCCCCTCCCTACCCTCCCCGCGTACGGGGGAGGACATAGACGAAATTGCTATCAGGCATCCGCCCGCCCCACCTAACCTCCCCCAGAGGGGGAGGGACCGGAGGCGTGTCTTCGGAATCGTGCTACACCCGGAAGATCGCGCCCATCTTTTTGCCGAGGATCGCACTGGCGCCCAGGATCGTCGCGGCCAGGAAGACCATCGCCCAAACGCCCAGGGCGCTGGCGAGGTACTTGCCCGTGCCGATGAGCTGGAAGAGTTCGTAGATCGTCTTGGTGATGGGGAAGTAGTCCGCCCGCTGGGCGAGCATAAGGCTGTCGCTGACTTCGAGCATCGAGAAGGCGAACGCCAGCATCGCGCCTGCGATCACGTTGGCGATGATGAGCGGCATCGTGATGCGGCGCGCGGTCGTCCAGCCGCTGGCGCCGAGGTTCGAGCTGGCCTCTTCGAGCGTGCTGCTCGTCTGCTGCAACCCGGCGACGGCGCTGCGCACCATGTACGGCAATCGGCGGATGGCGTAGGCGATCACCAGGAACAGCATGGGGTTCGTGCGCACGTCGAACAGTTGCCGGGCGAGGCCGCTTTCCTTTACCCAGGTGATGTTGCTCGCCCAGCTGCTGATGGCGAGATACCCGAACGCCAGCACGATGCCCGGCACGGCCAGCGGCAGCATCGCCAGCGTGTCGAGGAGGCCGCGGAAAGGGATCGTGCTGCGCACCACAACGAACGCGATCGCCACGCCGACGATCAGGTTCATCACCACCGCCACGCCGGCGTAGAGGAGACTGTTGCCAATACTGCTGACGGTCATGCTATGGCCAAGGGCTTCCTCGACGTTCGTCAGGCTGAACGTCTGCGGGAAGACCGTTCGGTACCAGCTGCCCGGCGGACTGAAGGCCGTAAGGATCACGCCCAAGTGCGGCAGCAGGGCAATAAAGCAGATCAGTGCGAATGCCAGCGGCACGGCGATGGCCTTGAAGCCGGTGGGCGTTTCCATCGTCGACGCCGTCGACGCCTTCGACTGCATCGCGTACGACTGGCGGCCGAACAGCAGCTTGCCGATCAGGTAGAGCGCGACGCTCACGACCAGCATCACGAACACCAGCGCGTACGGCAGGCTGCTGGTCCCGATGTCCTTAAGCTGGCTGAAGACGCGGACCGGCATGCAGCGGTCGTAGTTCATGATCAGCGGCGTGCCGAGCTCGGTGAAGCTCCAGATGAATACGATCGTCCCCCCGGCGAACAGCCCGGGCATGATCAGCGGCAGAGTGATCCGGCGGAACTTCCCGAACCCCGTCGAGCCGAGGTTCTGTGCCGCCTGCTCCATCGCCGGGTCGACGTTGGCCAAGGCCGCCGACACGTTGAGGTACATGATCGGGTAAAGGCTCAGTGCCTGCAGGATGATCACGCCCGTGTAGCGCGACAAACCCGTCCAATCGATCGGCCCGAGATTGAACAGCGCGTTGACCGCCCCGTACTGCCCGAACATCTGCTGGAACCCGATCGCTCCGACGAACGGCGGCAGGATCATCGGCACCAGCAGCAGCCCCTGGAACGCCCCCTTGCCCGCGAAGTTGTACCGGTTGGCCATCCACGCCAGCGGCACGGCGATAAGCGTCACGAGCGTCGTCGTGCCCAGCGCGATCTTCAGGCTGTTGAAAAGCTCTTCAAGATAAATCGGATTGCGGAAGACTTCGAAGATGTAGCGCAACGTGAAGCCGGTTTCGTCATAGAAGCCGCGCTGCACGATGCGCGCGAGCGGCCAGATGAACGCTACGGAGAAGAGCGCGAGGATCAGGAAGAAGATGATGTAGGCGGTGGAGCGGCGCATGACGGGCTCAATAAAAAGAGGGCCCGCGGCGCAGGCCGCGGCTGAATGGGTCGGTATCGAGAGCCCGTGCGGGGGCGACGACGCCTCGGACGCCCGCTTCGCGACGGTCCGGACGAAGCGGACCGCTCGGATTGATTCGCAATGACGGGTCCGGACGGAGCGGACCTTTCCGTACGAAGCAAAACGACGGGTCCGGACGGAGCGGACCCGTCGTTATGAAGCACCGCCGCCGGTCCGGACGGAACGGACCCGTCGGTATGAACCGCAGCGACGGGTCCAGACGAGGCGGACCTTTTGGAATGAACCGCAGCGACGGGTCCGTACGGAGCGAACCATTGAGAACGATCCGCGCGCGTGGGCGTGACGGCTCCGGGAGACGCCATTCGTGGCGGCGCGACGTGAATCCATCGCGTTCGTCGGTGCGCAAGGCACGTCCGATCATCGCGTCACCGCCGCCGCAGCCGCCGCGACGCCGCCGCGTCGCACCTTTCGGTATTGCTCGCGGAAATGCTCCGTCCACCCGCGCGGGTATTCGAGCCGGTCGAAGCGTTTGTCCATGTCCGGCGAATTCCGCCAGTCGAGGGGGACGTCGACTTCTTTTCCGTCCTTGCCTTTGAGCTTGAGGACCGGCAGCGCGCCGAACGGCACGGGCGACGCCGTCTCGCCGCGGGCGATCAGAACCGCCTGGGCGTCGCGCAGTTCCTCACCGCTGTCGAGGCACATCGCACGCACGATGTCGCGCAGAACGCCGAAGTGCTCACCGGTCCACCGGCGGTAATAGAAGAAGCTTTTGCTGATCTCGAACGGGTTGAACGCCGGGTCGGCGAGGTTGTCCGATGCGTGGCGGTCATGCTCGGCGGCGGCGGAGGCGAAGGCGGGTTGTGTGCTGGGGTAAAACGTCTTGGCGATCGGCACGCGGCGCAGGGCGTACTTCTCGGGGCCGATCAGTTCGCCCTGATCGTTTTTCGTCCCCACGTCGTAACACCACAGCCGCTGGCCCTCGTCGGTGAGAGTGAATTCGATGAAGTGCAAGGCGGCGTTGCGGGCTTCTTTTTGCAAGCGTTTGGTCGACTCTGGGTCGGGCCCTTGCGCGTGGCCGCCGGCGCCGCGGAGGAGACTAATCGGGTCGCACGACACGCTCGTGCCGCCGATGG
>DASVSS010000015.1:0-6288 GCA_036387945.1 Tepidisphaeraceae bacterium | reverse complement strand
CACGCCGCCGAGGTCGCCGCCGCAGAGTCGACGGTCGCCGGCGCCGTAGGTCTTGCCGGTGGTCATGCGGACCATGCCGCCCCACGCCTGTGCGATGCCGATGCCGGCATCGCACGTCGCACTGCCGCCGACGCCGAGGATGATCTTCGTCGCCCCGCGGTCGGCGGCGGTGCGGAGCAGTTCGCCCACGCCGAAGGTCGTCGTGCGCATCGGGTCGCGCTTTTCCGGCGGCACGAGCTGTAATCCGGCCGCCGAGGCGAGCTCGATGACCGCGGTCCTGCCCTGATCGATCCATCCGATGTCGGCCGCGACGCGCATGCCCGGCAGCGGCCCGCACACGTCGAGCGTCTCGCAGCGGCCGCCGGCGGCGTCGACCACGCACCGCACCGTTCCCTCACCGCCATCGGCCAGTGGACAGAGATCGATCGCCGCGGCAGGCGACGCGCGGCGCACGCCTTCGGCGATTGCGTCGGTCGCCTGTCGCTGGGTGAGCGACCCTTTGAATTTGTCCGTGGCGATCAGCACCCGCATCTGGCGCAAGCTTCGGGCATCGGCCGTGAATCTTCAATTGGCCCCGCCGCGCCGTTACCATCGGCGCGACCGACGGCGCGGAGTCCGGCGGCGTGCATTCGTTCAAGGCCCTTCGAGGATCAGTCCCATGACAAAGCAGCCCGTCAACATCACGCTCGTCGGCCAGAAGTTCATGGGCCGGGCCCACAGCAACGCCTACCTCAAGGCCGGGCGTTTTTTCGACCTGCCGGTCGATCCCGTCATGCACACGATCGTGGCGCGCGACCGGAAAAGCCTCGACGCTTTCGCCGCGCGCTGGGGATGGGCCAACGCCACGACCGACTGGCGCAAGGCCGTCACCGACCCGGCGATCCATCTCGTCGACGTGACGACGCCGAACAACAAGCACCTGGATTTCGTGATCAGCGCGCTCGAAGCCGGCAAGCACGTCGCGTGCGAGAAGCCGCTGGCGGCGACGCTGGGAGACGCGCGGCTCATGCGCGACGCCGCGAAGAAGGCGACCGGCAGCCGTACGTTCGTCTGGTACAACTACCGGCGCGTGCCCGCCGTCGCGACGGCCTATGAGCTCGCGCGCCAGGGCCGGCTCGGGCGCATCTACCACGTGCGTGCGTTCTACCTGCAGGGCTGGGCCAGTTCGCCCGACATCCCGCTCATCTGGCGCTTCGATAAGGAACAAGCCGGCAGCGGCTCGCTCGGCGATCTGGGCGCGCACGTGATCGACATGGCGCGGTTCATCACCGGCGACGAGTTCGCCGAGATCACCGGCGCGATCAGCGAGACGTTCGTCAAAGAGCGCACGCTGCCGGACAGCGAGGGCGGCGCGGGCCTGGCGTCGGGATCGAAGTCGACGGGGAAGAAGGCCAAAGTCACGGTCGACGACGCGATCCTGGCCATCGGCCGGATGCGGCAGGGCGGGGTGTTCAGCCTCGAGGCCACGCGCTTCGCCACGGGCCGTGAGAACAAGAACGGCGTCGAGATCAACGGTGACAAAGGCTCGCTCTATTTCAATTTCGAAGACCTCAACAACCTCTATTACTACGACGCCACCGCCGACAAATCCGTCGCCGGCTGGACAAAGATCCAGACGAGCGTCCCCGGCACGCACCCGTACCAGCACGCCTACTGGCCCACGGCCCATCCGCTGGGCTACGAGCACGCATTCGTCAATCAGGCCGCCGACATCATGCGCATCCTCGGCGGCGAAGCGCCGGAAGTCCCGATGCCGGATTTCGAAGACGCATACCAGACGCAGCGCGTGTTGGAAGCCGTCGAACTCGCCGCGAAGGATCGCCGGCCGGTGAAGATCGGAGAGATTGAGTGACCTCCAGCGGGCCTGCGCCCTCCGTGCCGATCCCAGAGGCGGTCGACGCCAATGCGCCATCATCAGCACCTGACGCGGAGGTCAGGTGGGTGGCCGATCTCACCCCCACTTACACCAACTTATCTCGCGCCTTGCTCGACGAATGGGCCCGCGTCGGCCGGACTGATGCCAGGTTGCTCGGGAAGGGGTGGCTGTTCGTCCAGATTGCCGGCCTAGTCGTGGCGGCCATGGGGATTTACTACAGCGAGGGGCGCAGCACGACGTTGCCTGTAACTGCCCTTTGGTTCTTCCTGGGCTTCATCACGCACGGGACACTCGTACAATGGAAGTCGCTCCGAATCCGCCAACGAGACTTGCGCGACATGTGGGATAGGATGGTCGTCGAGGGCCCTGTCAAGCTCTACGAATCGCCGGACGGCATCATTATGCGGTCGTCGACAGGCGAAGAGACAAAACTGCCATGGATCGAGATGCGGCGGGTGAACCTCTTGTCCGGGCACCCGCGACTGTGGGCCGCCGGCATGGCCAACGGATCAATCGCCTTTGTCAGCGAGGCCGCCTTTCGTGACGCGGGTGCCTTCGAGGCTTGGGCAGATCGGGCGTATGACGCTTGGCAGAGTTGTCGTCCAACGGGCAAGGGTTTTGAGGTCGCTAATGTCCACTAGTGCAGGGTGCCACGATCCGGTACTGCGGGTCGTGCTCATAACGTGAGGCACCTCAGGCACGACCGGATCGTGAACCCGCAGCAGAGGACTGCAGTCCCCGAGCAGCACCTAGAGGGCCTCACTTCCTGACGCCTCTTCGTTACTCCGGCCCGTCCGGGATCGCCGGTTCTACCAGGTTCGCCAGCATCGCCAGCGACTCCTGCCAGCCCAAATAGCAGAACTCGACCGGGATCGTCGCCGGCAGGCCGGCCTGCTCGATGGTCAGGTCTGTGCCGCACGCAACGGTGCGTAGATCGATCGTGACCTGCATTTCGCCGGGCAGGTTCGCGTCTTCGAAATGATCGGTGTATCGCAGGCGCAGGCCGGGGGTGAGTTCGACGTACTTGCCGCCGAACGCGTGGGTTTTGCCGGTGCCGAAGTTGGTGAACGACATCCGGTACACGCCGCCGACGCGCGCGTCCATCTCGTGGACCTTGCCCGTAAAGCCGTGCGGCGGAAGCCACTTCGCCATCGCGTCGGGCTCGATGAAGGCGCGGTATACCCGCTCGGCGGGGGCGCGAATGACGCGATGCAGTCGAACGGTGTTGCCTGATGCCATGTCGGTTTGCTCCCCGTTTCGAATCATTGAAGTGACGACCCCGTAACGCACGACTCGCCACTGCGACCGCCCGGCGCCTGCTTAGCGCGGCAACGGCGTGATCTTCGATGTCTTGCCTGATGCCGCCGATTCAAAGGCGGCCAGGATCACCTGCAAGGATCGGTAGCCTTCGGGGCCGTCAATGGGCGGCTGCCGGTTGGCCTTGATGCTGTTGGCGAACATCGCCAGCACGCCGCTGTCGACTTGCCGGGTGTTGGTGGCGACGGCGCCGGTCTTGTGGAACTCTTTCGTGCCGTCGCGGTAGTGGACGATGACGCCGTACTGGGGGTCGCCGCTGATGACGAGCACGCCGTTCTCGCAGTAGATCGTCGTGCCGTTGTCTTCGAAGTGGCCGTAGTTGGTCCAGCTGATGTTGATCGTGCCGAGGACGCCGGCGTCGGTCTTGACCGACAGGAAGGCGTTGTCGTCAACGTCGATCTTCGCGCCGGCTCGGCCGTCGGCGGCCTCGTAGGTTTTGTTGATGGTATCGATGAAGCCGTTGACTTCGACGATCTCCTGCCCGAGCAGGTAGCGCATCAGGTCGACCTTGTGCACGCCGAGATCGCCGCAGACGCCCATGGCGGCTTCGGCCTTGCGGAAGAACCAGCTCTTTGCGCCGTCGACGCTCCAGCCGTCGGGGCCGGGGTGCTTGAAGGTGGTCTGGAACGTGATCGGCTTTCCGAGATCGCCGCGGTCGAGAATCTTTTTGGCCTTCACATGCACGCTCATGAGCCGCTGGTTCTGCCCGACCATGAGGAACTTCCCGGCCTTGGCGGCGGCGTCGATCATGGCGCGGCCTTCGTCGAGCGTGGCGGCCATGGGCTTCTCGACCAGCACGTGGCACCCGGCCGCGAGCGCGTCGATCGACTGCGCGGCATGAAGCGTGTTGGGCGTGGCGACGATGATCGCATCCAGCCCGCCGGCGGCGAGCAGCTTGCGGTGATCGGTGTACGTGCTTGCCGCGCCGAACTTCTCGCCGATCTCCTTCGCCCGGGCTTCGAGCGGGTCGCACACGGCGACGAGCTCGACGTCAGGGTGACGCTGCGCTTCAGGAAGGTGCCGCCGCTGAGCGATCGCGCCGCAGCCGATTACGCCGATTCGAATGGCCATACGTTCTCCAAAAAAGACGAGGCGGAAAAGTCGGACGCCCACGGTACGGAAAGGGGGCGTTACAATCAAAAGATGCACTGCCGGCCGGCGGGTAAGGTTGCCGGCAGCATTGGCGCGAGTTGCGTCTTTCCGCCGGCGTGCCACCGCTGATCGTACCGGGCCGTGGAACCGCATGCCGCACCGGCCGAGGGTTTACCACACGTGGTCGCCGACGCTCAGCGAAGCCTGCGCGGCCCAGGCGCGCACGATCCGCTGCTCGACCGATGTCGCCCGACGGTTGCGCTTGCCGCGCGCCTGTACGATCGACCGGGCCGCCGGGCGCAGTTCGAGCGTGAGCAGCCGCTCGATCCCGACCGCGGCACGCACGCGCATCGCAAAGATCGCCGCGCGGCCGCTCCGGCAGCTCATGGCGTAGGAGCCGACGCAGTGGTGCATCGCCGAGCCTTCGTCGTACAACTCGACGGTGCTGAGCAGCTCGTGGATCGTATACGCCTTCGCGTCAGGGCCGGTGCCTTCGATGCGACGCAACCCCGCGACGCCGCACGGACTCCAGGTAAAGTGCGCGGCACGGCGCGGCAGGCGCGCCAGCGCCCCGTGCCAGGCGAGCGTCTGCCGAAGCAGGCTCGCGGCGGTGCGGCCCTTCATCGAAAAGTTCGGCTCAGCGATCTCGCCGGCGACAACACGCCCGTCCACCAGCGTCGGCGGCTGCGGGACGAACTTGCGGTCATGGACGTAGTCGACGATCGGCCCGACCTGGAACGGATCGAGCATCGGGCTATTGACCAGCCCGTGAATCACCGTCAGCCAGAACGGCTCGTCGGTCGTGGCGCCGCCGACGCGCGAACCGACGATCGCCCTCGCCAGGGCGTGGCTGCCGCCGAGCCCGCGGACCTGTCCGTAGCGCAGCGCCTGCGGAACGGTGAGGGTCGCCGGGGCCGTCATTGCCGCGTGGGCCATGGCCTTTGTCATCGGCATGGGCAGGCCGTTCATTTTGCGCAGATTTTCGCCGTTGCCGACGCGGAGATACCAG
Organism: Tepidisphaeraceae bacterium; assembly: GCA_036387945.1. Taxonomy (GTDB): domain Bacteria; phylum Planctomycetota; class Phycisphaerae; order Tepidisphaerales; family Tepidisphaeraceae; genus DASVSS01. The sequence goes on along the minus strand of DASVSS010000015.1, from coordinate 994 downwards.
TCGCGCCAGCGGCGGTGATCCGCGGAATCGCCCGTCCACGCCGAGTCGAACCACGCGGGCACGTCGTACCAGGTAAACAGGTGCCGCAGCAGCGACGCCAACTGCCGTGCGGCGTTGTAAGTGGACGGCCGCCAGTCTTCCAGCGGCCGCACGGCGTGGGGCACGGCGCGGGCCATCAGCGTCAACGGCCGGACGTGTGTGCGGTCGTCGAGCAGCCTGCTGTGGGTGTCGGCGAGCGTGCGGAAGAACCCTGCCAACCGCGCCCGGCCGGCGTCGTTGGTCGCACGCAGCACGGGGCACAGCGCCGTCGACAGCCAGCCATACGCTTCGCCGGCGAGTGCGCGGTCGATCTCGCAGCGGACGTTTCCGTCCCGCGATTTGCCGCGGCGCAGCGCGGCGTCGGCGGCATTGCGCGCGATCAGGTTTTTTCGTTTTTCTTCAAGACCGCGATTGCGGTAAACGCGTGAAAGGTCCATGACTCGTCCTGCCTGACAAACTCTGCTCGAAAGCGCGCCGTGAGCGCGACGATGCCCGCCCGGATCGCCCTGGGGCGACGGGACGGAGAGCTGGAGCTTGTGGCAGAACAAAGACCACGGAAGCCGACAAATTTATCGGCCGCGGCAATCAATACAAGGAAAAAATACGACACACGGGACGCGGCGCATGGGGCGGGGCCACGCAGCAAAAAGGCCCGCTTGGTGGCGGGCCTTTTTGAGAAATCGCGTCCATAACCGAAGCGGTGGGCGTTACTTGATCACCACTTCCTTGCCGCCGCTCTCGGCCGAGCGGTAGACGCCGTCGAGGATCTTCTGCACCGCTAGGCCCGCCTCGGCGGGGGCGATCTGCTCTGCGCCCTTCGTGGCGCTGTCGATCCAGTTGCGGAGCTTGATCTTGAACATCGTCAGAAAGTCGTCGGTGTTGGGCAGGTAGCCGGCAGTGGAGTTGATCATCGTGCCGGCGTCGTCGCGGTAGATTTCGCCGGCGTCCCAGTTGG
>DASVSS010000014.1:0-1987 GCA_036387945.1 Tepidisphaeraceae bacterium | reverse complement strand
TGGTATTGCAACACCATCCCGACGCCCGACGGCGGCACCCATGAACAAGGCCTGCGCACCGCCCTCGTCCGCGGGCTTCGCGCGTTCGGCGAACTCGTCGGCCAAAAGAAGGCGAAGGAGCTGACCGCCGACGACGTGATGGTCGGGTCCGAGCTGATGCTCTCGGTGTTCATCCGCGAGCCGCAGTTCCAGAGCCAGACGAAGGACCGCCTGACCTCGCCCGAGGCCGCCGGCCTCGTCGAGCGCGCGATGCGCGACCATTTCGACCATTTCCTCAGCCGCAACACCGAGCGCGGCAAGGCGCTGCTGGGCTACGTCCTCGAGCGCATGGACGAACGCCTGCGCCGCAAGCAGGAGCGCGAGGTCAAGCGCAAGACCGCGACCAGCGCGCGCAAGCTGCGCCTGCCCGGCAAGCTGACCGACTGTTCGGCCGACAGCCCCGAAGGCACCGAGATCTTCATCGTCGAGGGCGATTCGGCCGGCGGCTCGGCCAAGCAGGCGCGCGACCGCAAGACGCAGGCGATCCTGCCGATCCGCGGCAAGATCCTGAACGTGGCGTCCGCCACCGCCGCCAAGATCTTCGCCAACCAGGAGATCGCCGACCTCGTGCTGGCGCTCGGCTGCGGCACGCGCAAGGACTGCCTGCCCGATCAGCTGCGCTACGAGCGCGTGGTCATCATGACCGACGCCGACGTCGACGGCGCGCACATCGCGACGCTGCTGATGACCTTCTTCTTCCAGGAAATGCCCGAGCTGGTGCGCCGCGGGCACCTCTATCTCGCCCAGCCGCCGCTCTACCGGCTGACCGTCGGCGCCAAGAGCCTCTACGCCCGCGACGACGCGCACCGCGCCGAGATCGAGGCGGGGCCGTTCAGGGGCAAGAAGGTCGAGGTCTCGCGCTTCAAGGGGCTGGGCGAGATGAACCCGATGCAGCTGCGCGAGACGACGATGGACCCGAAGACCCGCGGCATGCTGCGCATCACCCTGCCGCAGGAATATGAGGAGCGCGCGGGCGTGAAGGATCTCGTCGACCGGCTCATGGGCACCAACCCCGCCCACCGCTTCGCCTTCATCCAGGAGAATGCGGCACGGCTGGAGGAAGACGCGATCGACGCTTGATACGCTAACTTTCAACTTAATGTTGAATCGGTAAGATTCATACCGTATGTATTGCATCGCGGTTGGGTAGGTCTGCATCATGCGGTCCGTCGAGACAGAGGTCTCGCCCAACTGCATAAGTTCCGCTAGGCAGGCGGGATGCACATCCTTTACGTGGACGACTCTGGCTCGGTTTCGGACCCGACTCAACGATATTTCGTACTCGGTGCGGTGTCGGTTTTCGAGCGAGGCATCTACCACCTCATCCAACAAGCTGACGAGTGCATCGCGACGTTCGGTTTCTCCGATGGCGCTGACGTAGAGCTGCATGCCACCGATATGTACGGCGGTCGCGGGCAGCCTTGGAGCAGCATAAAGAAGCGTGCCGATCGGGAAAACCTAATTCACTGCTCGCTTGCAACCCTTACCAACGCAAGCCAGTCGGTCCGGCTGTTTGCTGTTGCGGTCGACAAAGCTGCCGTCAGTCCTCGGGACGCCATCGAAGTCGCGTTCGAAGAACTCTGCAATCGCTTTAACCTTTTCCTACAACGCATCAAGAATAGAACTGGCGAAGATAATCGCGGCCTGATCGTTATGGACGAAAGCAAACACGAGAAGCCGTTACAAAACTTAGCTCGAAATTTTCGAGTGAACGGAAGTCGCTGGGGTCAATTCCGTCATTTGGCGGAAGTACCCTTCTTTGTTGACTCAAAAGCAACACGTCTTATTCAGCTTGCTGATTTGGTCGCTTGGTCGACCTTTCGAAAATATGAATTTTCGGACGGTCGCTTTTTCGACCCCCTTCTTAGTCGCTTCGATCAAGATGGCGGCGTACTTCATGGCCTGTATCATGCGCGAGGTTCGACCCTCGATAGCTGCTTTTGTCCTG
>DASVSS010000013.1:0-7938 GCA_036387945.1 Tepidisphaeraceae bacterium | reverse complement strand
CCCCGGTCGCGGGAACGCGGGCGGGACGCCCACGCCACGGCCGGAATTCGTCATTCCCCCCGGTTCCGCATAAACTCCGGGCATGCGCGCGATCGTCACCGGACAAGTCGGGATTGATAAAGGCCCTTACCTCGAAGCCGTCAAGAAGATGGCCCGCGACGCCGGGCACGACCTCGAAGTCTTTCACGTCGGAAAGATGATGTACGAGGAGGCCCCCGACGTACCGGCCGGCCGCATCCTCAACCTGCCGATCAGCCGCCTCAACACGCTGCGGCGGGCGGTGTTCAAGGAGATCCTGCGCGAGGCCGAAAAACACGAGCACGTCATCATCAACACCCACGCCACCTTCCGCTGGCGGCACGGATTGTTCGCGGCCTTCGATTACGACCAGATCAAGACCTTCAACGCCGACTTGTACGTCACCCTGCTGGACAATGCCGAAAGCGTCCACCAGCGATTGAACAAAGACCACGACATCGATCACACCCTCAAGGACGTAATGGTGTGGCGCGAGGAAGAGAACCTCGCCACCGAGATCATCGCCAGCATCCTGCGCGGCTACGGCCGGTTCTACGTCCTCAGCCGCGGGCGCACGGTGGCGACGACGGCGACGCTCTACCGCATGATGTTCGAGCCGCACAAGAAGAAGGTCTACCCGTCGTTCCCGATGAGCCACGTCATGGACCTGCCCGACACGCTCGCGGAGATCAACGCCTTTCGCGCCGAACTGGCGAAGCACTTCATCACCTTCGACCCCGGCGACGTCGACGAGTTCGTCCTGCACATGCTGGCCACGAAGGCCCACGACGAAGGCAAAGCCACCGTCGAAGTCGAGGCCGCCGAGGGCAACGTCACGTTCGATACCGCCGAGGTGATCCAGATCAGCGGCGACATCATGGGCCAGATTTACGCCCGCGATTTCAAGATGGTCGACCAGAGCGACATGATCATCAGCCTCGTGCCCGAACTGCCCAACGGCAAGCCGGGCCTAAGCAGCGGCGTGGAGCGCGAGCTGCACCACGCCTGGGAAGGGGGCAAAGAGGTCTACGTCGTCTGGGCCTGCCGCGGCACGCCGAGCCCGTTCATCAGCGAGACCGCGACGCGCGTGTTCCGCAGCGTGAACGAGGCGCTGGAGTACTTCAAGACCAAGGGGTACATCCCGCAGTAGGACACGCTGTCGCGTGCCGTGACGGACCGCGCGGCCGCGCTTAGGGCGGTCGACGGTTTAAGGTCGCGAAGAACGCTTCCCCTTGGTCGCCGGAATGAGAGCGGAGAACGTCATCAAGCCCTCTCGTGCGGCGCGAGGGGCTTCTTCGGGAAGCGGCAGCTGCAAGCGGCCTGCGGCGGACTTGTGAACGTCGGCGTCCATGCGGCTGCCGCCGAGGCATTCGCTGATGGCGATAATGGCGTATTCGTGCTTCCAGTGCGTCATCCAGTCCATTGCCATGCGCACGTGGTGCGTGTGCCAATCGCCACCCGACCGCTTTCTGCGCAGGTTCAGGCGAATCTGCTCACGCCATAGGTCGGCGTGGCGGCTTTCGTACAGCGCGAAGCCCATCGCCGAGCCGTAAGCCCTGACCTGCTGCTCGCCCGTCGCCCGGATGGCCGACAGGCCGTGCGGGCCCATCGCATAGGCGTCGAGAAACGACGAATAATGCATGACGGGCAGCGTGTAACGATGATCCAGCAGCTGGCTGCAGAGCAGGTCGATGCGTTCGATGTCACGGGTTGACCAGTCGCTGGCATTGACGTCGTCGAACGGCGGTCGCCATTCCTTCGGCTGCTTTCGGCGGCGGACGATCGCGTGGCATTTTTTCGCCAGGTCGACCGCGGGTTTCCCGATCACTCCGAGAAAATGAAATTGCTGAGTGCTCATCCGAGGGAAATCGTAACCGATGCGCCGCGGATGTTTCGCACGGCCCACCGTCACGGGTACATTCGTCGACGATGCTGCGCCGCAACGTGTTGATCTTCCACAATGCCGCCCTCGGCGATTTCGTGCTGACGTGGCCGGTGGCGGTGGCGCTGTCGCGCGTGATGGCACAGAGCCGCGTGAAGTACGTCACGGCCGGCGAGAAGGGGCGGCTGGCGGAGCGGGCGCTGCGCGTCGAGTACGCCGACGTCGAAAACGGCTGGCACGCGCTGCACGCCGCCGCCGGCGCGGCGCTAGCCGAAGGGCCGGCGAAGCTGCTCAGCGGGCTGCAACTTGCGGTGGTGTTCGCCCAGGGCGATGCCGCAGCGTTCGTCGAGAATCTCCGCCAGCGCGCGGGCGAGGCGCCGGTCATCGTGCTTGCGCCCAAGCCGCCCGGCGGCACGCACGTCTGGGATCATCAGCTCGCGGAACTGGCGGCCGTGCCGTGGCTGGCGAGCGCGGTGGGACAGGTGCAGGCGATGGCCCGCTCGCGCGGCCTATGCGCCACGCCGCCCGGCGATGCGGCGCGCGTGGTCATCCACCCCGGCAGCGGCGCCGCCCGCAAGAACTGGCCGATCGAGCGGTTCATCGCCGTAGCCGAAGAGCTCAAGGCCCGCGGCCGATCGGTGACGTTCGTGATCGGCGAAGTCGAGCGCGAACAGTTTGCGGACACCGCCTTGGCCGGCATCCGCGCCACGGCGGACGTCGTCTCGCCGAACGACCTCGTCGCTCTGCACGACACCCTCACCGCCTCCGCCGCCTACGTCGGAAACGACAGTGGCCCCACGCATTTGGCGGCGGCGCTAGGCCGCCGGGTCGTCGCGCTGTTCGGCCCCACGAGCGACGCCGCGAGTTGGGCCCCTGTCGGGCCGCACGTGCACGTTGCCCCGTTCGACACCACGCCCGAAACGGTCATCGACCTGCTCGCTGGTCCGTCCACGTTCGATCAAGGCTAGCCGAGGCGGCGAACCTTGATCGGCGTTTCACCGAATAAACCGCATCTCCCCGAAGTTCGGCACGATGCCCAGCGGGACGTTGTCGGCGGGGCGGAAGCCGGCGGGCCAGTAGACGAAGAATGCTTTGCCGAGCATGAACCGCCGCGGCACCATGCCGGCACGGGCGGTGAGTTGTTCGCCGGGCACATCGATCGCGTTATCCCAATAGCGGCCGTCCTGGCTCATGGCCGAGTTGTCGCCGAGGACGAAAAACTCGTCTGGCCCCAGCGCCGCCACACGCGTGGGAAAATCGTCGGCGATGCCGCGGACCAGGTCGCCGCCACTGTCGCGGTAGTAGACGTCGCGCCATAGCTGCAAATGCGTGAGCGTCGTCTTGCAGTTCTCGCCTTCGAGGCGGGCGCCGCCGACGGGCGGGTTGGCGTCGTCGACCACGCGCTGCACGCTCGGGGCGTACTGGCGTTCGTTGGAGACGATCACGTCGCGCCCGTCGATGCGCAGGGTGATGCGGTAGTCGACGTTCTCGATCGAGATCGCGCGGCGGCCGCGCAGGTCGATGTCCTTCTCGCCGATGACGCTTTCCCCATGGGCCGTGCGCAGCAGCACGCGCACTTTGCCCGCCGCCAGCTCGGCGACGACGTCGGTGCGGTTGCTGGCGTTGGCGGCTTCGGTCTTGCTGAGGATCGCCCGCAGTACGCCGTCGCCGGCGATGCCGTCGGAGGTGAACGCCAGCTTCAGGTCCGACACCTGCCGGCCATTGCCGTAGGGGGGCTGGTCGAGCGTGTCGGCGCTGCCCATCTGTCCTTCGGACTGGTCGTACGCCAGCCAGTCCGTCAGGCTCGACGTGTTGCGATTCGCCGCGCGGTTGAACACCAGCGCCCCGGCCGGCCCGTCGAAGCGGAAGGCGCGCTCGCCCACGCCGGCGTCGGGCCGGTTGGTGATCCACCCGCTGCCGGTCGGTTGCCATGGGTGCGTCCACGGATCGTCGATCACCGGGCGGCCGTTGCTGGGCTTGTTGACGCTGCGCGGTAGGCGGATGGGGACGTAGTCGGCGTCGAACACGATGCGCCACAACGCGTCCTGCGCGTGCCGCGGCTTGGGCTGGACCTTGAAATCCCCCGGCACCAGTGCCCGCGGATTGCCGGCGGAATCCTGATGCGCCCCCGGCGGGGCGACGTACAAGTCGCCGTGCGCCACGAACGCCGACTCCCCCGGCGTGGCGACGAGGCGCTTGATGTAGTTGATCGAATAATCCCCCGTATCCGTGGCCGGCGATTTGAACACCACCACGTCCCACCGCTGCGGCTCGTGCAGCAGGTAAAGGTACTTCATCACCAGGATGCGGTCGCCGTACCGCACGGCCGGGGCGGTGGCGTCGTTGGCGGCGTCGTCGGGCAGATTGGGCGGCAGGCGGAAGCCGCAGTTGGGGCAGAACAAACCGTACGTCTTGGGCTCTTTGCGGCCCTGGCGGTCGTGGTACGACGCGACGTCGTCGACGGTGAATGACGTCTGATCGCTGATCCCGTACCCGGCGGTGAAGCGGTAGCCGCAGTCCGGGCAACGCAGCGCCATGTGCGCCCCCAGCAGCGTCGGCGCCATCGACCCGGTCGGGATCACGAACGCTTCGATCACAAAGCAGCGGAACACGAAGGCCAGGATGAATGCCACCAGGATCGACTCGATCGTGTCCTTCACGTTGGTATCGGCCCGCGGCGGGGCGGCGCGCGGTGGGTCGCGCGGGGGATCGCGGGGGGCGTCGGCGGTAAGGGTCGTCACGGTCGGCATGCTATCTTGGGGGTGGAGCGTTGTCGCGTGAACACCAGCCGATCGGCCGATCATCCTGATCCCGCTTCGCCCGTGGCCGCCGCTGATCCGGCGGCGCTCTGGTTCGGCGATTGCCTGCGCTGCGGCTATTCGCTCGAAGGCCTGCCGACCGCGGGAATCTGCCCCGAGTGCGGCGAGGCGTACGACCGCTATCGACTCATGCTCCCCGCATGGGGCGCCGACGCCGGCGGCCTCGGCGACGGGCGGCCGGGCAAGCGGGCGTGGATGTGGTCGTTGCTGAGCTTGCTTTGGATCGTGCCCAATGCGTATTTCGCCCCGCACCCGCTCGCCGGGGCGGCATGGCTGATCTTCGGCGTGGCGGTGGTGGTCCTTCCGTTTTTCCAACGCCAGTCACGGCCGACGCGGTGGCCGTTCGTGTTCGCGGCAAACGAGCGGGGGGCTTGCCGGCTCGCGTCACAACCGGCGCCGCGGCAGTCGATGGCGTTCGTGTTGCCGCTGGTCGTGGTCGCCATCGGCACGACGCTACTCGTCGCGCCGTCATGGTTGGGCAACCCAACCCGAAGCGGGCTGCGCGGGACGCTGATCGGCATGGGCTTCTTCTCTCTCGCCATGTGGGTCGCCCAGATCGTGATGCTCCGGCGGCAGGGGAGGTGGTGGAGGTCGGTGATGCCCGGCGTCGTCCGCGGCGCGCGCGATCTTGCGGTCCCCTGGGAAGACGCCGATGCCGAAATCGTCTGGCGCAAGGGCGACTGGATCACGGTCCGGTTCGGCCGCGGCGGCTTCTTCATGCCAAGTCGCATCCGTCTCGTGATCGAAGGCGATGACGCCCTGGCGACGCGATTGAAAATACGTCTCGGCGAATTGCGCCGCCCCGGAGAGAGCCGCGCCAAGTCGCAGTGGCTGGCTGACGTCACCGCCCCCGATCGACCCGACGATGCGTAGCGCTCGCCTTGCGGCACGGGCCGCCATAAGGTCGGTCTATGCCCATTGAAGTCCCTTCGCACATCAAAGGCCTTGTGTTCGATCTCGACGGCACGATCGCCGACACGATGCCGGCGCATTACAAGGCGTGGGTCGCGGCCTTGGGCGAGCACGGCGTGGAGCTTCCTGAACAGCAGTTCTACGCCTTCGGCGGCATGCCGACGCCGCGGATTATCGAATTGCTCAACGACCAGCACGACAAATCGATGCCCGTGATGGAGACCGCCCTGCGCAAGGAAGCGCTGTTCGAAGCGTACATCCCCGCCGTGCGGCCGATCGGCGCGATCGTCGACCTGATCGAGCGCTTCCACGGCAAACTGCCGATGGCCGTGGCGACCGGCGGGATGCGGTTTGTGGCGACGAAGACGCTCGAAGCGCTGCACCTTCTCGACCGCTTCGACGCCTTCGTCACCGTCGAAGACGTCCGCCGCGGCAAGCCCGCGCCGGACACGTTCCTCGAAGCCGCCCGCCGCATCAACGTGCCGCCGGGCGAGTGCATGGCCTTTGAAGACGCCGACCTCGGCGTCGAATCCGCCACCGCCGCCGGCATGCTCGTGCTCGACGTGCGCACGCTCGGCCTTTAAGCGTTCGATTGCCAACCGCGCCGGCTTTCCGCACGATAGCGCGTTATGACCAAAACCGTTCTCGTCACCGGCGCCGCCGGCTTCATCGGCTCGCACGCCGCCGAGCGGCTGATGGACGCCGGGTATCGCGTCGTGGGCGTCGATAACTTTTCCGACTTCTACGACCGCACCTGGAAAGAGACGAACCTCAAATCCATCCGCGGCGGGGCGATCGACGTCGAAGAAATCGACATCACCAGCGGTGACGAAATCTCCAAGCTCATCCGCCTCGTCCGCCCGTGGGGCATTCTGCACCTTGCCGCGATGGCGGGCGTGCGGCCGAGCATCGAGCAGCCGGCGTATTACGCGCGCGTCAACGTCGAGGGCACGACCCACCTGCTGCAGGCGGCGGTGCGCAGCGGCGTGGAAAAATTCGTCTTCGCCAGCAGCAGCAGCGTCTACGGCAACGCCACCAAAGTCCCCTTCAGCGAGAGCGACGAAGTCGAAGAGCCGATCAGCCCCTACGCCGCCACCAAGCGCGCCGGCGAACTCATCTGCTACACCTTCCACCACCTGTACAAGCTGCCGATCGCCAGCCTGCGGTTCTTCACCGTCTACGGCCCGCGCCAGCGCCCGGACCTGGCGATCCATAAATTCACCCGCCTGATTTCCGCCGGCCAGCCCGTGCCGTTCTTCGGCGACGGCAGCACCAGCCGCGACTACACCTTCGTCGAAGACACCGTCAGCGGCATCGTCAGCGCGATGGAAAAAATCGACCGCTACCGCGTCTACAACCTCGGCGGCAGCAGCCCTGTGAGCCTGAACGACCTCATCGCCGAACTCGAACGCGCCATCGGCAAAAAAGCCGTCCTCGATAAAAAGCCCGGCCAGCCCGGCGACGTCGAACGCACCTACGCCGACCTCACCCGCAGCACGACCGAACTCGGTTACGCCCCCAAGGTCGGTTTGGCCGAGGGACTGAAAAAATTCGTCGCCTGGTTCAACGAGTTCGGGCATTTGTACAAACTCCCCGGGTGAAAGCCGACCGATTCCGTTCCTGCCATTTTTACATCGCGTTCGGCGCGTCTTCGCGCGTAAGTCTTGGCCAACGCGGGCGATGCCATTTCGCGCAGACCATCGCCGCCGTCGCGCAAACCGCCCTACTTGCCGTACCCACCCGCCGCGTTGCGGCGGCAAAACCCGATCTAACCGTGCGCGCGACGTGTCCATCCACATAGACCCGCCGCGCTGCGCCAACGACATCGCCGGCGCGCAGCGCGCAACGAATCCGTCGGCCGGCGGACGCATTTATTTTTATTTTGCGCTTCGGAGCGCTGCGCGCTGCGCTTTCGAATCCGTTGAAAAGGGAAGTGGTGCGAAAGATGTCGATTTTTCCGTTGACACATCGTTACCCTCTTTCGCATAATTCTCCTTCGCAAACCTGGGGGACGTCCGGCGGGGGAGTCACTCGTTGCAATTCGCAATTTGCATTTCGAACGCCGGGGAAGAACCACATGCTGGGTCAGCTGTTCGCACGGATTGGCACGACGTCCTTCAAAGCTTCGCCCTTTCTAGATCGGGCAAGTGCTTGATCGAGGGGCTGGAGCCACGCACTCTTTTGAGCGGCGGCCCCAACGACCCGGTGTTGTCCGTCGGCAGCGTCACCCCGACGTCGATCGAGTTGATCTGGGCCGAGCCGACGGACGGCTCGAATCTGTCCCTGGAAGTGCGCGGGCCCGGGGAC
>DASVSS010000012.1:0-3326 GCA_036387945.1 Tepidisphaeraceae bacterium | reverse complement strand
CACGCCCGTGGATATGATGCCCGCCATCGCGCTGGTGCCCCAGTTGGCGCTGGCGCCGTTGCGCGTCCGCGGATAGACGACGTCTTTAAACCATTTGCGCGCCCGATCCTGATGTTCCTTAGGCCACGCTGCTTCGCCGTTGAAGCCGTGAGCGAGAATCTCAGCAGCCTGCGCCATCTGGTTGCTGCCCAGGCCGCTGCGCATCGGCTCGCGAGGAATGCTGGTGACGGTAGACGACCAGGCATCGATCATGCCGATCGCTGCTTTGGCGTATGCCGAATCGCCCGTCGCCACCCACTTGATCGCCAGCACGTACGCGGTGTGGCCCTGGTTCTGCAGGCCATAGGGATTGTCCATTTCGGGCTTGACGCTGGCCTTGGAGTTGGCGTCGCCGTCGCGGTTCTTGATCGCGTCCCACGCGGTCTTCCACGGCTCAGCGCCCGATTTGACGTTGGCGCGAATCCGGTCGAGGTCTTCCTGCGTGTGCCACCCGCCGGGGTGCTTGAACTGCTGCGCTTGCGCCGACGCGCCCAGCAGGAAGGCAAGTGTCGTGACGCAAACAACGGCGATCCGGGAAGCTGTCATCTTCTTCTCCAACCATCGAAAACCGAGCACGCTAGCGTGCGCCCCACCCCGCCGCCATGTCTTCGGGTAAGCGGCGGGCGGCCGGCGATTTGAATGGCCGGCCACACACTGGAGCTACTGAAAGCGGAACCACACGACCGCGCGGTGTTCGCCGCTGGCGGTGGTCGGCTCGCCTTGGGGTCCGTGGTGGCTGGCGGTGCCGAATTTCGAGCCGATGCCCGGGATCGCGTGCATCAGCGAGAGCCCGCCGTCGGGCGTCGCGGCCCAAGCGTCGCGGTGCAGCCGTTCCGGCGGCAGGGACGGGGTGAACCGGTGCAGGTACAGCCCCGGCGTCTCGGCAGAGATGGTGATCGCGCCGCTGTCGGTCGCCAGTCGCGTCCAGTGCAGATCGGCAAAGTAGCCTTTGAACTCCGGGTACGCCCAGCCCGACCAGCCGGTGACGGTGTCGTTGTACGCGGTTTCCCACACGCCCAGGGTCGGCCCCTCAAGACGGTTCTTCCACACGCGGTGCGGGCCGCTGCCGAGCCAGCGGGCGGATTTCACGCTCTGTGCCGGCAGGTCGAAGGTGACGCCGGCGAAATCATACGTGCCTTTGGCTTCGTAAGCGTACTCGAGCCGAAACCAACCGTTCGAGGCCGCGTCCCATTTCGCCGACAGCAGTTGCCCTGTCGGGGCGACGGCGTCCTTGGCGCGCGGCGTGCCCAGTGCCAAGCGCGGCCCGCCCGTGAACGGCACCGAACGCTGCCCGACGTCGACCGACAGCACCTTCCCCGAGCCCGGCTCGATGCGCATCGTCACGTCGCCTGAGACGAGACGCGCGCCGTCCTCGGTCACGTCCTGCAGCGCCAATGTCGGCGCGAACGCGTTGGCGGATTTCAGCGGCCAGACCCATGTCCAGATCTCGCGGCCGTTGGGGGCGGTCGCCGTCAGCGCCAATGCATCGGCGGAGCGCCAGTCGGCGGGCAGGCCCAGGGACAAAGTGCCTTTCGTGTGCGGGGCGATCGCCGGCGAGGGCGCGTCGCCTTCGGCGACGGTGGTGTGGCCGGGCCGCTCGTCGTCCGCCGTGCGCCAGCGCCGCAACTGCCAGCGGAACTTCACGCGATCGAGCGAGGTGAAATCGTAAGTGTTCTCGACCGCAAACGTGCCGTCGAAATCGTCGGGGAGTTTGTCGGCGATGACCACGGGCGACCAGATCTTGCGGATCGTGTCGAAGCTGCCTTCCTTCTCGCGGTACGGCCCGACGATGCCGTCGGGCGCTGCGTTGCCGGCGACGTCGATGACGACGGCGGGCTCGGTGCCGGCGGGGCGCGTGGCCGGGCCGGTGGCGCCGGACGCCCTTTCGCTCGGGCGGGCGACGCCTTCGTCGAACATCACCCAGAAGAACCCGCCCGCCGACACCTTGCTGGCGCGCATCGCGTCCCAGAAGTCGCGCAGGCCCGCCCCCGCGCCGCCGTCGTACATGCCGTGCAGAAATTCCGTCGGCAGCACTACGTCGGGGCCGGCCAGCAATTTGAGCAGTGCCGCGTGGCCGGGGTAGTGCTTCGTCTGCATGTTGTCGTGCAGGGCCCACGGATGGATCACGTTGCGGGCCTGCGGGTCCCACTTGGCGTAGTCGCCGTCGACGTCCTTATTCCACCCGCCTTCGTTGCCGTTGGCCCAGAAGATGATGCTCGGGTGGTTCACGTCGCGCGTGACTGTTTCGCCGACGAGGCGGCGTGCGGTCGGGGTGTCGTACGATTTCTGCCAGCCGGCGAGTTCGTCGATGACGTACAGGCCCATCTCGTCGCACAAGTCGAGGAACGACTGGTCCGGCGGGTAATGGCTCATCCGCACGGCGTTCATGTTCATCGCCTGGATGAGTTCGATGTCGGCGCGGTCGATCCGGGGCGAGAGCGTTCGGCCGGAGTCGGGCCAGAAGGCATGGCGGTTGACGCCCTTGAGAACGACGCGCGTGCCGTTGACGTACACGCCGTCGCCGCGGCGCACCTCGACGGTGCGGAAGCCGAACCGTTGCGTCACTTCGTGCACCGCGCGCCCGCCGGCCGCGAGGCGCACGCGGGCGGTGTACAGATTCGGCGTCTCGGCGGTCCAGGCAAGGGCGCCGTCGACGCGCGTCGACAGGCGCGTCGACCCGCCGGCCGCGGGCTTGCCCGAAGCGGTGGCGACGACGTTGCCGGCCTTGTCGAGCACGTCGACCGTCAGCGCGTCGGCGGGCGTGGCCGTCGCGGCGGCGGGCGTGAAGACGTCGACGGCGAACGACCCGTCCGCCCGGGCATTGATCGCCACGCGGTCGACGTGCTCGGCGGGCACGGCCTCGAGGTAGACCGGGCGGAAGATGCCCCCGAAGAGCCAGTAATCCGCCTGCCGCTCGGCGCGGTTGATCGACTCATTGGCCGAGTGCTTGGCGACCGTGACTTTCAGTTCGTTGTCGCCCGCACCGACGCGCAGGAGCGGGGTCACGTCGTACTTGAAGCGGTAAAACCCGCCTTGGTGCGCCGGCCCCGCCGGCTTGCCGTTGATTTCGGCGCGGGTGTCGGTCATCACGCCTTCGAAGACGAGATAAACGGTCTGCCCTTGCCACGCCTCGGGCACCGCGAACCGATGGCGGTAAATGCCTTCCTCGGCGGGGCGGTCCTTCGGATCGCCGTAGTAGGAGAGCGTGCCGAAGCCGTGCAGTTCCCAGTTGCTCGGCACGGGAATCGTCGTCCATTGCCCGCTCTTCTTGCCGGCGGTGCAGAAGA
>DASVSS010000011.1:0-10845 GCA_036387945.1 Tepidisphaeraceae bacterium | reverse complement strand
CCGGGAGAGGGTAGGGAGAGGGCCGAACGTGATTTTGCTCTGTCTCGACGAGGCAACCCGCCCTACCTAGCCTCCCCCGCAGGGGAGGAATCGGAGAAACAGCGCGGGATGTAGCCGGTCGATGGGAGAGGCGGCCCGATCCCGGCCCGCTAATCGACCGCTTCGATCCCCAGGTCCTTGACCTTCTTATTCAGCGTGTTCCGATTGATCCCCAGGAAATCCGCGGCCTTGGTCTTCACCCCGCCGCAGCGGCCGAGGGCGCGGTCGATGAGGGCGAACTCCATCTGGTCAATGACGAGCTGGTAGATGTCCCCTTCGCGCATCTCGTATTCCTGCACCGCCTGGTCGGCGATTCGCCGGGTGAGTGATTCGATGCTTTCGCTTGTCGGCGTCGTCCGCCGTTGCTGGGCGAACATGCGCACGCTCAACGGCAGCAGCTCTTCGATGAAATCTTCGCCGTTGCTGAGCACGACTGCCCGTTCGATTGCATTCTCGAGCTCACGCACGTTGCCAGGCCAAGGGTAGCGCATCAGCACGTTAAGCATCTCACGGCTGATCTTGCGCAGCTGTCGGCCGTTGACGGCGTTGTACTTGTCGAGGAAGTAGTCGATCAGCCGCGGGATGTCCTCGCGGCGGTTGCGCAGCGGCGGGAGATAAATGCTTACGACATTCAGACGGTAAAACAGGTCCTCGCGGAACTGGTTCTTGGCCACTTCTTCCTGCAGATCGACGTTGGTAGCCGCGATGACGCGCACGTCGACCTTCACCACCGCCGTCTCGCCGACGCGCTCGAACTCGCGCTCCTGCAGGACGCGCAGGAGCTTCACCTGCAGCATCGGCTCCATCGTGCCGATCTCGTCGAGGAAGATCGTGCCCCCGTCGGCCGCCTCGAAGCGGCCGATCTTGTCCTTGATCGCCCCGGTGAAGCTGCCCTTGGCGTGGCCGAACAATTCCGATTCCAGCAGCGTGCCGGTGAGGGCGCCGCAGTTCACGCGGATGAACGGCTTTTCGCGCCGCGGCGAGTTGTAGTGGATCGCCTTTGCAATCATCTCCTTGCCCGTGCCGGTTTCGCCGAGCAGCAGCACCGTCGCCCGGCTGTTGGCCACCTGGCCGACCACGCTGAACACGTCGTGCATGGCGGGTGAATCGCCGATGATGTTCTCGAAGCGAAAACGGTCGCGCACCTGCGCGCGCAGCTGGGCGTTTTCCTCCAGCAGTTCTTCCTTCTGCCGCATCACCATGCGGTTGATCTGGATCGCCTGCGCCAACAGGGCGGCGATGATTTCCTGGAACCGCAGGTCGCGGGCGTTCTGCACGTCACTTTCGAACGGCTTGTCAACCGCCAGTGCCCCGACCACGCGCCCCTCGATGCGGATCGGCACGCAGAAGAAGCTGACGGGTGACGGGGCGTTCTGCAGATCGAGCCGGTGCGTCTTATTGAGAAAATCCGGCTCGGCCCGCACGTCGGCAATCACGCGGGCACGCCCGGTCGCAACGACGGCCCCTGTGATTCCTTCGCCAAGGGCATAGCGGTTGCGGTCGATGTCGTCCGACGACAAGCCAATCGCCGCCTCAGTGCGCAGCCGGCCGGTCGATTCATCGAGCAGGATCAGCGTCCCACGACGCATGTTCAGGCGGTCGCTGAGGATCTGCATGATGCGGGCGAATACGTCCTTCAGCTCCAGCGATGACGAAACGACTTGGCCAATTTCACTGAGAATGGCGATATTTTCATCAACGCCCATGCTCGATGCCGTAGAACCCGGCAATGCTTCGACATTCATGACTAAATTATAAGCAAATCGGTGTTTGTTCGCCAGTAAAATATGGGCAGCGCCGAAGGCGCAGGGCAGCCCGATCCTGGCGCGGTCGTCTGCAACCGGAGACCGTGTTTTCCACCCAGAAGGGCACGCACCCGGAGCGTGTAAGGCCGACGTTGCGCAGACCGTCCCATGGCTTTAATCTGACCGGGGCGAAACCATCGCTTGTTGTTCGAGTTGGCTGATCTTGCCGACCCGGCGGAGGTGACGGCCCTTGCCGAACGGGGTGCTAAGGAAGGCTTCGACGATCTTCAGAATCTGGTCTTGTGACAGCAGATCACTACCGAGGCAGACGGCGTTACAATGATTCGCGTCTCGGGCGACGCGGGCCATCACTTCGTCGTGCACAAGGCCGGCCCGAACGCCGGCGATTTTATTCGCGCACACGCACATGCCGATCCCGCTCGAATCGAGCAGCACTGCGACTTCGACTTCCCCGCGGCCGATTGCGGTGGCGGCGGCGACGGCGAAATCCGGGTAATCGCACGAGGCCGCCGACGCGCAGCCGAGGTCGAGCACTTCGTGCCCTTTGCTGCGGAGGGCCGGCAGCAGGAAACGCTTGCATTCGAATCCCCGATGGTCGCAGGCGATCGCCACTTTCATGGCCGCCCTCCTTCGACCGGCTTCTCTGCCGGCTTGGCTGGAGTTTGGCCGATGCCCTTGCCAATGCCCTTGAGGATGCCGTCCTCATCGAGGCGCTGCCGGATCAGGCCGACCATCTTTTCCGCCAGGGTGCGGTACGTCTGCACGTCCGAGCCGATCGGGTCTTCAATATCGCCGGCGGCGTCGAGCAGGCGCAAGCGCGACGTCGCCACGCGCGACAACATCGCCACCGCGTCGGCGTGTGAGCGGCCCATCGCGTAAATCGCGTCGGCGGCGTGCAGCAATTCGGGCGTCAGCGCCTGCGAACGATGCGCGCTCAAGTCGGCAGACAAATCGCGCACGGCCTCGACCGCCTGGGGCGTGGCCCGGGTGCCGGGCATCGCATATACGCCCGCGCTGCGCACGTCGATCCCGTGCTCTTCAAGCCGCTCGGGCTCGACGCCGATCGATTCGGCGACGATCTTACGCGCCAGCGCCTCGGCCATCGGCGAACGGCAGGTGTTGCCGCTGCAGACGAACAAAATCGTCGTGCGCAACTGGCGTTGAATAATCCGCTCGTCGAACACCCCGGCCCGCACGATCGAGTAGCCTTCGGCGTCGGCCTTCACCAGCGTCGAAGGCTTATTGAACCGCGTCGGCCCGGCGTCGATCGCCAGATCCACGTCGACGCCCGAGGCCGCGAAATTGCCCGGCAGAGACGAGCCCACGTCACCGAGCCGGGTGAGGGCGATCGGTGCGTCGACCGGGCCCACCACTTCGGCGAACACCGGGTGGTCCGGGCACCGCAACGCGATCGTGCCGCGCTCGTACAAGTCGCCCGGCTGCACGTTCAGCCGACGGGCGTTGGCTTCCTGCATCTCGGCGGGAACGTCGAAGATGATGCCCACCGGCCCCGGCCACAGCTTTTTGACGAGCCGCTCGGCGGACTTCGTGCGGGGGACGTGCTGCCAGGCGGCATCGGGGTCGGCCAGGTGCAGCGTCCACGCCATGTCGTTGTTCGCGGCGCGGAGCGCCCGCAGACGGTCGCGCGTGCCCGGCAGATCAAGACGGCCGGCCACGCCGTAAACCGTCTCGGTCGGCAGCACGACCAGGCCCCCGTCGCGGAGCGTGTGCGTTGCGCCGCGCAGGTCCTCGTCGGGCGTAAGCGTGGTCATTATGTTGATGACGCGGACGGGCATGGGACTTTCGGCTTTCGACAGGCGACGCGCGAACGCGGATAGACTCAATCGTTGTGCGGCGACGCGGGTTCGTCAAGTGATCCGCCCGCCTTGCCACCCGCCGTCCCGCAATCAGGTGTGCCGCTGTCTCAAGCACGCAGCGTTGCCGCGTAGCGGTCGGCGAGGGCGGCGGTGATCTTTTCGACGATCCCGGTCACTTCCTCGGTAGTAAGCGTGCGGGAGGGGTCACGAAAGGTCAGCCGCAAGGCGATCGACCGCGAGCCGGCCGCGACGGGCGCGCCGCGGTACTCGTCGACCACGCGGATCGCATCCAGGGCCGCCCCGCCGCTGGCGCGGATGGCGTCGCACAGGTCCCCGCAGCTCACGCCGTCCACGGCCACGATTGCCAGATCGCGCTGCACGCTCGGCAGCTTGCTCACGGGCCGGTAGACGATGCCCGAGCGTCGCGCGGCGATGACCGCTTCAAGGCCAAGCTCGAAGGCGAACAGCTTGTAGGGCTGGCGTTCGATTTTGAGCACCGCCGTGTCGATTTCGCCAAAGTGTCCGATCGACTGTCCGGCCGCTGAAAATTCGGCGGCGTTGCCGGCGCGGTAGGGCTTGCGCTCTGTCGGGCGGGCGACGACATCGGCAACGCCGAGCGCTTCGAGGAGGTCTTCCAGGACGCCTTTGAGGACGAACAGATCCGTCGCCGCGCTCGAGCGCCAGTCGGCGGCATGAGCGAGGCCTCCACAGATGCCGCTGATGTGGTATTGCTGCACATCAGGGCCGCCGAAGACGCGGTCGATTTCGAACAAGCGGACCGACGGCTCTGCGCGAAAGATGTTGCGCTGGGCGCTGGCGACCAGGCCCGTCAGCAGCGAACGCCGCAGCGCCGCCATCTCCGCCGAGGCGGCGTTGGCTAGTACCAGCGCCGGGGGCGGTTCGCCGAGCCATGCGGCGGCCTTGGCGGATTCGAGCGGGTCGTTCTTCGTCTCGTACCAGCCGCATTGGACAAGGAACGCCGCCGCCCGCTGACGCGCGGCGTCGGCGGGCGAGGTCTGCCCGCGCGTGGCCGTGCCGGCGAGCGGGCGCGTGGGGATGTTGTCGAAATCGATCATGCGCGCGATGTCTTCGGCGATGACAACTTCGTCGTTCACGTCGACGCGGTGCGTCGGCACGGAGACGCTCAAGTCGCCGGCGACTTCGTACCCCAGCGGCGGCAATGCCGATCGCACGCGCGCGGCGTCGACCTCAACGCCGATCAGGCGCGACACACGAACGGGATCGACCTTGAACCGCGCCCGCTCGACCGGCACCGGGTACACGTCCGTCGGCGGCGCCGTAAGCGCCGCGCCCGCGAGCGTGTGCAGCAGCGACATGGCGCGTGCCCGGGCGTAGTCGAGCATCTCGTTCGGGTCGACGCCGCGCTCGAAGCGGTACGAAGCATCCGTGCCCCCTTCGCCGTCGAGTCGGCGGAGCGTCTTGACGTTGCCGCGGACGTGGACCGGATCGAAGTGGGCGACTTCGAGCAGCACCTGCGTCGTTTTGGCCGTCGTTTCTGCGGTCTTTCCGCCCATGATGCCCGCGAGGCCCTGCGGTTTTTCGGCGTCGGCGACGACAAGGGGCTGGCCGTGCTTGTCGCCCACGGTGCGTCCGCTCAGCAGCGGTAGCGATTCACCGGCGGCGAGGCGGCGCACGACGATGCGTCCGCCGGCGAGCTTCGATCGGTCGAATGCGTGCATCGGCTGGCCGGTCTCGTACATGACGAAGTTGGTGACGTCGACGACGTTGTTGATCGGCCGCATGCCCGCGGTCAGCAGCACGCTTTTAAGCCACGCCGGCGATCCGGCGACGCGCACGCCGTCGAACGCCGCGGCGGTGAAGCGCCGGCAAAGCAGCGGCTCGGCGATCTCCACCGGCACCGCCGCCCCTCCCCCGGCGGGCGGTAGCTCGGCCGGCGGGCGAACGACGGCAAGGCCGAACAGCGCCGCGATCTCGCGCGCGATGCCCAGCACGCCCAGGCAGTCCGGCCGGTTAGGCAACACCTTCAGCTCGGCCCAGATGTCTGGCAGCGCCAGCAGCTCGCCGACGGATTTGCCGATGAGCGATTCGTCGGCCCACGTCTGCACGCCTCCCGCCCCGTCGGCGGTAATAAGGCCCATCTCGCCGTCGGCGCAGATCATCCCTTCGCTGGCCACGCCGTGGAATTTTCCAGCCGCCACCTTCTTGCCGCCCGGCAGCGTCGTGCCCGCCAGCGCCACCGGCACGCCCCGCCCGATGCCCACCGGGTATTCGCCGCTGGCCAGTACGTCGATCACCTTGTCGCCAAGATCGACGCGCGTGGCGAACATGTTCGCCGCCCCCTCGATCGCCGTCCGCTCGCGCACGAACCCCACCCGCACGTCCCGCAGCGCATCCGCAAGCGGCACTTCCACCTCCACCTCCAAGGCCGCGCGTGGCATCGCGTCGATCATCGTGCGCGGATCGATCGCCGAAGATAGGTAACGCTGCAAAAACGCGGTGGTCAGCTTCATGGCGAAAGGAGCCAGGAGCCAGGAGCCAGGAGACAGGAGCAAATTCCTGTATTTATTCTCCTGACTCCTGACTCCTGACTCCTGGATCCTTCTTCAAAACTGTTTCAAGAACTGCTCTTCGTTTTCGTACAAGTGCCGGATGTCGTCGATGGCGAAGCGGCGCATGGCCAGGCGGTCGAGGCCCATGCCCAGGGCAAAGCCCTGGAATTCGTCCGGGTCGATCCCGCCGTTGCGGAGCACTTCCGGCCGCATCATTCCGCTGCCAAGCAGTTCCATCCACCGGCCGCGCCAGAGCACGTCGACTTCGGCGCTGGGCGTGGTGAAAGGAAAGTAGCTCGGCCGGAAGCGCAGCTCGATGTCGTCGCCGAGAAGCGCGCGCAGGAGCGTGACGAGCGTGCCTTTCAGGTTGGCGAAGCTGATGTCGCGGTCGATGCAGATGACATCGATCTGGTTGAAGACTGGGTAGTGGGTGGCGTCGATCTCGTCGCGCCGGTAGCAGCGGCCGGCGGTCATCGCCCGGATCGGCGGGGCGCTGCCGAGCATCTTCATGCAGCGCACCTGGAACGCGGTGGTGTGCGTGCGCAGTACGCCGCCGGTCTGGGTGTAAAAGCTGTCGTGGCTGTCGCGCGACGGGTGCCACTCGGGCGTGTTGAGGCTGTCGAAGTTGTGGAACTCGTCCTCGTACTCGGGGTAATCGTCGTAGCGGAAGCCCAGGCCGACGAGGATCTGCTTCACTTCCTCCAGCACCTGGTGCACCGGGTGCCGCCGGCCGACGCCGCGGCGGATGCCGGGCATGGTCACGTCGACGCCGCCGGCAGCGGGCTTTTTCGGCGCTGCCGACTTGCGCTCGTCCACTGCGGCCTGCACGGCGGTCTTGGCGGCGTTGACCGCCTGCCCGAGCTTCGGCCGCTCTGCAGGAGCGACGGCGCCGAGCTGCTTGGAGAATTTCGTCAGCACCCCTTCTTTGCCGAGGTACTTCACGCGCGTCGACTCCGTCTGCTGCGCGTCGGCCCCGGCGAGGTCGGCAAGGGCGGAGGCGGCGGCGGATGCGATCTGCGCGATAAGGGCGTCAAGGGCTGACATTCGGGCTGACGGTCATATCGCGGAAATGGCGCGGCGGCAAGACGGCCGGCGGGCGGGGCCGTCACGCTCCGGTGCGGGGCGCGGCACAGATGGCGGCATACCGGCGGACGGCCTCGGCCATTCCCATCTCCAGCGCATCGGCCACCAGCGCATGGCCGATCGAGACTTCGTCCACGCCCGCGACGTCCGACAGGAACACCGGCAGGTTGTCGAGCGTGAGATCGTGGCCGGCATTCACGCCGAGCCCGCTGGCGACCGCGACACGGGCGGCGACGGCATAATCCGCGATCGCCGTAACCGCGTCGCCAGCGTCGAAGCGGCGGGCGTACGGCTCGGTATAAAGCTCCACTCGATCGACCCCGAGCGATTGCGCCGCAGCAATCACTAACGGATCCGGGTCGACGAACAGGCTCACCCGGCACCCACAATCGTGCAGGTCGTCGATCGCGTCGCGCAGCCGATCGTGATCAGCCAGGAGGCGCGTGAACGGCCAGCCGTGATCGCTCGTGGCGGCAGCTTCGGTGTCGGGTACGAGCGTCGCCTGGTGCGGCGCAACGCGGAGGCAATGGTCGATCAGGCCATGGAACGGGTTGCCTTCGATGTTGTATTCGGCTTCCGGAAAATCGCGCAACAGTCGTGCGATGTCATCGACATCGCCGGGGCGGATATGCCGCTCATCAGGCCGGGGATGCACGGTGATGCCGTGCGCCCCGGCTTCGAGGGCGATCCGCGCCATCCGAACGACGCTCGGGATTCCAAGCGCCCGCGTGTTGCGCAGCGTGGCGATCTTGTTGACGTTGACCGAAAGCTTCGTCATCCCCGGCGCCCTTACCGCGAACGGTCGGTTTTCATGCCCGTGGCCAGGCAGGGTTCGCAGCGCAGCATCCCTTCCTCGCACTTCGTGCAGGCGGGGCCCTTCTTGCCGCTGGCGTTGCACGCCTCGCACGCCTTCCGGCCGCCGCCCTGGCATTGGACGCAGACCACGCGGGTCTTGCCCTCGCACGTCGGGCATTTGCCCTTCATGACCGGCCCGGTTGCTTCGATGACGACGATCTCGCCGATGTGCGCGTCGCTCACCTTCACGGACCCGGTCCTGGTTTTGATCGTCTTCCACCGCTTGCCGTTGGCGTCTTTGGCACCGGTGAAGTCGCCGGGCTTGAGGCAGTCCGCCGGGCAGGCCATTTTGCCGTCGAGGCCCTTGGGGCAATTGCCGACGATCCCGCTGCCTTTGCACGTCGGGCAATCGGCGGCGGTGGAAGGCTCAACCGCCGTGCCGCGGCAGTTGTCGCACTTTGTGCCGCCGTCGCCTTTGCAAATGTCGCACAGTTGCTGCGGGTATTTTTCACGGTACTCGGCCACCACGGTCGCGCGGCGCAGCCCGTTGTTGACGCGCCGAATGTCGCCCCATGCGATCGAAACCGGGTCCGCCATCGGCCGCGGCCGAACGGTGACACCCGCGGGTGTGGCCTTGATGAGCTCACCCGAGACGCTGCTCGAATCCTTCCGCATCACGGTGACGCGCTCGGGCTTCTCGACCGGCGCCCGCGCTTCCTGCGCAAAGCCGATCCCGCCGAGAATGAGAAGCGCCGAAACTAGCCACGGGATCGTTGATCGCGTCATAATCGAGACTCGGTTGGTCTGCCGCGGATCACTCGTCGTCTGAGGCAGAAAGGATCGAAACGCACCTTAAAAACCGTCGGACGTGATCGCGGCCGACCGCGCACGGCTGGCAAATATGATAACCGATCAGGGCGACAAGCGCTCAATGACCCAGGCCCCGCCTTCGTCGCGGCGGTAGCGCAAACGGTCGTGCAGCCGCGACGATCGGCCCTGCCAGAACTCGATGACGCGGGGCGTCACGCGGTACCCGCCCCAGAACCCCGGCATCGGCGGATCGCCGCCGTCCGCGGCGATTTTGCGCTCGGCGTCGCGGAACTGCGATTCGAGCTGGTCGCGCGAGAGCACCACTTCGCTTTGTTTCGAGGCCCACGCCCCGATCCGGCTGCCGATCGGCCGGGTGTCGAAGTACGCACGGCTCTCCCCGCGGCTGACCCTGGTCACGTCCCCGTCGATCCGCACCTGTCGCTCTAGGACGGCCCAGAAAAACACCAGCGCCGCCCGAGGGTTGCTCTCGAGATCCGTCGCCTTGCGGCTGCCGTAATTGGTGTAGAACGTGAAGCCGCGCGCGTCGAAATCCTTCAGCAAGACGATCCGCGCCGACGGCCGGCCCTCGGGGTCGGCGGTGGCGAGCGTCATTGCGTTCGGCTCGGTCACCCCGGCGGCCCGTGCGTCGGCAAACCACCGGGCGAACTGCTCGATCGGGTCGGGATGCACTGCCGATTCATCGAGCGCGGCCTTGCGGTAATCGACCCGCAAGGCCCCAAGGTCGTGCTGGCGGTCGTCGGCCATGCCGCAAGTGTATCGCCCGGCGCCCCGCACGGCGGAGGCCAGAGAATTTATATCACTTTTTCTTGATCGGCCCGTCGCCGCAGGCCGGGCGCGCGGGCTATTGTTCGCTCGGCACTACAGGAGACTCTGCTCATGCTTCGATCCACTTCCGTCACGCTCGGCGTCGTTCTTACCCTCTGCGTCGGCTGCGCCCGTGACGGTGAAATCGTCGAACGCAACCAGACCCAGGACGTCAGCGCAGACGGTCGCACGGCCACACAGACCCGCACGCAAACCCGCCAGACCGGCGGCGGCGCGACAGTGAAGGAGACGCAAACCCAGAGCCGTGAAGTGCTCAAGTCGCCGACGACGATGCCGGACGCCCGGCAGGCGGACCCGGCGCGGTAGGGCCGCGTCGGCCGGGGTAAGCCGGGCGAATACCGTCATGTCCGCGGAGACAAGTCCGTCGAGGCAAGCCTCCAAAGGCAGACTGTGGAGCGCGGCCCCTTGCGCCATCGAACGGCTCCCACCGTCGAACGCGATCAGGCAACTTTGTTGCGCGTATAAAACGTCGGCAATGATTTGCCTGATTTCTCCCACTGCTTGATGACCGCTTCGGCCTTGCCGGCGGAGTTGAGCATGTGCAGCTTGCGGCGGACCATGCCGATGATCGCCTCGCGGGCCGGGCCGAGGTAGTTGCGCGGGTCGAACTCCGACGCCTTGGTGGCGAAGACTTCGCGGATCTTGGCCGTCATGGCCAAGCGCAGGTCGGTATCGATGTTTACCTTGCACACGCCGTACTTCGTCACGGCCATGTTGATCTGCTCTTCGGGCACGCCCTTGGCATTGGGCATCGCCCCGCCGTACTTGTTGACGAGGTCGATGAATTCCTGCGGCACGCTGCTGCTGCCGTGCATCACCAGCGGCAGGCCGGGACAGGTCTTCATGATCTGCTCGACCCGTTCGAACGCCAGCTTCGCTTCGTGCTTGAACTTGAACGCCCCGTGGCTCGTGCCGATGGCCACCGCGAGGGAGTCGCACTTGGTCTGCTCCCAGAAGTTCTTCGCGTCGTTGGGATCGGTAAGGAACTTTTCCAGGTTCTTCTCGTATTCCTCGGCGTCGAGGCCGACGACTTCTTCTTCAATGCCCCCGAGCATGCCCAGCTCGGCCTCGACGACCACGCCCGCGGCGTGCGCGTGGCGGACGGCCTCGGCGGTCAGCGCGACGTTGTGGTCGAACTCGTGATGGCTGCCGTCGATC
>DASVSS010000010.1:0-8592 GCA_036387945.1 Tepidisphaeraceae bacterium | reverse complement strand
CCCCGTCGGGCACGTCTCACTCCTTACGCCCGCGACGCACCGCGTGCAGCTCAGCCGCGGCGGCGGCGATCTGCCCAGCCGCGTGGCCGACGACCTCTACTGGCTAGGCCGGTACGTCCAGCGCGCCGAAGGCACGACGCGCCTCGCCCGCGCCGCCGTCGGCCGGGCGATCGACCAGTCGGGGTTCGAAAGCAGCCGCGCCGTCCACGCCCTCGCCAGCGTGCTGCTCGGCCGCGCGGCGCCGGCGGCGGCGGAACGGGAGATCATCGCCGCGCTGTTCGACGACGACCGCGCAGGCGGCCCCGTGATCGGGCTGGCGCGCTCGCTCCAATCCGTCCATCGCCTCGGCCGGCTGCTGCGCGACCGCATCTCGGTCGACGCATGGCACGTGCTGCAGGAGACCGAACGCGCCATCCGCACGTTCACCCCCAGCCCCGACGACCTCGTCGCCGGCGTGCCTGAATTGCTCGACGGCCTCGTCACCCGCCTCGCCGCCTTCGGCGGGCTGACCGCCGACTCCATGACGCGCGGCCAGGCGTGGCGCTTCCTCGACATCGGCCAGCGCATCGAGCGCGCCACGAGCGTCACCCGCGTGCTGCGCACCCTCGAAGGCGATATCGATCTCACCTTGCTCGAAGCGGTCCTCGAGATCGCCGACAGCTCTCTCACCTACCGGCGGCGTTATCTCACGGCGCTGGACAAGCACGCCGTGGTCGACCTGCTGCTGGCCGACGGAACCAACCCGCGCGCCGTCGCGTTCCAGGTCGAAGCGATCGAGCGGCACCTGCACGCGCTGCCGCGCGACGCAGCACACCCCCGGCAGCACCCCGAGCGCCGCATCGCCGCCTGGCTGCGATCACGGCTTGACGAGTGCGACGCCGAGTCGCTCTGCCCGCGCGGCGGCGAGTCTCCGCTTCTGGGCGCATTCCTCGAACAGATCAGCGACCGACTGACGACATTGAGCGAGGCGGTGGCGCAAGTCTATTTCGTGCATACCCCGGGCCCGCGCCGCCTGCGATCCCCCGGCGAGGCCACCTCATGACCGACACCAGGCGCGATTGCTCCCTCGAGGCGGCGCCATGATCTATCGCGTCCGCCACAGCACCGTTTACGCTTACACCGAGCCCGTGCCGCTGTGCCACAATGTCGTGTGCCTGCGCCCACGCGACACCGAGCGGCAGCGTTGCCTGCGGCACGCGCTGCAGATCACGCCCGAGCCTGCGGCGTGGCGGGAGCGGTCGGATTTTTTCGCCAATGCCGTCGCCGATTTCAGCCTGCAGGAGCCGCACACGCGCATGGAGATCGTCGCCGAGAGCGAAGTCGAGGTGCAGTCCGCTGATGCGCCGCCGGCGCCGAAGATCGCGTGGGAAAACGTCGCCGATCGTCTGGCCGGCGACGCCGGCGGCGATTGCTTCAACGCACGGCCGTTCACGTTCGATTCGCCGCAGTCGCCGCGCAGCGAGGCGGCCCGTGATTACGCCCGTCCGTCCTTCCCGCCCGGCCGCGACGTCGTCGAGGCCGCCGACGACCTGATGCACCGCATCTACGACGATTTCGACTACGTCCCCGGCAGCACCGCGGTCGGCACGACCGTGCTCGAAGTGCTCGAGCGGCGGCGGGGCGTGTGCCAGGATTTCGCCCACCTCATGCTCGCGGGGCTGCGCTCGATGGGATTGGCGGCGCGGTACGTCAGCGGCTACCTCGTCACGCGCCCGCCGCCGGGTGAGGACAAGCTCGTCGGCTGCGACGCCTCGCACGCCTGGGCCGGGCTGTTCGTGCCCGACTTCGGCTGGATCGATTTCGACCCGACGAACGACGTGCGCCCGAGTCATAAGCACATCACCGTCGCCGTCGCCCGCGACTATGACGACGTGGCCCCGGTGCGCGGCGTCATCCTCGGCGGCCGCCAGCACGCGCTGCGCGTGAGCGTCGACGTGCGCCCGATCGATTAAAGGGCCGCGCCGCGCACGTTCGGTCGCGCCCGGCAGCGCACCGACCTCCCCGTGCCGCGGCGGGCGTGTCCAGCGCTGGCGCGTGCCGACGATACCGGCCGGGCGATGTGGTACAACGCTCAGGCCATGCCAAGCACCTTCGTCGTCGCGTCTTCCATCATCGCAGTACTGCTGCTGACGGGCTGTGCGCCCAAAAAGCAGCCGGCGCCGGTGCGATTCGATCCCGTGGCGACCGAGCAGATCCCGGTCGCCGGGGCGGTGGCGACGGTGCACCCGCTGGCGTCGCGGGCGGCGATCGACGCCTACGCCCGCGGCGGCAACGCCGTCGACGCCGCGGTGGCGGCGGCCGTCACGCTCGGGGTGGTGGACGGGCACAACAGCGGCATCGGCGGCGGGTGCTTCATGCTCATCCGCACCCGGAGCGGCGAGCTGATCGCCCTTGACGGCCGCGAAACCGCCCCCGCCGGGGCGTCGGCGGCGATGTTCGTGCGCGACGGCAAGGCCGACACCAACCTGTCGCAGAACGGCCCGCTCGCCAGCGGCGTGCCGGGCAGCGTCGCGGTGTACGCCGACGCGACGCGGCGCTTCGGCAACCTCACTTTCGCCGACGCGCTGCTGCCGGCGGCGAAGATCGCCGGTGACGGCTTTCCCCTCGACGCCCGCTATGCCGCCAAGCTGGAAGCCGCGGTCGATCTCATCAAGCCTTATGCCGCCACGCGCGCCGTGCTGCTACGCCCCGACGGATCGCCTTTGCGCGAAGGGGACACGCTGCAACAACCCGATCTCGCCGAAACCTATCGCGGCATCGCCCGTGACGGGCCGGACTATTTTTACAAAGGCCCTTTCGCAAAAGCCGTCGACGACGCCATGCGCGCCGGCGGTGGCGTGCTGCGCGCCACCGACTTCGCGGACTACCGCATGAAGCAGCGCGCCCCGCTGGTCACCACCTACCGCGGGCACACGATCGTCGGCTTCCCGCCGCCGAGCAGCGGCGGGGTGCACGTGGCGCAGATCCTGTCGATGATCGAACGCTTCGACCTAGCCGCGCTGCACGACAAGGACCCGGCGCTGCGCCTGCACGTCATGATCGACGCGATGAACGTCGCCTTTGCCGATCGCGCCTACTGGCTCGGCGACCCGGCCTTTGCCAAGGTGCCCACCGGGCTTCTCGACGCGGGGTATTTGAAGCAGCAGTCGGCGCGTATCTCGCTCGTCAGCGCGCTGAAAGTCGCCGGGCACGGCACGCCGCCGGGAAATGCCGCGACGGCCTTCGACGACGAGCTGACGGGCCGGCACACCACGCACATCGCCACCGCCGATGCCGAGGGCAATGTGGTCGCGCTCACCGCCACCGTCAACACGGCCTTTGGCAGCAAGGTGATCGTGCCGGGCACGGGCGTTTTGCTCAACAACCAGATGGACGATTTCTCGATCGAGCCGGGCGTGCCCAACGCCTTCGGCCTTATCGGCAGCGAAGCCAACAGCGTCGCGCCGGGCAAGCGGCCGCTCTCGAGCATGAGCCCGACGATCGTGCTCAAGAATGACCGCCCAATCCTCACGCTCGGCGCCGCCGGCGGGCCGAAGATCATCACGCAGGTGGTGCTGGGCGTCAGCAACGTCATCGACCTCGGTGACGACCTCGCCGCCGCCCTCGCCCGCCCGCGCGTGCACATGCAGTGGCGGCCCGAGGCAGTCTGGATCGAGCGGGACGTCGACCCTGCCGTGCAGGAGCGGTTGAAATCGCTCGGCCACTCGCTCGAGCCCAGTCCGCCCGCGGGCGCGACGCAGGGTATCGCCGTCCACGCCGACGGCGCGCTCACGCCTGCCCACGACCCGCGCGTGCCAGGCGCGGCCCTGACGACGCCGTAAGCACGGCGCTACATCAGCGGCATTGCCGTCGATCCGTCGGCTGGTAAATTCACCGCCCACTAATCAGGAGAACAGGTGCACAACAAGCCGGAAAAGCAGCACGAGTGGCTCAGAAAATTCGTCGGTGAGTGGACGTCCCAGACCGAGTGCACGATGACGCCCGGCGGCCCGCCGGAAACGTTCGGCGGCACCGACAGCGTGCGCGCCGTCGGCGACCTGTGGGTGGTCGGCGAAGGCCGCGGCCGAACGCCCGGCGGCGACGCCGCGACGATGCTTCTCACCCTCGGCTACGACCCCCAGCAAGGCCGCTTCGTCGGCACATGGGTGGGTTCGATGATGAGCTACCTGTGGGTCTACAACGGCGTCCTCGACGAAGCCGGCCGTGTCCTGCGCCTTGGCTGCCAAGGCCCGAGCATGAGCGAGCCGGGCAAGCTGACCGCGTATCAGGACGTCTTCGAATTCCATTCCGACGACCACCGCACCCTCACCGCCCTCACCCGCGGCGACGACGGGGAATGGACGCAAATCATGATGACACACTACCGGCGGGTGAAGGAGTCTTGAGGCGTGCTGACACGAGCGGATGCGCCGAATGCTTAATTCTCCTCGTCAGCGAGAGACCCGGCGCGGTCGATGATGTCCAAAACGCGGACGTGCAATGCCGCGGGCGGGGTATCGGTAAAGTCGCTGACGGCCGCAAGGTTCTCAACGCGCCCTGGCGGTTTCCGCGGCATTTGCGAATCGGTGCGCCTGATCCCCGTCCGGGTGGAGAATGCCATGTGTCCAGTGCGACAATCATTGCCAACGTGAGGCCGCTGGCAGGCCTTGCGCGTGGTTAGGTCGGAGCCTCGCCCGGCCGGTACACTGTGCGGTACGCGGCGTACATCGCGTGGGCGGTTGCCCGTGCAAGGCCTTTCGGATCGGTTTGAAGACGTTTATGAACACCACGAAAACGTATCTCAGCGCGTTGCTGATCCTGGGGTTCGTTTGGCTTTCGCCCCGCCCCCTGCGGGCCGACAATCCCATCATTACCGACGCGTTCACCGCCGACCCTGCGGCGCTGGTGGTCGGCGACACCGTCTACCTTTATTGCGGGCAGGACGAAGGGCGGCCGGACCAGACCGGCGGGTACGTTTTGCACCGATGGCTGTGCTACTCCTCGACCGACTTGGTGAACTGGCGTCCGCACGGGTCGCCGCTGGCGGCGAAGGATTTCACCTGGGCGAAGGGCTCGGCATGGGCGAGCCACGTCGTCGAACGCAACGGAAAGTTCTACTGGTACAGCACCGTCGACCAGGCGACTGCGAAGGGCTTTGCCGTCGGCGTTGCGGTTTCGGATTCGCCGACCGGCCCCTTCAAGGACGCGCGAGGGTCAGCGTTGGTGAGTCTGGATCACCCGGGCGGCAAGCCGTGGGACGACATCGATCCGGCCGTCTTCATCGACGCTGGGGGGCAGGCGTGGCTTTTCTGGGGCAACACCACCTGCTACTACGCCAGGCTCAAGCCCAACATGATCGAGCTCGACGGGGACGTCCAGACGGTCGTCGGCCTGCACGATTTCACCGAGGCGCCGTGGGTGCATCAGCGCAACGGGATTTACTACCTGTCCTACGCCAGCGGCTTTCCCGAGAAAATCTCGTACGCCACCGCCCCGGCGATCACGGGCCCGTGGACGCACCGTGGCATCCTTGCCGAGGTGGCCGGCAACAGCAATACGATCCATCAGGCGATCATCGACTTCAAAGGCCGCTCGTACTTCATCTACCACAACGGCGGCCGGCAGAGGCCGGACATCGGCGGGAGTTTTCGGCGGTCGGTGTGCGTGGACGAACTGTTCTACAACGCCGACGGAACGATGAAGCCGGTGATCCAGACGAGCGAGGGTGTGAAATAACGCGGGGGGCGAAGCCTCGGAGACCGGTTTTCGGTGATCGGGCTTCGACGCGATCTCCGTGGATCAATGAATTCATTGAATCCAATCCATCGATCGAATAGAGGACGGATACGGGTCGTGATGATGCAGGTCGGGCGTGGTCGCTTAAACGACCACCCGCTGGGGTTTGCGTGGGTGTGAAGGATTTGGGGCTTTAGTTGTAGCTGCGCAGGACGCCGATGACGACGCCTTGGATCTTCATCCGGTCGGCATCGACGATGCGGGGTTCCATGCTGCTGTTGGCGGGCTGTAGACGGATTTTGCCGGCCTCGCGGTAGTAGCGCTTGAGGGTGGCTTCGCCGGTGTCGAGCAGGGCGACGACCTGCTCGCCGTTGCGGGCGGTCTCACGGCGCTCGATGACGACATAGTCGCCGTCGCAGAGGTGGTCTTCGATCATGCTCTCGCCGCGGACGCGCAGGACGTAAACGCCGGCCTTGGCGGCGAACATCGCTTCGAGATCGAGTTCTTCACGATTCTCAATGGCCTCGATCGGGCTGCCGGCGGCGATGTTGCCCAGCAGGGGGAGCTTCGTGCTGCGGTTTTCGTCCGGCAGACGCTCGTCGGAGATGATCTCAAGGCTGCGGGCCTTGTGCTTGTCGCGGCGGATGACGTGCTTGCGCTCGAGTGCGCCGACGTGTTCGAAAATCGTCACCTTGCTCGTGCCGAGCGTGTCGGCCAGCTCCTGCATCGTCGGGGCGTAGCCGTGCAGGTGGCGATAGTTGCGGATGGCGACAAGGACGTCGAGCTGACGCGGGGTGAGATTCATAACCGCTCCTTCGGAAAAACACCCGCCCCTTGTGCAGAAAAAGTTTGGGCTGTGTTTGGGGTTACAGTAGCCTAACGGTGGGTGGGGGTCAAGGGTTTTTCTTGCCAAAGGATGAAGCGGGGACGGGGGAGGAGTTAGTGGTCAGGAGTCAGGAGCTAGGTGGAAAGACATCCGGCGTTTGGCGCTTTCACTAACTCCTAACTCCTAACCACTAACTCCTCCCATTCCCCTGCAGCGTTTCGCTGCGTCAAGCCGATACGTCAAACGCGCCGGTGGTGCCCAGGGACATGGGCGGATTGTGTGGCAAGGAGTGCCGCGCTGGTTTGCGATTGCGGGCTTGTCCCGCCGCGTGCAACGGAGTTTCGTATGCAGGTGCGTGCGACGGATGTCGTGTCGTCGGTGCTTGAAATGGGGATCTTTTTCGGGGCCATCGTGGTGACGGTGGTGGGGATTGTGTCGGTGCGGTGAAAGGGCTTTCCTGCTATCCCAGGGGCTAAGCCGCGAGCGGCTTGGGGGTTGAGCGACTGGATGGCTTCGCGGGCGCGAGCGGGGCGCGTATCGTTCGGTGGATGGACGACACGTGCGCGGTCTGGAATCGCCTGGCGCGGTATTGGGACGAATCGATCAAAGAAGGCAACGCCTTCCAGCGTCGGCTTATTATGCCGACGACCGACGCGCTGCTGGGCGACGTCGCGGGACGGCAGGTGCTCGACGCCTGCTGCGGCAACGGCAATTACGCCCGGCACCTGGCCGGCCGCGGGGCGGTCGTGACGGCGTTCGACGGGGCGGCGGCGTTCATTGACGCCGCCCGGGCTCGCACGCCGGCCGCCGCGGCGGTGACGTATCTCACGCTCGACGCCACCGACGCCATCGCGCTGGCCGTGCTGGGGGAAAAGGCATTCGACGCCGCGGTGTGCTCGATGGCGCTGATGGATCTGCCGACAATCGCGCCGCTGCTGGCCGCGGTCGCCCGGGCGCTGCGGCCCGGCGGGGCGCTGGTCTTTTCCGTATGCCATCCCGCCTTCAACTCTCCGCGCAGCACCGCCACCGCCGAGATGTTCAACGACGCCGGCCGGATGCGCCAGCGGTTCGGCGTGACGACGGGCCACTACCTCACGCCGTACACGGACCTGTCGGAAGGCATCCTGCACCAGCCCGAGCCGCACCCGATGTTCCACCGGCCGATCAGCCTGCTGCTGCGCGAGTGCTTCGCCGCCGGGTTCGTGGTCGACGGCTTCGAAGAGCCGGCTTTTGCCTTCGAAAAAAGCGCCGGTCCCTTCAGCCACGCCAAGCGGCCGGAAATCCCGCCGGCGCTGGTCATCCGTGCTAAGATTTTATGAACCGCTTGCAATGGCCGAGCGGAGGTGCGTAGTCTGCCCGGATCGATGATGGCCGCTACCCTCGAAGTCAACCTCCCCGCGATCCAGCCCTCGGCCGCCCCGGTCGCGGCGCTGCCGCGGGCGCCGCTGATCGAGGTGAACAAGCTCAGCGTCTTCTACGGCGATTTCGAGGCCATCCGCGGCGTGTCGATGGCGATCCCGCGCAACGACGTCGTCGCCTTCATCGGCCCGTCCGGGTGCGGCAAAAGCACGTTCCTGCGGGCGATCAACCGCATCAACGACATCATCGTCGGCTGCCGCATTACCGGCTCTCTCGCCATCGGCGGGCAGGACATCTACGCCCCCAACGTCGACACCGGGGCCCTGCGGCGACAGGTGGGAATGGTGTTCCAGAAACCCAACCCCTTCCCCCGCTCGGTCTACGACAACGTCACCTACGGCCCGCGGCTGCAGGGCGTAAAAAAGCGCAGCGCTCTCGACGCCGTCGTCGAAGACTGCCTCACCAAGGCTGCCCTCTGGGACGAAGTGAAGGACCGCCTCCACAGCAGCGCTCACGGCCTCAGCGGCGGACAGCAGCAGCGCCTGTGCATCGCCCGCGCCCTGGCCACCCGCCCCGCGGTGCTGCTCATGGACGAGCCGACATCCGCCCTCGACCCGATCGCCACCAGCAAGGTCGAAGAGCTTATCGTCGAGCTGAAGAAACTTGTCACGATCGTCTTGGTCACCCACAAC
>DASVSS010000009.1:0-6114 GCA_036387945.1 Tepidisphaeraceae bacterium | reverse complement strand
CCCCCACGCCACGGATGCATTGGGTTCGCCGCTGGTGAGACTTCGCTGGGGCTTCGGTCGGATTCCCCGTGCGCGCCCGGGCGTCGCCGCAGCGCGGCGGCCGGCCCCTGCGTCGGTTGTGGCCACGTTCGTTACACCCGTGCGTCGGCCGGCAGCTTGGCGTAGCCGTCGACGACGCTGGCGAGCTGGCCCGTCTTGGGGTCGATGACCAAGCCGTGCACAGGCAGATCCTTGGGCATGAGGGGATGACAGCGAATCATGTCGACGCTCTGGCGCACCCCGCGCTCGACGGTATCGAAGCCGCGGAGCCAGCTGTCGAGGTCGACGCCGGATTCCTTCAATGCCGCCAGCGTCGATTCCGTCACGCCGCGCTCGCGGGCGCGGTCGAGCACGTCGTGGCTGTTGAGCCCGGTCATGCCGCAGTCGTGGTGGCCGATGACGGCGATCTCATTGGCGCCGAGGTTGTACACCGCGATAAGGACGCTGCGCATCACGCTGCCGAACGGGTGGCTCACCACCGCGCCGGCGTTCTTGATGATCTTCGCGTCGCCGTTGCGCAGGTTGAGGGCGCGCGGCAGCAGCTCGGTAAGGCGCGTGTCCATGCAGGTGACGATGACGAGCTTCTTGTCGGGAAAGCGGTCGGTCAGGAACGGTTCGAACTCACCGCTTTCGACGAACGCGCGGTTGTGATCGAGAAGATCGGACATGAGGGACATGGCCGGATCGTAACCGGACGGGGCGCCGTCGGCGACAGGGCGACGCGCACGCACCTCGTCATTTCAGCTGCACCACGCGCCCGGCGGCACTGACGTAGAGCCGGCGGCCGGCTGCGCGGTCGGTGTTCCACCCGCCGGTGAAACTGCCGAACGCCGGGACGATCATCCGTTTTTCGTCGACGACGAAGCACGGCACGCGCACACCGCTGCCGTCGAAATCGGTCAGCCGCACGGTCGGGTGGATATGGCCGGCGACGGTGGGCAACGCCGGGTCGGCGGGCGGCTCGTGCTCGAAGGCGATGCCGTGTTCGATCAGCGGCTCGGCGTGGACGTGGATGTCGAGCACTGCCGCCGGCCGGCCGGCGTGGCGGTCGTGGTTGCCGACGACGAGCTCGATGGCCACGCGGGCGTGCGCCTGCCGCCAGTCGAGCAGTTGCGCCGTCACCGCGTGTGCGGGCTTGGCGTGCAGCAGATCGCCGAGGACGAGCAGTCGCCGGGGGTTGAAGAAGCCGATGAGCGTCGACAGGCGGAGCAAATCCTTGGCCGTCGTGCCGGCCGGGACCGGCAGGCCGAATTCCCTGAACGTGGCGGCCTTGCCGAAATGCAGGTCGGCCAGCAGCAGCGTCCCCTCGGCCGGCCAGTAGACGGCGCGGTCGGAGGTAAGCGTGAAAAGTTGTCCGCCGAACGTGACGTCCACCGTCTTTATCATTGGATCGTCCGTGATCGCGTGGCTTATTTTGATCCCCGTCGGGACCGGATTTATTCGAGCTGCCATGCTTCCCCGAGTGCCGGCCGGGTGCCAAGGCTAGGTACGCCTAGCCGTGGTACGCTTCAGGGCGTCTAAGCGTCTAGACACTTTCGAGCCCACCACGGCTAGGCGTACCTAGCCGGCGCACGCGTTGTTGGAAACCGACTTCTACCTCGGCTGCTCGCCTGTGTGCACCGGTGCCGCGTCGTCGGGTCGCGTGGTCGGTAGTGGGCGTGGCTTTTCGTCGGTGGTCAGCCAGTGCAGCAGGTCCGGATCGGTCACCAGCGGCATGGTGGCGAAGTTACGGAACGCGGTCTCGATTTCCTCGATCGGGCTCGTGCGGATGTCGACCGCGGGCATCGGGTCGCGGTTGGTCGTGAGCATCCACATCCGCGTGCCCACGCCGCCGCGGCGCGTGAGTTCCTTCAGCGTCCAGAACGTGACGGCCCACCCCTGCTCGGCGGCGAAATCGTAATACCGCCGCGTCATCTCCCCGCCGCCGGCGTCCTTGAGCACGACGTTCATCTCGCCGATGAGAAGCGGCGTTTCCAGCCGCTTCATCCGTGCCGCCCACTCCGGCAACGCCTCCTGGATGAACTTGGCGTTGATCAGCGGCGTGACCGGCTTCTCGGCGCTGGGGCGATCGAAGCTTCCGGGATAGAAGTGCATGTCGAAGACGGCGTTCGTCCAGCCGTTGTCCGACGGCTTGCCGAAGAAGTCGATGCCGTCGCTCCACCCGGGGAAGACGGCGATCGCTTCGGCGTCGATGCGGCGCAGCCGCTCGTACCATCGCTGGCAGTAATCCTTCAGTTGCTCGCGCGTTCCGCCCCACGGTTCGTTGAGCGCTTCGTAGCCGATGACGGTGGGGTCGCCCTTGTAGCGAGTGATGACTTGGTCCCACAACCACAAGGATCGTTCCTGCGCAGATGAATCTTTCCAGAACCGGTTGTAGCCGATGCGGCCGCCCTGCTTGCCGTCGACCTGACGCTCCTGGGCGCCGTGAAGATCGAACAGAACGTACATGCCGCGCGCCTTAGCCTCGGCGACGGCGAAATCGAGGTACTTGAATGCGTCGGGCCGCAACTGCATCGGACGCTCGTCGTCTTCGAACAGCTCATAATCGAAGCCAACGCGCACGATGTTGAACTTGAAGGACGCAACGGCGTCGAAATCGCGCGCGGTGATGTAGTTGTCACGGTACAGGCCGATGAGCCGCCGCCGCTCGGCTTCGCCGAAGCGGTCACGAAGGACGGAGAACCATTCGTGCTGGTCGGCCACCCGGCCCATTGAATCGCCAAGCCCGCCGGGCTCGAACAACAGCCAGTTCCCCAGGTTCACGCCACGCAGGATCACCGTCCGGCCGGCGGGGTCGACGATGCGCCCGCCCTCCGACCGCAGCCGCGGCAATGGCCCGGCGGCAGAGGCGGTGGTGTGGAACAGCACGAGCACGAGCATCAACAGGCAGGCGAAGGTTCCCATGCCTGAATTACACCCGGTCCGGCGGTGCGTTGCCAGCGCGGCGGTCCATGAGTAGCACCGGTGTCTGGTCCCTCTACCGCGTACTCGCGGGGGGTAAGGGCGGGGCCTTGGTCCGACTCTGCATATTTTTGGCTCAAGCCCTCACCCTAACCCTCTCCGGGCGTACCGGGAGAGGGGACAAGACGAGAGACGCCAAGTCGCCGCTCCTCACGGCGCGGTCTCTTCCACGGCTCGTTCGAGCCTGGCCACCATGCGCTCGATGCGCGAGCCGGCTTCTTCCACCCGAATCGTTTGCGAACCGATGCGCTGCGCCCAGATCGGGAATGCCAGCGGCGTGATCTGCTTCGGCCGGCGCATGACGATCGCCTGGCCGGCGAGCTGCGCGAGGGCGGTCTTCAGGCGGTTGATCTCGAGCTGCTGTTCAAGCACTTCGCGCTGCGCCTGGCGCAGGAGCAGGTTGTCGGGATCGAACTCGTTGAAGACGTCGAAAAACAGTTCGCTCGACGCCTGCAACTGCCGCGTGCTTTTGGGCGCGCCGGGCACGGTGGCGAGGACCAGGCCCGCCACGCGGGCGATGTCGCGGAACTGCCGCCGGGCGAGCTGGCCGGCGTTGAGGCACGCGAGCAGGTGCTCGACGAGCAGCTCCTCGCTGAGCAAATCGCGCCACTGCGCTTCATTCAGGTCGATCGGTTCGGCAAAGAGGATCTCGATGCCGTAGTCGTTGAAGGTGGCGGTGACTGGGACGTTGTGCGTGCGCTTGATGCGGTACGCCAGCAACGCCCCAAGGCCTTCATGGACGAGTCTTCCCATGAAGCCGTAGACGAAGGCGTGCCGGCCTTCACGGGTGGCGGCGGTTTCGATCAATAATTCGCCGGGGCCGGGCAGGTGCGACCAGCGCATCTGTAGCGACAGCAGCGGCGCAAGGGCCGTCATCTCGGCGTCGACGAGCAGGCCGTCGCGCGCTTCGCCGAGGCGTTTGCGCACGCCGGCGGCGAGCTGCGTGCTCATCGGGAACCGCCCGCCGGGCCATTGCGGAATGGTGCCTTGGCGCTTCTTGGCCACCCGCACGCGCGCCACCATCTCGCGCACGCCGAGGAATTCCAAGGGATGCCCGGCGAAGACGAAGAAATCGCCGTGGTGCATCCGGCCGATGTACGATTCTTCCAGCGATCCCAATCGCTTGTTGCCGGTGGTGACGATCGTAATCATCCCATCGCCGCTGATCGTGCCGATGCCGAGACGGTGCATGCGGGCGATCGTGTCGCTGGCCACGCGCCACACCCCGTCGGGCCCGGGCCTGGCGCGGACGAAACGCGGGTAGGCGCGCAGCGACGCCCCGCCGCGGGCAACGAAATCGAGGCACCAGCCCCACTCCTCGTCAGTCAGCTCGGCGAAGGCGTAGGTGGCGCGCACTTCGCCCTTCAGCTCGCTTTCAAGGAACCCACCGCCGGC
Organism: Tepidisphaeraceae bacterium; assembly: GCA_036387945.1. Taxonomy (GTDB): domain Bacteria; phylum Planctomycetota; class Phycisphaerae; order Tepidisphaerales; family Tepidisphaeraceae; genus DASVSS01. Next base: position 1,719 of record DASVSS010000009.1, on the reverse strand, counting down.
AGCGACGGTGACGAGGTGCTGCACGAGCACGTCGAGCGGCTTGCGCAGCGGCACGCGCGGCTCGACGGCTTTGTTGGCGATCCCTTCGCGGGCGGCTGAAAACTCGATGAGCTCGAACGCGTGCGTCGGCACGCAATAGACGCGGCTCACCTGCCCCGGCGCGTGCCCGCTGCGCCCGGCCCGCTGCATCAGCCGGCCGATGCCCTTGGGGCTGCCGACCTGGATCACGCGGTCGACGGCGGAAAAATCCACGCCCAGGTCAAGGCTGCTCGTACACACCACCGCGCGCATCGCGCCGGCACGGATCGCTTCCTCGACTTCGCGCCGCAGCTTGCGGTCGAGCGAGCCGTGGTGGACGGCCACCTCGCCCATCCACTTCGGCTTGGCCTGCATGAGCGCGCGGAACCACAGCTCGGTCTGCGCCCGCGTGTTCGTGAACAGCAGCGTGCTGCCGCCTTTTTCCAACTCGCGGATCACCGGGCCGGTCATCCGCAGGCCCATGTGCCCGCCCCACGGGAACTTTTCGATCGATTCCGGCAACAGCGATTCGACGGCAATCGCCTTGGCCTGCTCGGCATGGATGACGACGCCCTGCGACGAACCGAGCGGCGCGGTCCCCAGCAAACATTCCGCCGCCTGGGGCAGGTTCGCCAGCGTCGCCGACAGGCCCCAGGTGCGCAGGCCGGGGGTGAAGGCGCGCAGGCGCGCAAGCCCCAGTTCCGCCTGCACGCCGCGCTTGGTCGAGAGCAGCTCGTGCCATTCGTCCATAATGACGCAGCGCAGGCCTGTGAGTTTTTCGCGGGCGTCTTCGTAGCTGATGAGCAGCGAGAGACTCTCCGGCGTCGTCACGAGGACCGTCGGCAGGCGGTCGCGCTGCTTTTTGCGAATCGACTGCGACGTGTCGCTCGTGCGCAGCTCGATCGACCAGTTCAGCCCGTTCTGCTCCACAGCCGTCGACAGCGCGTGAGTGGTGTCGGCGGCAAGGGCGCGCAGCGGCGTGATCCATAGGACGCGCAGCCGCTCGCTCGTATCGCGCTTCCCGCGCCGCACCGGCGGGGAGCCTTCGGCCAGCCGCTCGCCGATCGGCCCGCCGAAGACGCTAAGGGTCTTGCCGCTGCCGGTCGGTGCGTGAACGAGGCCGCTGCGCCCTTCGAGGAATGCCCGCCACGTCTGCCGCTGGAACGCGAACGGCGTGCGGCCTTGTGCCATGAACCACGCCTCGATCGCCTGTAACGCCGTGTCGATCGAAGAGGCGGCGGGCGCGGTAAGGGGCACGCAGAAGTTTAGGCCCGCGAGGAAGGGCAATCGCCCATGCCGACCCGACCGTTGCAACGAAGCGCATTGTCCGGTTCCTCCCCCTCCGGGGGAGGTTTGGTGGGGGCCACCCCTGACCTGCAATAGCGGCTTGCTGATGCCCAAGGATCAAACCCCTCGCCCGGTACCCCGGGAGAGAGTAGGGAGAGGGCATAGTGCGTCTAGGCGGTTAAAAGCGATGAGGCACCAGCCTGCCGCCGCCTAACCTCCCCCGGAGGGGGAGGAACCGGACATTGGCGCTTTGATGTGATGTCGCGGAAGCGTCTGCCCCCTCCCTGCCCTGCCCCGAGTACGGGTAGGATGTCGCCGACTTTGGGCGCGGCAGTGCCGGCCGGCGTTGACAAAAATCCGTCACCGCCGGACAAAGCGCTGCACATGAGCGACATTCGCATCGGCTTGATCGGC
>DASVSS010000008.1:0-8722 GCA_036387945.1 Tepidisphaeraceae bacterium | reverse complement strand
CACGGGAGACACGCTGACCGTGCGGCCGTGGGCGTAGCCCTGGCAGTTGCCGTCGTGGTGACGGAACGGTTCGCGGGTGATGCCCAGCGTGTACAACGCCATCTCTTCATTCCAGATCGGAATGCAAAGCGGCGTGTACGGCTCGCCGTCGGTCTGGCTCAGTGCGAACCAGAACGGCCGCTCGATGAACAGCGTGTATGTCAGCCTCGGGTTCATCGGGTCGGCAGGTGTATCGTCGGGCAGCGCGCCGTTCGGTACAGCTTCGTGCCGCTTGCGCTTCATGGTGACGGGCATCACCAGCGTCAAGGCTTTTTCGCCTTTACGGACGTGTCGGCCGAGCCTCAGCCAGCCGCGAAACGTGTGGATAGGACCGACTTCGATATCGCGTTGAAGGCACTGCACGTAGGCCCAGATTCTGTTGCTGGTACTAAATGAATGGAATGCTGTATACGCTGAACTAATGATGCCGGGCTTGGTGACGGCGTCGACGAGCAGTCGCTGCCAATCGATCGACTGACGGACGGGCTTGGGGTCGGGCGGATCGCGGATCGTGCGCATTACATCTCCTTGTCCCGGCGAAGCGGGACGGCAAAGGGTCGCGGGTTGTTGACAAGGAACGACGGTCGCTAAAGGACGTGGGTCTGGCCCGATTATCCCACGGCCGGCGAATGCGCGCAACAGCGGCTACTCCGACGCCGGCGGTTCATTCCTCGTACTTATCACCGACCTTGGCGATCACGCCGTCGATCTTGGCCTTGTACTCTTCGGCTTCCTCTTCCGTCGCCGCTGCCCCCGATGCGTCGAGCGCTTCGTACGCCGACTTTTTCTTCTTCAGCAGCGTGAAGGTCTGCGTGAGCTGCGTGTCGATCTCCCGCTCCATCGCGGTGGCGGGATCGACCGGGGTGGCTACCGGAGCGACGGGTCCGACCTGCTCTACAGCGCTGGCCCACTGATTCTTCGAGGGGATGTAGACTTCGAAGCTGACGCTATCGACCGTCAGATCGCTCTCGGGCCTGTACACCTTAAGCGCAAACGCACGGCCACGCCTCGGTGCACCTGTCCGCCCCAGCGGTTGGACGTGCCGACGTCGCTCATGATCTTGGTGTCGTCGCAAAACAGCGCGACGCGGGCCTCATCGAGCCGTGCGTGGGTGACGACCCACTCCAAGGCCATCCGTCCGGTGGGGCTGGCGACGTATTTGACGGTCAGGTACTTGCCGCGGACGAGGCGGGTCAGCAGCACTTCCCGCAGCATCTCATCGACCGCGGCAAAGCCTTTGGCGCGGTCGATCCCGTTTTGCAGGTGCGGGACGAGGCCCATGGCATTGGCCACGATCGCCTGCGCTTCGGCCTCGGCACGCTCGCGGGAGGCGCGTTCGAACTCGGCATGGCGGGCCTTCCACTCGCGCTCTTCGTTCAGTTTGCGCTGGGCCTCCGCGGCCTCGGCCGTCTGCTTTGCCCGGCGTTCCTCTGCGGCACGGGCCTCGGCGTTGGCCTTCTGTTCGCACGCTTGGAAATACGCGCCGAGAAGCAAACTGCTCCCGACCACCAAGAGCAGCAGAACGAGGAGCATGAATATTCCCATGGGAACCTCACTGTCGTTGCCGGTACCACCGCCGGATCCTGTCTTCCACGACCGCCCGCGGCCGGGCGTGCCGCTGGCGCGAGCGGCTGAGGACATTGTGCGCTCGTCCGTTCCCCCGCCCCGCCGGTTCGTGCGTTTTTCCCAGAAACGGGACGCGCTGCACGCCCCGGTCGAGCAGTTTGACCATCACTTCGTGATTGGGCAGGTCGGTGAAGTGTTCTAAGGTAAAGTCGTTGCCGAACTCGCGGGCGAGGACCCTGGCATCGGACTCGCCGACGCGGAACGAGACGATGCTCCCCACGTTGCCGAAGACGGCGTTGCGGACGTCGTCCTGCAATTGGGCGTCGAACTGCGTGGCCAGAACGAGCGACAAGCGGTACTTGCGACTTTCCGACAATAAAGAGGCGAAGTCGTCGGTGGCAAAGTTCTGGAATTCGTCGGCCACGAGCGTGAAGTCGACTCGTTCGTGCTCAGAAATGCCTGCCCGGGCCATGGAGGCCAGTTGAAACTGTGTCACGAGCAGTGCGCCTAGGAAGTTGGCGTTGTCCGCGCCAAGCCGGCCTTTGGACAGATTGGCGATCAGGACGCGGCGGTTGTCCATGACGAAGCGCGCGTCGATGCCGCAGCGCACTTGGCCCAGCACCGCCCGCATCGGGGCGGCGAGCAGCACGCGTTGGACCTTGTTAATCACGGGGCTAATCGCCTCGGCGCGGAATCGGTCGTCCCAACGCTCGTACTCCTCCACCCAGAAATGGGCGACCGCCGTGTCCGTTACCTGCCGGAGCACCCACCGCCGATAACGGTCATCGCTCAGCATGCGCGGCAACGCCAGGAGGCTCACGTTTTGGCACTCGGTCAGCGCGGCGACCGCCATCGCCAGCAAAAACTCCATGCGGGGTCCCCACGAATGGCCGAACATCCCTTTGAATGCCCCGACGACGCCGGAGACCACGAGGTGACGTTGGTCCGGCGGCACGCCCGCGAGCAGATTGAGCCCAATTGGGTGATCGAGGTCTGCGGGGTCGAAGCAGAGGACGTGGTCGGTCCGCCAGGGCGGGATGAGGTCGAGCAACTCCTGCGAGACGTCGCCGTGTGGGTCGAGCAAGGCGATCCCCTCGCCCGCTTCGATCGCGGCGACGATGAGGTTTTTTAGCAGCGTGGTCTTGCCGGTGCCGCTCTTGCCGATGACGAACAAGTGCTGGCGGCGGTCGAGGCGCGAAAGGCCGAAGGCGGCATCGCCGCCCCAGACCCGCCGTGTGCCGAGTTCGATGAAGTCACTGTCCATGATGCGTGTGTCGCGGAATGAAACAATCTGATGCCCGCGCACGTTCCCGCTCCATCGATCACGCCCGATCGTGGCGTACCGAGGCCGCGCTGCACGCCGTGTCGAAAGAATGAAGCTAAGCCGGCCGGCGACATCGCCTGTGGTTGTGGCAGCCGCCGGGGTAACGGGAACGTGTCCGGGAGTCAGTTCGCGGAGGGGGGGTCAGTCCGACGTGTTCATTATAGATGAGTATGCGATTCGGCGCGACCCGGTGGGGCGCGACAAGCCGGCTTTACTGTGATAAACTGCGGGTATTAGCAGTAACCACATCATCCACATGTCGGACAAAACCACAGAAGCATTGATTGAGGAACTGGCGCTCAGCGTCGCCCGCGGGTTCGAGGAGACGCACGCGCGGATGCAGGAGGGGTTCGCCGCCGTCAACGGCCGCCTGGACCGGATCGAGTTCCACGTCACCGGCCAGGAGCAGCGCATCGGCGTGCTCGAAGACCGCGTGCGTCAACTCAGCACCAAGGTCGGGTTACAATTCAATTAACGGTATGCCGTTCCAATCCAACAATACCGGCGGGCCATTCCATTCCCGGCCGGATCGTCCCAAGCCCGTCACGGTCGAGCAAAAGCTCGATGACATCATCCGCCGTCTCGGCCGTATCGAGAAGCACCTGATCGACGTGCGCGAAAGCGTCGAGACGACGCCCGGCCAGCCGCGCTATGTCATTGAGCCGCCGCAGTTCCCATAGCGTCTTCCAACGTCGTCGTTCGTAGATAGGTTCGGTCGGCCGCGCCGCACAGGGGCGGTTTTTCCTCATGGATCGACCTGTAAATCCGCTTCGCAATGCGTGAAGTTGTTCCTTGCGCGCGTCGGCAAAGCGTGCTTTGCTGGTGACAGAAGCGGCGGTCATCGCGTGCGTACGCGAACCGCCATGTTGTTCCTCAAGCAAAGGAGCCTGTCATGCGTGTCTCTACTCTTCGAATCCCCCTCTCCAAGCTGCACCCGGGCCGGGATAACCCGCGCCGGGTCAAGCCGACGCCGGAGGCCCAGCAGCAGTTGGTCGCCTCCATCCGCGCCTTCGACTTGGTGCAGCCCCTGATTGTGCGGCCGATGGCGGACGAGCCGGGTCAGTACCGGATCATCGCCGGCAACCGCCGCTTGAAAGCTCTTTGTCAAATCCACGGGCGGAGCAGCGACGATCCGAAGGTTCGTTGCGAGGTGCGGGACGTCGACGATGCCACCGCCGAGGCGATCGCCCTGGCTGAGAACGTCGTGCGCGAGCAGATGCACCCGCTCGACGAAGCCGAGGCGTTCTCGCGTCTGGCCGCCGAGGAGGCGCAGGGCGTGGACGCCATCGCCTCGGCATTCGGCGTAACAGAACGTTACGTTCGCCAGCGCATGCGGCTGGCGGGGCTGGCCAAGGTCGTGAAGCAGGCGTTTCGAGAGAACTCGATCGACCTGCCCACGGCGGCCGCGTTTGCCTCCGTTCCACCGGATCGTCAGACGGTCGTGTGGGAGGAACTGAACGGCCACCCACGTCACGCCGAGCACGTGCGCAACATCATTGGGCACGGCTGGATCAATGCGAAGTACGCGCTGTTCGACGTATCGACATTGCCCGACGGCAGTGTTAGCCGTGACCTGTTCTCCGAACACGTGCTCGTCGAGCGTGAAACGTTCATGGCGGCGCAGTTGCAGGCAATGGAAGCCGATCGTGCAACGCTGCTAGAAACGGGTTGGAGCCAAGTCGTCGCCGGCCTGTACGAGGACGTGCACGACCAGCCGTTGGCTATGGACGTGCCGGAGCGAGAATTCGACCCGGATGTGACCCGTGTGCTGGAGAAGCTCGCCGACCGCCGGCAGCGGTGGGAGGCGAAGCTCGACCAAGTCACGGAGGAGGACGATCGCGCGCTTCAGACGATCCAGCGAAAGCTGGAGTCGCTGGAGGCCGAGCAGCAGGAGGTCGAGCAGAAGGCGCCCGCGTTCCACTCCGACGCGACGAAGGCGGTGGCGACGGTGTTCCTGATCCTCTACCCCGACGGTCAGGTCCGCCGTGAGTATCGCCTGCCGCGGCGACGGAGGTCGCACCAGCAGCCAACAAGCATGAACGGCCGGACCAACGGTGACGGCAAGCCCGACAGCTCGCCTAACTTGTTGACGTCCGATGACCTAAGCGACCGGCAGCTTGCCGACGTGTTCATGCATCAGGTTCTGGCAGTGCGTGAGGCGCTGATCAAGTCGCCTAGCGTACGCAGACGCATCCTGGCCCTGATCCTGTACGAGAAGGTTCGAGGCGAGTCGCTCGCCGTGCGGCACGAGCCGAACGCGGTCACGCTGCACGCGACGAGCGACAAGGTGTTCCTGTCAACCGCCTTCGAGCGGTTGAAGGACAAGCGAGCTTCCCTCGACCCGTTCGCCCAGGATTACTCCATTGATGAGGCCACCGCGTTTCAGCGGCTTATGGAGTTGCCTGATGCACGTGTGGGACAGTGGATCGACCTGCTCGTCGTCGAGTCTCTGACCACCCACCTGCGACATGGCAGTGATCTGATTCGGCGACTGTCAGAGGTGTTGCAGGTGGCCCTGCGGCGGTCGTGGCGGCCGGACGCGGCGTGGCTGGCCGGCTACCAGAAGGTCCAACTCTGTCACCTGCTCGCCTCGCTTCACGGACGGGCACACCACCCGAATGTGAGCGACCCGCGCAAGAAGAGCGAACTGCTTGACGCGCTCGTCACACTCTTCGCCGATGCCGCCAGTGGCAAAATCGAGGACCGGCAGACGGTCAAGCGCGTCAATGCCTGGCTGCCGTTACAGCTCCATGCTGGCGATCCGAAAGGCGATCATCCGGCTGCACAGCCGACGGACTTAGCATTGGTATAAGCCTCGCCACATCCGTTCCCGCCGGACCTCTCGAAGGTCCGGCTTTTTTGTCGGGGTTCTCGTCGTACCTTCTTCTCGCCCTGCTTCGCGTTCCAGACTTCCATCCGAACGGCCTGCTCGCGGATCAGGAGTTGCTGGTCCGCAAAGTCTTTGATGTAGACCTCCTTGAGGAAGTCCTTTGTCCCGGGCACCGGCTTGGCAGCCTTAATCGACTCGAACGAGTGCCGCTGACCGGGATAGCCCGCTTCACGCGCCAACAGTTTCACCCGCTCAAATCCTTCCTCTCTGACAGCAGTATGAAATGCTTCGCTTCGGACGAACGTGGCGAACTCCTGATGCACCTGGCGGATGTTCAATATCAGTTTCAGCGCCTCGCGATCACGCAACGTGCCGTCTACCTTTATCTGGTGCCGCACCAAGTAAAGCGTGTTGTTACGGCTGAAGTCTTTGTTGGACGTGAAGCTTAGCCCCACGCCCCAGTCGGCTTCGGGCCCCGCTGCGGGGCCGATACCAAGATGCCGTTTGCGGCCACGTCCCGTGCAACAGCGAGTTGCGACCCGGTACCTGCCAGGCGGCCAATCGAATTCATGACGTCATTCTTTGGAAATTGCGGAGGCCGTCGCACAGGCGTGACCAAATGGTGGCCTAAAGCCGGAAGGGGCGTTGAATAAAATGCCGTACGAGGATTTCAACGTTTTGACGGCGCAGGAGGCTTGTGCGACGCCAACCACTCTCGCACCTCGGTCGACTTGTCGACCGCTTCCTGCAGAACGGCCAGGCGGTGCTCGACAAACGGTGCTGACCGAATGTTCCACAGCGACAGGGCCCGGATCGTTTGTTCCTGCCCGAGTTGGAAGCTTAACGATACGGTGGTCGAACCCCGCTGCGCGAGCGCGACATGGTTTCCGTCGAGCCAAAGTGGCCCCTTGACGCGAGCGGCGTCTAGCACGCCGACGAAAACGCCCTCACTACCCAACTGCCGCCCGGTCGTCGGCACGCTTTCTTTACTCAGCCGATTTATCATCACCGCTTGCGCGCGAACCATCCGCAGGGTCAGATCACTTCGGTCGTTGACAACGATGACACGGCGGATGCGAACACCTCGACGCGCGATCAAATGGTTCGCCTCCAAAACGCGACCGGCGATCCCAAGGTTACCGGACGACCACATATGCGGTGTAGTGGCCGTCAAGAATGCGTCATTGTGCGAGAGGGTCGCCAGCAGGTCTAAAACGACGTTCACCAGCGTGTCCCGAGTGCCCTCGATCATGAGCCGGCCGTAGCGCAGCATCTGTGTGGCACGGCGGGCGACAAGCGCGACCTGATGCTGCGTCACGCGGTTGAAAATAGAAACGCCTAGTTCATTATTCCCGATGCGGTCGCTGTGAGCCAGCAGTTCTTCCAGCGGTTTGAGCAGGTCGGCGGCGTCAACTTCTGGATCACCCCCGGTCTCGGTCAATCGGTCTAAGACCGACCGCGCCGCACGTAGTTCATTAAGAAAATACTCCCGCGAAAGTTGGTTGCTTTCCGTGATTTGCGATCGCAGGGCGCCAAGCCGCATGACGAGTTCGCCGGAGTCGTTTCCTGTAGTCAGTCGTGGCTGCCCTAAACGGTCATACAAGTCCAATGTTTCCAGCAAATCGCCCGCCTGCAATGCTCTCTCGGCAGGGTTTGGGTGCAGCGCTTGGGCCAACATCGCCGGCAAGCCCGGTTCGGCGTCGAGGAGCGATCGGTAATAATCGTCATTTCCCTCCAGCTTATTGCGAATAGTGTCGCGCACCTTATGTGAAGTGGTGTCCTTTTTCCAGTCAGGGAATCTTTCTCCCGTCACCATGTACCATATCGTCCGGCCCAAGAAGTACACGTCATGGCCAAAGTCGAGAGGGCCGCCGATCCCCCCTTCGGGCAAAGGCCCTCCGAGTTGAGAGTGTCCGCTAGGATGTTTCCTGTCGGGCGCGGGAAGTGCAGACTCGCCAGTGTCGACCACGATAATGCGACCGCTATCGGTATCCAACATGACGTTGGAAGGTGTTAGATCCCCATGCACGATCGAAGCCCCATGCAGTCTGGCGACGATCCGTATCAAATCCCGCACGTGGCGGACAAGCGACCCGACGTCAAAACGCGTAGGCGCGCCTGGCTGTCCGGGCCGATCCATCATTTGGACAAGGTTGGAGCCGAAGACCCACTGGGTCACCGTCAAGGGGACGTTCAATTGCCTTGCGTTCAAGCGATCGAGTGGGAGCGTGCCATAATCCAGCACGCGAGCCAGGCCTTTGATGCCGTCGTCAATAGAGTTGGCGGTTCGATGGATCTGAACCTCCTGCCACAATCGTTCAGTGGCCTTGCGGACACGGTCTTCCAAGTCCATCGAACCGTTGCCGAGCCGCAGGTCGATGGTTTTAAGAAAGACCTTTTCCGCCCTCGATCCGACGTTCGACAACTTATATGCCGCGTAAGACACCCCGCGGCCCAGCTTCGAATCGACGGGTTCGGCGACCTGATAGCGGTCGCCGTTCAATGTGAATTCGGTCTGCTCACTGAGAAAATATCGTTTGCCGTTTTGATCGAACGAAAAGACCGTATTTCCCCTGCTTGTGGATGATCGGGTTGTCCGCCAACGAAGAAAGGCGTCGATCAGCAAAGGCCCGCTGACGAAGCCGAAGACGTGCGCGATCCGGTCTAAATTAAGAGAACTGACGCTTCCCTTTTTCGTCACACGATCGAAGAGGCGGACGAAGTCGAGGCCGCGGATCGAGCTGGTTCGCAACTGAACGAAGGCGGCGAGTTCGGCCTGCGTCCCGAGGCCGTACCGGTCACGCGCCTCCCGCAGAAACAGGCGAAAGTCGGACCGGTACGTCTGGTCGCCCTTGTCGCGCAACCGGGTACGGAACTCACCGATTGTCATTTAGGTCACTTTTCTAAAAGGAGGCTAATGTTACTTGTTTTCTGTAAGCGAATACCTTTTTGGCACTTTAACA
>DASVSS010000007.1:0-8740 GCA_036387945.1 Tepidisphaeraceae bacterium | reverse complement strand
GCAGAAAGCAGGCAGTCGTGAGCAGAACAATTTTAGTCGCCGACGATGAAACGCACATTCTCAATGTCGTGTCGCTCAAGCTGCGCAACGCGGGTTTCACCGTCGTCTGCGCCAGCGACGGGCAGGACGCCTGGGAGCTGGCCAAGGCGCAGGCGCCGGACCTGCTGATTACCGATTACCACATGCCGCGCCTGAACGGGCTTGAATTGTGTCAGCGCTTCCGGGCCGATCCGGCGCTGTCGCACGTCCCCGCGATCATGCTGTCGGCGCGCGGCTCGCACCTCGAAGAGAGCGAGACCGAAAAGAGCGGCATCGTGCGGATGATCAGCAAGCCGTTCTCGCCGCGCCAACTGCTCACGACCGTCGACGAAATACTGGCCACGGCCGGGAGCCTGTCATGAACGCAGCCGGAAGCGCGCCGTCGCTCGAGCTCTCGCGGCTGGCGCTGGACGCCCTTGCCGCCCGCTTCCGCGGCACGGGGCTGTGCCTGGTCGTTCTTTCCGCCGACGGCACGGTGCAGTTCACCGACCCGAAGGCCGCGACGTTTCTCCAGCGCTTTGCCATTCCCGTCCTGAGCTATGGGGAGTGCGGCCAGCAATTCTTCGGCGTCGCGCTGCCGATCACGTCGCTCGACGGCGAGGTCAATGTCTGCGAGCCCATGCCCGGCACGATCATGGCCGCCTTCGCGTATACCGACCGTCGGCAGTTGCAGGCGATCGTGGCGCTGATGGGGCGCAGCGAATCCTTCCGCATCGACGCCCAGACGCAGAAGCTCTGCACCCAACTCGGCCTCGACCCCGAATGGCTGCGCGGCGAAGCCGCCGCGACCCCGGCGTTCGACGCCCTGGCCATCGGGCATGAGACGCGGCAGCTTGCGAACATGCTGCGCGACCAGCTCCGCCTCGACGGGCTGAACCGCGAAGTCGAAAGCCTTTCCGGCCAACTCGCCAACACTTATGAGGAACTGAGCCTGATCTACCGCCTCAGCGGCGGGATGAAGGTCAACCGCAGCACGAGCGAGTTCTTCAAGCAGGCGTGCCTCGACGTGATGGACGTCGTAGGCGTGCGCGGCATGGGCGTGGTGCTCAAGGCCGAAAACCTCGAGCCGCGCGGTCCGGTGCTCTATGGCGCGACCAGCCTGCCCCCCGGGGCCGTGCACAAGCTCAGCGACCAGATGATCGAGCGGCTGAAAAAGAAAAGCGCCGCCATCCTGGTGAACGACCTTTCCGCCGATGGCGATTTCGCATGGATCGCGCAGCACGCGCAGCGTCTGCTGGCCGTGCCGCTGCAGCGCGACAGCCAGGTGCTCGGCTGCCTGTTCTGCTTCGACAAAAGCGACGGCGATTTCGACACCGTCGACGCCAAGCTGCTGACGTCGATCGCCAATGAATCGGCGATCTATCTTGAGAACGCGATCCTGTTCCAGGACGTGCGCGGCCTGATGATGGGCCTGCTGCACAGTCTTGTCAGCGCGGTCGACGCCAAAGACACCTACACCTGCGGCCACAGCGAGCGCGTCGCGCTCATCGGCCGCGAGATCGCGGTGAATGCCGGCCTGCCGCAGCCGATCATCGAGCGCACCTACATGGCGGGGCTGCTGCACGATGTCGGCAAGATCGGCGTGCCCGAGCACGTCCTGCAGAAGCCGGGCAAGCTCGATGACCAGGAGTTCGCCCTGATGAAGCAGCACCCCGAGATCGGCGGGCGCATCCTGCGCGACGTCAAGCAGCTCGAAGACGTGCTGCCCGGCGTGCTGCACCACCACGAGCGCTACGACGGCCGCGGCTATCCGTCGAAGCTCGCCGGCGAAGCGATCCCGCTGCTCGGCCGGATCATCTGCCTGGCCGACAGCTTCGACGCGATGACGAGCAACCGCACGTACCGCCGCGCGCTGCCGTTCGAGGTGGCGATGGTGGAAATCAAGAATTCCGCCGGCGCGCAGTTCGACCCGCAACTGACCGAGGCCTTCATCCGCATCGGCGAACCGCGGCTGCGTGAACTCACGAGCGGACACCACGAGCAGGCGTCGAAACTCATCGAGTTGCACACGATGTTGAGGGTCGCGTGAAAAGGGAAAAACGATTCCGAAGTGACGTCCCGCGCGAGCGGAACCCCATCGACTGACTCCTGACTCCTGACTCCTGTTTCCTGGCACCTTCCATCATGATCACCTCTGACGAATACAACGGCGTGTGCGTGATTACGGTCGAGGCCGACCTGGCCGGCGAGCAGTCGGCGGCGGTGCGCAAGGCCGTGGAAAAAACGATTGACGACCGGCATATCGTCAGTTTCGCGATCGACTTGCAGCGCTGTCCGTTCATCGACAGCGAAGGCCTTGAAACGCTTCTCTGGGTGAAGCGGCGGTGCGACGAGTTGTTCGGGATGATGAAGGTCGTCAACCCCGACGAGCACTGCCGCAAGATCTTCGAGATCACGCGCCTCAGCAGCCGGTTCGATATCGAGCAGGATCTGACGGTCGCGCTGAAAGGAATGCGATGATCGCGACGGCGACCCGAAAGCCGCTCGGCCAACTTCTGCTCGATCGCGGCATCATCGCGCCCGAGCAGTTGCAGCGCGCGCTCGACGAGCAGCGTCACAGCAGCGGCCAAAAGCTGCTCGGCGAGATCATCGTCGAGCGCGGCATGGCGACCGAAGAGCAGATCTGCGAGGCCCTGGCCGACACCTACGGCGTGCCATTCGCCCGCGTGACGCCGCGCGTCGCCGACCCGAAGGCGATCGGGCTGCTGTCCAAAGAGTTCCTCGAGCAGCACACGGTGCTGCCATTGTTCAACGTCGAAGGCGTGCTGACGGTCGCCTGCGCCGAGCCGGCGAACGTGTTCCTGGCCGAAGAGATCGAGCGTATCACCGGCAAGGACGTGCAGCTCGTCGCCGCGACGGCCAAGGACATCCGGGCCACGCTCCAGACGTACCTGCCGGACGACAAGGTGTTCGTCATCGACGACATCATCGACGAGGTGAGGCCCGAAGACTTCACCCTGCTCGAGCAGAAGAAGATCGAAGACATCGCCGATCTCGAGCAGGCCGCCGGCGATTCGCCGGTGGTGAAGCTCGTGAACTACTGCGTCTACAATGCCGTCAAGGACGGCGCCAGCGACATCCACATCGAGCCCGGCGACGGCGTGCTGCGCGTGCGATACCGGATCGACGGCCACCTGGTCGAAAAGCTGCGTCCGCCCCACCAAATGGGCGCGGCCCTGAGCAGCCGGATCAAGATCATGGCCGGCCTGGACATCGCCGAGCGGCGCGTCGCCCAGGACGGTGGCATCCACGTCATGATGGACCGCCGCCCGATCGACTTGCGCGTGAGCACCATGCCCGGCCGGTTCGGTGAGAAGGTCGTCATCCGCGTCATTGATAACGACAAGGCGTCGGTCAATCTCGAAAAACTCGGCTTCGGCTACGAAACGCTCAAAGAGTGGCGCAAGCTTCTCGCGCTGCCCAACGGCATCATCCTCGTGACCGGGCCGACCGGCAGCGGCAAGAGCACGACGCTCTACGCCTGCCTGCAGGAAATCAACGACGACGACATCAACATCTGCACCGTCGAAGACCCGATCGAATACAACCTGCGGGGCATCAACCAGTTCCAGATCAACGACAAGGCCGGCTTCACCTTCACCTCCGCGTTGCGGGCGCTGCTGCGGCAGGACCCGGACGTGATGATGATCGGCGAAATCCGCGACGGCGAGACGGCGCGGCTGGCCACACAGGCGGCGCTGACGGGGCATCTGATCTTCAGCACTCTGCACACTAACGATGCCCCGGGCGCGATCACGCGGTTGTACAACCTTGGCATCGAGCCTTACCTCGTGGGCGCGACCGTCGTTGGCGTACTGGCCCAGCGGCTGGTGCGCAAGCTCTGCTCGCACTGCCGCGAAGAGTACGAGCCGACCCCGAACGAGAAGCGCCAGATCGAGCGCTTCGCCGGGCCGGTCGAGAAACTGTTCAAGCCCAAGGGGTGCAACAAGTGCCGCCACCTCGGCTATGCCGGGCGGGTGGGGGTGTACGAATTGTTCGTGCCCGACGACGCGACGATCGAGAAGATCAGCAGCGGGGCGACGCTCAACGACGTCCGCCAGGCGGCGGCGGCGGCGGGGATGCGGTCGCTGCGCATCGACGGGCTGGAGAAGGTCAAGGCCGGCATCACCACGCTTGACGAAGTCTACCGCGTGACGACTTAGACGTTGTTGCGCACGCCCCCGGATGCCGTGTGCATTCATCTCTGGGCACCCCGATGATCGGCTAACGAAGGTGAAGTCGCGCCACTCGATGGCCGATGCGTAAACAGCGATGCCCGCCTTCACTTACACCGCCCGCGACGCCGCCGGCCAGAGCTCGTCCGGCACGATGACCGCGTCCAGCGTCGGCGAGGTCGGCAAGCAGTTGCGCGCGGGAGGGAAGTTCCCCGTCAACGTGCAGGCGGCGGCGGTGGCACAGCGCGGCGGCGGGGCGGCGGGGATCGGCATCGGCCGCGCCGAGGTCATTCAGATCTCCACGCAGCTTGCGATCATGGTCGAAACGGGCGTGACGCTCAGCGAAGCCCTCGACTGCATCGCCGCCCAGGCCGCCAAGCCCAAGGTGAAGAAGCTTCTGCTGGACCTGTCCTCGCAGGTCAACAGCGGCGGCGATTTCAGCACTGCCCTGGGTCGGCACCCCAAGTCCTTTCCGACGCTGTTCGTCGCCCTCATCAAGGCGAGCGAGAAATCCGGGCAGATGCCCAAGATGCTGCAGCGCGCCACCGCATACTTGCGCGACGAAGCGGACATCCTGCGCAAGGTCAAAGGCGCTTTGACGTACCCCGCGATCATGTTCGCGTTCGCGTCGCTGACGACGATCGCCTTGCTGATTTTCGTCCTGCCGCGTTTCACGGCGCTGTACGCCAGCAAGGCCGCGGCGCTGCCGGTGCCTACGAAGATTTTGATGGCGATCAGCGATGCCCTCATCGGGCACTGGATGTTCATCGTCCCCGGCGTGCTGCTGGGCAGCGCCGCGACGTACCTGTTCGCCACGCGCGTCGAGGCCGGCCGCCGGATCGCTCATACGCTGCAACTGTCGGTCCCGCTGCTGGGGGCGATGTTCCGGCAGCTTTATCTCTCGCGCAGCCTGCGCATGATCGGCACGATGGCCGGCTCGGGCGTGCACCTGGTCGACTGCGTCGCGACGGCGCGCGATCTGTGCGGCAATCGGTACTTCAAAGCGCTGTGGGTCGAAGTCGAGCAGCAATTGCACATCGGCAAGCAACTGAGCGAAACACTGTTCAAAAGCCCGCTCGTGCCCAAGACCGTGGCGCAAATGATCAGCAGCGCCGAAAAGGGCGGCAAGCTCGCCCACGTGATGGAGCAGGTCGCGGGGTACAGCGAGCAGGAGCTGAAGGAAAAGATCACCGAGCTTACGCGCTACATCGAGCCGGCGATGATCGTCGTCATGGGCCTGATCATCGGCGGCATTGCGATGGCGCTGCTCCTGCCGGTCTTCACGATCAGCCGCGTGATGGCGTCGTAAGCCGCGGGCCGATGCGATCGGGCGTCCGGGCGGAGAATGGCAGTAACTGGATTCGAACCAGTGACCTTGGGCTTATGAATCCCGCGCTCTACCAACTGAGCTATACTGCCTTAAGGGGGGAAGACTCTATCGCGCCGAGGTGAAAGGGGCAACCCGAGACGCCAGCGCGCCGGCATGGTTCCTTGAGCGACCATGCCACTATGTAAGTTCGCGTTGGGCTTTTGCGTCTTACTTCTCCCGTTTTGCCGTTCTCGTCAGGCAATGTGCGCCTTCTTCTTCCGCCCGCTCAAGTAGCTTTCCATGATGCAGTTCGCCAGCTCGCCGCTGCTGGTGTAGAAGGCCACGCCCTTGGTCAGCTTCGTCAGCTGGTCGACGAATCCCACCCAGTCCATCCCGTAGTAATCCTCGATCAACGCGAACGTCGCCAGACGGCAGCCCTCGCGGGCGGCGAGCACGGCCTCCTTGAGCGTTGCAGCGGTGCTGCGCGGGTCGGGCGGGTAGAGCAAGTAAACGTGGTCGCCTTCGATGTGTGCCGTCGGCTGTCCGTCGGTGATGATGAAGATTTGCTTGTTCTCGCTCGGGCGTTTGCGCAGGATGCGGCGGGCCATTTGCAGGCCCATGTGCAGGTTGGTGAAGTGCTGCGGGGCCTTGTCGAGCTTGTCGATCGGCACCTTCAGCCGCACCTGGTAGTCGTACACCGTCACCGGCTTGGGCATCATCAGCGGCAGGCCGATCTCGGGGATCTTCTGCGCACCGCTGTAGAAGCCTACGAAGTCGATCGTGTCCTGCGGGAAGCGGCTGCGCACCAGCGCCAGCATCGCCATCGCCACCTTTTTGGCCGACATGAACCGGCCGTAGCGCATCATCGAGCCGCTCAGATCGATCAGGACGACGGTCGAGACGGTGGAGTGGCCCTCGTGCTGGTGGACTTCGAAATCGCGCTCCGCGAACTTGATGCCGCCCGCCGGGCCGCCGCTCCCGGGCGCCTGAGCGGGCCGGGCCCGCTCGGCGGACGTGCGCTGCATCGCGTTGCGGAGCGTGGCGTGGAGGTCGAGTTCGCTGAGGGTGTCGCCGAACTGGTACGGCTTTGTTCCGTCGATGCGTTCGCCGTTGGGGCCGGCGGTGATCTTCTCGTGCCCGTCGCGCTGGCCGTTTTTTAGATTTTTGAACACTTCCATCAATGCCCGGCTCTGCATCTTACCGACGGCTTTAGGGGTGAGGCGCAGTTTGCCCTTGCCGTCCTTATCAAGCATGCCGTCCTTGAGCATCTGCTCGAGCAGGTCGCTGACTTCGTTGTCCTTGGGCTTATCCATCATCTGCTGCATGGCCTTCATGGCCTCGTCGCCGTACTGCAGGATGAAGTTCATGATCTGGTCGAGGCCGAAAAGCTTGTCCTGGCTGGGAAACTCTTCGCCGTCGAATTCGCCGTAGAAATACTTCATAAGCGTTATTATAGCCGCACCGGCGCTCCTGGACGCCCGTAGAGAGGGCGTGGCTGGATTGTTCAGGGCCCCGTCGGGCCGGAACCGCCGGCTGGCGAGGTTGTTGCGCGGGCGAATATCTGTTGTGCCCGCGTTTTCGCGGCGACTATAAGGGTAAGCCCCGGTGGCGTGCGTAAGCGGTCTGAAGTCGCGGTTTCAGTGGTGGTCATCTCCATATGTTAGAAGTTTTAGAAGCCCGTCGGCTGATGGCCGCTGTGTCTGAGTTCTTCCCCCAGCCGTTGACCGCCCCCGCTGGGCAGGCCAATGTCGCGGCGGCGACGATGCCGCGCCGCGTGTTCATGCTCGGCAACAGCATGACCGACGGCGTGGGCTACGCCGGCTTCACGCAACTGCTCGCCCGCGATAGTTCGCCGCTGTCGTTCGGCCGCCAGACCGGATCGGGCTTCCCGCAGGCGTACAACTATTACCTTACCAACGGCGGCGTCTTCTCCGGCATCGACCCGCAGCGGCCGGGCGTGAGCAATCCCTGGGGCAATTACGCCAACGCCGCGGCGTACGGGTGGGACGCCGTCACGCTCCAGCCGCAGGAGCGGCGGCTGCATACCGACGTCCAGCCCTCGAGCACCGGCCCGCGCGAAGAGGCCGACGTGCCGATGTCCGTCGGCTTCCTCAAGGCCTTTGCCGCCGCCAGCCCGGGCGTGCAGGGTTTGGTCTACAGCCGTTCGATGCGGCGGACGGACGTCACCTCGGCGATGCAGCCGACGGGCAAGGCATTTGATTATTCGGCCGAATGGGTCAAAACCTATGTCGACAGCGGCACCGGGCGGAACGGCAACTACTTCACCCGGTCGTTCGCCCAGCAGTTCATGCCCGCCCTGCGCAGCGCCCAGGCCGCTGCGCCGGAAACCGCGTCGCTGCCGTTGGCGCGGGTCGTGCCGGTCGGCGAGGCGATGTACAACATCGATCAGATGATCAAGGCCGGGCGGTTCGCGGGCACGGGGATCGACTCGATCCTGCCGTTTTATGCCGACCAGTCGCACCCGACGTTCGACCTGGGCTCGTACGTCATCGGCCTGAGCTTTTACAGCTCGATCACCGGCACGGACCCGCGCGGCGTTGCGCCCACGTCGGGGTACCTCAACAGCACCAGTTTGCTGAACAACCCCCAGGTGCAGAGCCTGATCCAGGAAGCCGTCCATGGCGCGATGACCAGCAGCCACTACGCCGGCTACACCACACCCCTGGGCGAAGCCCCGCCAGTCGACCCGCCGCCACAGACGGGTGGGATCGCCGCCGTGGTGTTCAACGACAAGAACCGCTCGGCCTCGCTCGATTCCGCCGACACCGCTATGTCGGGCGTGAAGGTGTACCTCGATTTCGATAACGACGCCGTCCACGACGCCGGCGAAGCTTCGGCGATCACCGACAGCGCCGGGGTGGCGTCCTTCTCACGGCTGGCGCCGGGCGAGTACAGCGTGCGCGCGATCAAGCCGTCGGGGACCGATACGACGGTCGCGCCGTTGTCAGCGGTGACGGTCGTCGCCAATGACACCACCTCCGTGCGGTTCGGCTACGCCGCGGCGGTGACCCCGCCCGAAGGCGACGCCGTGACCCTGCCCGCCGAGAACGCCGCGCTCGCCGGCGGGACGTACAAGACCACGAGTTACGGCGGCTTCAACGGCACAGGGTTTGCCGATTTCGGCGGCATCAACTCCTCGGCGACGTTCACCATTTCCCGCACGAGCGCGGGCAACGTCAAGCTCGACGCCCGCTAC
>DASVSS010000006.1:0-29269 GCA_036387945.1 Tepidisphaeraceae bacterium | reverse complement strand
CGCCCACGCCACAAAGGCGGCATTGAATGATCTGTGTGTCAGAGGGACTACGCCCTACAACTCCGCCGTCACAAGGCTCGCCAGCTCGCTGCGCTCGCTCTTGCCGAGCGTGATGTGGCCGACGAGCGGCTTGCCTTTGAGGCGCTCGACCATGTACGACAAACCGTTTGACGACGCGTCGAGGTACGGGTTGTCGATCTGCGTCGCGTCGCCGGTGAGGATCAGCTTCGTGCCGTCGCCGACGCGGCTGGCGATGGTCTTGACTTCGTGCGGCGTGAGGTTCTGGGCTTCGTCGACAATCATGAACTGGTGGGGGATCGACCGCCCGCGGATGTAGGTCAGCGGCTCAAGCACGACCTGCCCGCCGTCGACGAGTTGCTGGATGCGCAGCTCGACGTTGTCGAGCTTGGCGTGGTTCTTGGGTTCGTTGGCTTCACCGCTGAGTCGGGTCGAGAGCAGGTACGACATGTTGTCGAAGATCGGCTGCATCCAGGCCTTGAGCTTGTCGTCCTTGTCGCCGGGCAGATAGCCGATGTCGCGGCCGAGGGGCATGATGGGGCGGGCGACGAGCAGCTTCACGTACGACTGGTCGTTGAGCACCTTCTGCATGCCCGCCGCCAGCGCCAACAGCGTCTTGCCCGTGCCCGCCGAGCCGATGAGCGAGACGAGCTTGACCGAATCGTCCAGCAGCAGCTCCAGCGCCATCTGCTGCTGCATGTTGCGGGCCGCGAGCCCGAACGTCGGCCCGCGCCGGGGCCGCAGCGGCACGAGCGCGCCGGTGTCGGCGCGGAAGCGCGCGACGGCGGTGTGGTCGGGATTGGAGGCGTCGCGCAGCAGGGCGAACTCGTTGGCGATCAGCGGCTTTTCGAGATCGAGGACGATCTGCTTATCCGTGTAGAGCCGGTCGAACTGCTCGGGGCGAATGGTGATCTCGCGCCAGCCGGTGAAGAGGTGCTCGAAGTCGACCTTCGTCGCTTCGTGGTCTTCGGCCGCCACGCCCAGGGCGTCGGCCTTGATGCGGGCGTTGATGTCCTTCGTGATGAACACCGTCGGCCGCCCGGTTTTGCCGAGGGTGTAGGCGGTGCTGAGGATGCGGTTGTCGGGCGAATCGACGTTGAGCATCGGGCAGTTGCGGATGTCGCCGTCGATGACGACACGCACGCTGCCGCCGGTGACTTTGTCGCGCACGCCGTCGTGCAGGTTGCCGATCTTGCGAAGGGTGTCGAGATACCGGATCGACTGCCGGGCGTTGCGGCCGACTTCGTCGGAGGCGGTCTTGAACTTGTCGAGTTCTTCGAGAACGTCGAACGGAATGATGACTTCGTTGTCGGCGAACATGAACATCGCCGCCGGGTTGTGCAGCAGGATGTTGGTGTCAAGGACGAACGACTTTTCGCCGGCCGGGGCCGCGAGCGGGGTGGGATCGGTGAGGGCCATTCTGGTTTTTACGTCCACTTCCGGTGAGAACCGGGCCGGCACGGCGGCCCGCGGATTGCCAACGACGCACAGCGAGACTATCAACGCGGAATTATTAACCCCGATCAACGTCGGCACAATCAGGAAATGCGACGGATAAAAAATGCTCTACCCGATGATCTTCGCCCCGCGGCTGGTTGAAAAGATGTGGGGCGGCCGCAAGCTCGACACCGTTCTGGGCAAACTGCTTCCGTCCGATAAGCCGATCGGCGAGAGCTGGGAGCTGTACGACTTCCCGCCCGGCGTGGTCGATGGCTCGAAGGACTGGATCAGCGCCAAGCTGACCAACGGCCCGCTCGCGGGCAGAACGCTTCACGAGCTTGTGACTGCCCACCGCGCCGAGCTGTGCGGCGACGTGCCGCTGGCCGGCGAGCATGGGCAATTCCCTATCCTGATTAAGTATCTCGACGCCCGTGAAGACCTCAGCGTGCAGGTCCACCCCCCGGCCGAGTACGCCGACGCCCACCCCGGCGCGCACGTGAAGAACGAAGCGTGGTACGTCCTGCAGCACGACGCCGAGGCGCGCATCCTGAAGGGCCTGCAGGCGGGCGTCACCCGCGGGCAGTTCGAGCAGTCCATCAAGGACGGCACCTGCGAGGCCAAGCTGGCGTCGATCCCCGCAAAGCTGAACGACTGCCATTACCTGCCCAGCGGCACGGTCCATGCCTTGGGCGCCGGGTGCCTCGTGGCCGAGGTGCAGACGCCCAGCGACACGACGTACCGCGTGTTCGACTTCGACCGCGTCGACCCGTCGACCGGCCAGCTGCGACAGCTGCACGTCGAGCAGGCCCTTGAGTGCATCGACTTCAGCGGCAACGAGCCCCCGCCCCCGCCGAAGCGGCACACGGCGGGGTTTTTCACGACCGTCACGGCGCTCGTCCGCGCCCCGCAGTTCGGCATCGACAAGGTGCGGATGAACGAGGGCGTCGAGCAAGTCATCACCAACGACCGGCCGGTGGTGTGGATGGTGCTGCAAGGAGACATCTCCGTCCGCGTAAAGGACTTGGCGCAGCCGGTCGTCGCCCGCGCAGGCACGACACTGCTGCTCCCGGCGGTGATGAACGAGCCCGTCGTCATGGCCGGCAGCGACGCGATATTTCTGGAAGTGACGTTCCCGCTATGACCTGCGCGGGCCTCGGACTGATGGCGTTTCCCGCCCTGATCCTGACGGCAGTGTTTGTCGTCCTTTGGCGACGCCATCACAACAAGCGCGGCTCGCGCTGCTGGCAATGCGGGACCGACCTGCGCGGCACGGCGAAGATCGACTTCCGCGGCCACTGGCGCTGCCCGAAATGCGGCGACCTGATCGAAGCCGACGAACCCGGCCGCGTCGACCGACTCTGAAACCCTTTGGTTCTCTTCTCCCGAGGTACCGGGAGAGGGGACCAAACGCCGGCCCGCCGACTGTGCTAAGATGTCGAGCTCCCATGAAAGAACGCATTCAAAAAGTCCTCGCCGATGCCGGCGTTTCGAGTCGGCGGGCGATCGAGGAGATGGTCGAGATGGGCCGGATCGCGGTCAACGGTGAGACGCGCACGCGCCTGCCGGTCATCATCGATCCGGCGACCGACCACGTCACCCTCGATGGCGAGCCGATCAAGCTCGACGCGCCGGAGATTGGCAAAAAAGTCTACATCGCCATGCACAAGCCCAAGGGCGTGTACTGCACGAACGTCGCCCAGGGCGAGCAGAAGCGGTGCATCGATTTGCTGCCGCCGAATTTCGACCGCCGGGTTTATCCGGTCGGCCGGCTCGACGCCGACAGCCGGGGGCTGCTGCTTTTGACCAACGACGGCGAGCTGACGCAGCAGCTCACGCACCCGAAGTTCGGCGTCGCCAAGACGTACACCGCGGTCGTCGACGGCTTCGTTTCGCCGGCGACGGTGGAGCGCCTCGGCGAAGGCATCTGGCTGGCCGACCCGACCAAAGGCGGCTTTCGGACGGGCCCGAGCTACATCAAGATCATCCGCCGCGGCCGCGAGCGCAGCGTCCTGCAGATCACGATCAAGGAAGGCCGCAACCGCCAGGTCCGACGGATGCTGGCCGGCGTGGGGCACAAGGTGCGCGAGCTGACGCGCATCAAGATCGGCCCGCTCGAGCTCGGCAATCTCAAGCCCGGCGATTCGCGCATCCTGCACCCGAGCGAGATCCGCGAACTCCGCGCCGCCATCGCCGCCAAGATCGAACGCGCTGCCGCCGCCGACGCCGCTGGCCGGCCGAAGAAACCGGCCAGGACCGCCAATGCCGCCCCGCCGGCGCGCCGGCCGAAGAAGCCCGGCGGCCCGCGTGACCGGGGCTAGAGGGTGTCATGCATTTTTCAAGCCGATGTGTCGCAATCGACGGCCCTGGGTGCCACGGTCTGATACGCCGGGCCGTGGGTGCCTGTTCTGACGCAAACACCACCGCGCGGCCGCGAGGTGCGGACCTCTCGACGCCACGTCGGCGGACGATGACGCATGCGGCACTCATCGTCGACTCAGCCACGGAAGAATCGCGCCGCCGATGTTCCGCTTCGTCCATTCCGGCCACGGGATCGGCCGCTTGCGGCGGAGGATCTGGCCGAGGGCCTTGAAGGTGCCCGCCGACTGCCGTCCGAACGTCGCCCGCGCCGGGCCGGCGCTGGCACGGATCAGCAGCACCGTGAGATCGTCCGCCAGCAGGTTGCCCGGCGAGATCGCGTCGATCGTGCCGAGGTAGTTCTCCAGCCACGCCGACATCGATTCGGTCATCGGCAGGGCGTTAGCGAGTGCGACGATCCGCTCGTAGCCGAGCAGTTCGCCGAGCGGGTCGCGCGATTCCGGGAGCGAGTCGGTGTAACACACGACCGCGTCGCCGGGGTCGAGTTGCAGATCGAGCTGCTCGTACGACGTCTGCGCCACCACCCCGAGTGGAAAGTTCGTCTCGGTCACGCCGTTGGCGTCTTCCAGGAGCGACCACGTCCCGGTCGCGGCCCGGTAAAGCAGGGGCGGCGGGTGGCCGGCGTTGATGAGGCTGAGCTGCCGCGTGGGCGCGAAGTAGGTGCCGATGATCGCGGTGGCGAACTGCCCTGACGCGGTCAGGCGCTCAAACGCGTCGTTCATGCTTTCGACGAATTTTCTCGGGTCGATGTAGTTCACATAACGGTGCATCAGCCCGTGCAGCATGCGAGCCGTTGCTCCCACGTCCGCCCCGTGCCCGGCGACGTCGGCCACGAGCAGCCGCGTGATCCGCCCCGTGCCGCACGAGCTGACGAAGTGCACGTCGCCCCCGCCCGCCGCCGCGTGGTACGGCCGCGAGATCACGTGCAGCGACAGCCCCGGCAACGCCATCCCGACGTTCGCCGGCACGTTCCCGCCGCGCACTTCCATGCACGCCATTTGTTCGAGCGTGTCACCCATCAGGACACAATCCACACGCGTCAAAGACCAAGCCACTTTCTCCCGGGCTTGCCGCTTCAGCGGCAAGCGCACTCGCCACGCTCACCACCTCAACGCTTCACCGCCTGCAACTCGTCCCACGTCTTGTCCTTGAACAAGGGGTCGAAGTTCGGATTAAAATTTGCGTCGCTCGACAGCAAATATTGCCCGTCACTCGTCCCGTAAACGCGGCTGTAGTTGCTCGGCAATTGCACCGTCGCACCACCGCCGCCCGGCACGGCGAAATCATCGACGTCGCGGATGTACTTGATGAACTGCTCGTGATTGCGGTCCTGGCTCGCCTGGCGCGCGTTGTAGCCGTCGTTGATGATCTGGTTCGTCTCACGGGCGGTCCGGGCAATGATGTTTGCACGATCGGCGGCGCCCTTGGCGTCGATGCGCTGCATCGCGGCGGCGTGGTCTGCCTTCATCTTCGCCCACTGCGGCGTCGGCCGAGCCGAGTTGGCGATCGCGAGCATCAGCGGCATGTTCGTGTCGAGCTGCCCGAGTGGGGCGCGGTATGACACGCTGGGCTCGATGCCCCAGAAGATCTGCCGCCCGAGCTGGGAGTCCGACGCGAAGTACGTCGTGCCGAACACGATGAGGTGTTCCCACTTCTTTCCGTCGAGTTCGTAGAGGCACTTGGCGGCCATCACCGCGCCGTCGCACGTGCTGCGCGACGGCAGGCCGCTCATCTGCCCCATCCGGTCGGTCTCCGCTTGCATCTGCCGCAGCGGCTCGAGCTGCTTCTGCAGCGCAGCGGTGAATTCGGGCAGGACGGTGACGTTGTCGATCCGCATCTTCTGCGCCGCCGGGAACGACGCGAGGAACGCCTTCTCGAGCAGGAACTGCTTCCACTGCGCGAGGTTGTCGGGCATGTACAACACGAGCTGCCCGCCCTCGGCCGATTTCTCCGCCGGCCGCCGCGCGTTGTATTGCTGCTGCGCCATCGGCGAGGGTCGGTAATCTACCGCCCCCAAGCTCGGGCCGATGTGCACCATCCGCCCGTCCGGGGCGATGAGTTTGATGTCCTGGCTCGGCAAAATCTTGAAAAGCGCCGGCCCGGCCCACCAGGCCCCGCCCTCGGCAGTCCAGCCGTCGGGCACCAGCACCGTGTGCGACGGCATGCCGCCGGAGAGCGGGTCGTTGAACGTCTTCAACTTCAGCACCACCGCCGGCGCGGCTTGGCCGAACGCCGGACGGTGGGGACTCAACAACGCCAGCAGCACGGCGATGACGGTCGGTACGATTCGCGGAAAATGCATGGCAACCCCGCTCCCGAAAACCCCGGCCGATGACGGCTGGCCGGCCGCGCAAGTATGAACGATTTTACCGGACGTTGCGACCCGTATTCGAAGTCCGCCGGCGCGTCGACGCCGCCCGTCGCGGGCGCATTCCGATTGACTTGCCGTCGCCCCAATTGCACGTCAGACGTAGCTCTCGAACAGTCATTCACCACGAAAGGCGATTGCGATGTCGAACCCAACCTCTACCTTGGAACTCCTGGAAGGCCGCCGCCACTTGTCGGCCACGCTCAAGGGCGGCGTGCTCCGCGCCGTCGGCGACGACGGGATGGCCAACGTCATCACCGTTAAACTGAGCGACGACAAAACGAAGTACGACGTCGAGATCAACGGCACGACGACGTCGTTCGACTCTAAAAAAGTCCGCCGCGTCGTCCTGCACGGCGCCGACAATTCCGACACGCTCACCGTCAGCAGCGAAGTCAACGTTCGTCAGAACTTCTTCGGCTACGAAGGCAACGACACCCTCACCGGCGGCAGCGCGTCGGACGAGCGCGCCAGCAAAAACGGTAAGGGCGACGGCAAAGGCCGCGGCCCGCGCGGCTGGACCCGCCTCTGGGGCATGGGCGGCGATGACACCATCATCGCCACCGGCGGCCGCAATTTCATCGACGGCGGCAAGGGCAACGACGTGCTCACCGGCTCGGCCGGGCGCGACCTCATCGCCGGCTTCTCCGGCCTCGACACCATCAACGCCAACGGCGGCGATGACGTCGTCCACGGCGGCGAAGGCGACGACACGATCGACCTCGGCAGCGGCAACGACAAGTGCCTCGCCGGCGCCGGCAACGACAACGTCAGCGGCGGCGAAGGCGACGACCGCATCTTCGGCCAAGCCGGCAACGACACCCTCAACGGCAACGCCGGCCGCGACCGCCTCTTCGGCCAGGTCGGCCTCGACCACCTGTTCGGCGGCGACGACAACGATGACCTCCACGGCGGCGCTGATACCGACCTGCTCGACGGCGGCGCAGGCACCAACCGCCTGAAGCAAGGCGAAGCCGAAGAGACCGACAAGCTCGAAATCGAGACCACGGCCAGCGCCATCTAGCCTGCCGTCCCCCTTCACACCCCAACGCCGGCGTCGGTCGTTCAGGCAACCCCTGGCCTCCGACGCCGGTCGCGTTTTGGAAGTGCCGCCGCTTTCCCACGCATGCCCCGGCAATTTTTCGTTCCTGCCATTTTCAATCGCGCAGAAACCAGCAACTCCATCGCCGGCCATACCTTGAGCGCGATTCTGCACGCCCCCGGCCGCACGCCAAACCGCCCATCCCGCCGCCGCCGGCCACGACTTACGGCCACCCGAATCCGATCCCGCGCGAGATTGCCGCGTGCACACGCCATCCACTAACACCCCGCGCGCTGCGCCGGCGACGTCACTTTCACGTAGTGCCGTCATCCAACGCACGGCAGGCGGCGCAGAATCATTTTAGTTTTCCTCGGAAAGGCGCTGCGCGCTGCGGGTTCGATTGCAGTTGGGGCACTATTCAGCGTCACGGCGTACCGCAACCGTCACTCGGTGTCCGTGACACCGTCACCGTCATAACGTACCTTCGGCGCGCCGCTCTCCGCCTTTTTCTGAGGAGACAGCACTTCCCGGAGGGCTTGGATGTTTCGCATCTTCATTCTTGTCGTTTTGCTCTCTTGCGCACTGACAAGCGCGGCCGAGTACGAGTCAAAGTATTACCGCGTCGTTTCCGATCTTCGCCGCGATCAGGTGAAAGAGGCGCTCGTCCGTCTCGACCGTGCGTACGAGCAGTTCGAGCGCGACTTCTCGTTCGTCCGATCGCGCGAACGGAACCCGGGCCTGCTGCGCGGTGTGATTTACACCAATCGTACCGACTACCTGCAAGTCCGTGGCTCGATGAGCAAATCCGACGGTTGCTACTTGCCGAGCAAGCGTATGCTGTTGATGTACTTCCACGAGGGCACCGAATGGCCGACGGTCGTCCACGAGGCGTTCCACCAATACGCGGAGGAAATCATCGGTGGTGGCCCGTGGCCGGCCTGGTTGAACGAGGGAACGGCTGAGTATTACGATCATGCCGGGTTCACCGGCGACGGCTATTTCCCCGGCGCGGTTTCCGCCCGCCAAGTGGCCGCCAATGCCGAGATGCTGCGCGGCAAAACGTTCATCCGGTTCGACCGCCTGCTCGCCATGGGCCAAGCCGAATGGAACAGGCATTTCCGTCACGAGCTTTACCACGAGTCGTGGTCGATCGTGCATTACCTCATGCATGGCGACGCCGACAGCCGCAAGACGTACGAAGCATTCGTGCAGGGCGTTGCCGACTCCAAAAATGAGAAGGACGTCGCCGCCGCATGGCGCGCCGCCGTGCCAGACGACCGCGCCTTCGAACGTGCGTGGCGACGCTACTGGACTGAGAACAACAAAGACAACACCAAGCTAATCAGCCAACAGCGCGTAGCCCTGACCACCCTCAGCGGCATCGCGCGCCTCAACGCCAGCCACGGCCGGCAAGTACGCGATCTCGAACAGTACTTCCGCCTCAGCCAGGCCAAGCAGCTCAACTTAAAAGACACCCCCGAACTCTGGCTCCCGCCCGACCTTCTCCTCACCGCCGCCACCGACCGCGACCGCAACGCCCAGTGGCGTCTCGCCTACGACGCCAACGGCAAACCGACCCTGACCGTCCAACTCAAACCCACCGGCACCCTGGAAGCCCGCTACGCCGGAGACCCGGGGCAGGAACGGCCGGTAGTGACGCATACGCCGTAGGCAGACCCGCTGAAGTGATTTTGCGGGATCGCCGAGTGGCCGACCGATCTGGTATTCATTCGTTGTATGCGCTATATGTCCAGGCCAACTTTTCAGCATGTGCACACTTGTGGAATCGGAGTACGTAGATGCACAGGCATATATGCTGACGCGTATGCCGCGGCGTCCCTTGTCGTGTACGACATTCTTGGAAGATGCCAAAACGGAGTGAGTTTATTAACGACACGGGACGCAGTAGCAGGTGTGCTAGGCCGGATCACGTCAGCGGTGGGACAACGCACAAACGCGTTGTAGGCTTCATACCCCCATTGGGGCTCACTTCGGTGACCCATTGCAACAAGGGCTTATCTAATTCGACGGACGGCACATTTCGCCGATTAGCAAAGTACGACGCAGTTCCCCATGTGCCTATTCCATAGTTACCAGCGAGTATGAATGCTGGCACCATTTTTGTACCGGCGGCCCCGTTGCGCATGCAGCGCACAAGGATGCCGAAGTCTTCCTGGATTGCACCCTCGGGAGCCCGCTTCGTCACATACCGCTTGTCGCGCGTGTTACCGCAATGTGCGATAGCACGTGGCGCGTTGGCTTGGCCTTGGTTGACCTCGAATTGCCACGGAGGCGAGATCTCGCGGAATAGTTTATGAGAAAACTTGTTGGCGATCGGCCCGCCAATCGACACAATCGCGACATTTTCTTTCGCAATTGCGATGTCGTCTGTGATGATTTCGACGTGCTTGTACACCCGACTTAGCACGAGCCTGAGGTCTGCCACTGCGTACGCATCGTGTTCTTGTACAAACGCGCCATCCTGATCCGGGTCGGCGTTACGAAGCTGCGGCCGATCACCAAATACGATGTATACGTCGTCTAAGCAGGTGGGATTCCAGAAGCGCAGGGCACGAGATCGTCGTATCCGATGCTGAATCGCACGGGCTGCCAGCGGCACGCCAGCACCCACGCCGAGCCATATTGAATCGGCCAAGAGGTTGACCCCAAGGTCCGGCAGTATTGCCATCGGATCATTTCCACAGAGTTTTCTCGCATCGAGTGTAAAGATGAAGCCCGAACGCTGTCAACTTCATTCGAGGCCCATGCAGTTACCTTTTGCCAAGGGGGCGGGAAGGGGGGCAGCGTCGGCAGTCAGCCCGTTGGACTAATCCGTTTCGCCCGGTGGAGGTTCATATCGTATCGATCTGGCTCGCCAGGTTTTTAAACGTCGTCGTCTTGTTGTCGAACGTCAGCTTCACCGTCCCGGTCGGGCCGTTGCGTTGTTTGGCGATGATGATTTCGGCGATGTTGTCGGGGACGAAGTCGGGTTCGGTCTGGCGGTAGTAATCTTCGCGGTGCAGGAGGGCGACGACGTCGGCGTCCTGCTCGATGCTGCCGGACTCGCGGAGGTCGCTCATGCGGGGGCGGTGGCCGTCGCGGCCTTCGCTGGCACGGTTCAATTGGCTGAGGCAGACGACGGGGACGCTCAGCTCGCGGGCGATGGCCTTGATGCCGCGGGAGATCTCACTGATTTGCTGCTGGCGGCTTTCGACGCCGGGGTTATCCATGAGCTGCATGTAATCGATCATGATGGCCTGGATGTCGTGCTGCTGCTTGAGTCGGCGGGATTTGGCGCGCAGCTCGAGGATCGTCAGGCCGGGGGAGTCGTCGACCCAGATCGGCATCTTGTGCATCTCGTTGACCATTTGCGCGAGCTTGCGGAACTCATTGGGCGTCAATAGGCCTTTGCGCACGCGCTGGGCATCGATCTGCGCGCGGCTGCACATCATGCGCTGGGCGAGCTGCTGTTTGGACATTTCAAGGCTGAACACAGCGCACGCATGGCCGGCGCCGGCCATGGCTTCGACGAGGTTCATCGCGAAGGCGGTTTTGCCCATGCTGGGGCGGGCGGCGACGATGATCATCTCGCCGGCCTGCAGGCCGTTGAGCATGTCGTCGAGTTCGTAGAAGCCGGTCGGCAAGCCGCGCTTGTCGTTGTTCTCGAGCATCTCGTAGACCTGCATCGCGATCTCGCCGAGGCCCATGCTCGTGCCCGCGACTTTCTTGTCGGCGATGTCGAAGACGCGCTTCTCGGCCTTGTCGATGATGAGATCGACGCTCTCGTGCGGGGCGTAGGCCTCGCGGATGGCGTCGTTGCTGGCGCTGATGAGTCGGCGGAGCAGGTACTTGTCGCGCACGATCGCGGCGTAGTGCATGCCGTTGGCGGCGCTGGGGACGGTGTTGAGCAGCTCGGCGAGGTAGGCCGTGCCGCCGATCTCGTCGAGCTGGCCGCGCTTGGAGAGTTCTTCGCGCAGGATGACCGCGTCGATGGGGCGGTTGGCTTCGTAGAGGTAATGGATCAGGCCGTACACGATCTGGTGGTCGGCGAGGTAGAAGGCGTCGGGCTCGACGATGGGCAGCACCTGACCGACGAGTTCCTTGTCCAGCAGGAGCGACGCCAGCAGGCACTGCTCGGCTTCGGTGGAATGCGGCGGGAGCTTGTCGAGCAGATCCGTGCCGGCGATGCGCAGGGTTTCAGTCATGTCGGGCCTTCGTTGCAGCAAAGTGAGATGATACGAACATCGTCCGAACGATCGTTAGTTAAATCGGCGATCGACGACCGATCAGTTTAACGCAGGACAGACCCGGCCGGCCGATTGGAGCGGGGCACGACGGGGTATCCACCGGGCTGTCCACCGGGTGTGCACATTTATCGATCCGTCGGGTGGGGAAATAAAAAAGGCACGAAGAAGAAGGGTCTTCTTCGTGCCTTTTGTTTTACCAGTGCTCGAAACCGGCTTTTTGGAGCTAAGCCGCGGAGCGGCTTATTCGGAATCGGCTTCGGGCTCCTCGGGAGCGGCGGGTTTCTCTTCGGGGGGGTGGGCCAGGGCGTAGGCGTCGATGGCGGCCTTGCTGTCGGCATCAGGGGCGACCCACACCTTGATCTCCGTCTCCAGATCGTCGGCGAAGCGAACGACGACGTTGTACTTCTCGATGTGGTCGAGCTTGCCGGGCAGGCTGATGTCGGCGGCCTCGACCGCGTGGCCCTGCTGCTGCAGGGCGTGGGCGATGTCGCTAGCGCCGACGCTGCCGAACAGGTGGCCCTGCTCGTTGGCGCGGCGTTCGATCGTGATCTCGACGCCGGCGAGTTGCTTGATGAGCGTTTCCTGCTGGGCGCGCAATTCGCGCTCCTGTCGCTCGATCTCTTTTTTGCGCTCTTCGACCTTCTTCAAATTGGCCTTCGTCGGCTCGACGGCAAGGCCCTTGGGCAGGAGGTAGTTGCGGGCGTAGCCCGGGGCGACGTCGACGACGTCACCGACGCGTCCGACGTGACGGACGCTTTCATTCAACAGGATTTTGACGGAGTTGCTCATGGTTGTCCTTTTCAAAGGGAGTTAGCGGCTTGGCTTCGTGTCACGCGACGACGAATGCCCGGCCGCAGCCATTGGGGAGGTAAAGAAATTAGTGGTTAGGAATTAGGAGTTAGGGAAATGCATTCCCCTCGTCTCACTCACTTCTAACTCCTAACCACTAATTCTTCTTCAAAATGGAATATCGTCCTCGTTAAACTGTTGTTCCTCCCCGTACGGCGCCTGCGGCTGGGCTTGCGGGGCGGCGGCGGGGGGGCGGGATTGCTGGGGAGGGCGGCCCATTGGTCGGGGCGGCGGAGCGCCGCCGCCTTCCTCGTCGCCACCCTGCGGCGCGCGGTCGCCGTCGCCGCGATTGCCGACGAACTGGAAATCCTCGACGGTGACGGTCAGCTTCGAGCGCTTGCCGCCGCCGTTCTTGTCTTCCCAGCTGTCGAACTTAAGCCGGCCGTCGATCATGACCTGCTTGCCCTTGGTCATGTACTGATTGAAGATTTCGCCGCCTTTGCCCCAGACGGTGCATTCGACGAAAGCGGTCTCTTCACGTTGCTCGCCCGACGCGGTCTTGAACTTCCGGCCGACCGCGATACTGAACTCGCAGATCGCCATCTGGCTGGGCGTGTACTTCAGCGTCGGGTCGCGCGTTAGGCGGCCGAGGAGGATGACTTTGTTGTAATCTGCCATTGGGTTCTCCGTAGGGTGCGGTCCTTCGCACGGGTCGTTACTGGTGCGGCAAGCCGCACCCTACAAAGGGTTCGATAGGGGCGCGTGGCACGCGGCGTGGCCGCCACGGCTAAGCGGTCAGCCGTTCGCGGGGGCTTCTTCTTCGCGGCGGCGCGGGGCGCGGTCGCCGTAGCTGCGGTCGCCCCCGCGGTCCCCGCCGCGATCCCCGCCGAACCCGCCCCGGTCGCCGCCGAAGCCGCGGTCGGTGTAGACCGGAGCGATGATCGGTTGCGGCTCGGTCTTTTCCATCTCTTCCTTGCTCAGGTGCGAGGCGTCGACGATGAGTACGCGCAGGATGTCATCCGACAGGTTCACGTCACGGGTGATCGGCGCGATCGCCGCGCCCGGGCCGGTGAAGTAGGCGATGACGAAGAGGCCGCGCTTCTGCTTCTTGACCTCGAACGCGAGCTTGCGCTCGTCCCACTTCTTGATCGTCTCGACCGTGCCGCCGTGGCGCTCGATGATCTCGCGCGTGCGCTTCACCGAGGCGTCGGCGTCGGCGCTGCCGGGGAACAGGAACATGCCTTCGTAAATGTCTTTTGCCATTGTCTTTTCCTAGCTTGGGTTTTGGCCTCTCACGGGAGGCCGCTGGTTACAGGTGTTTTGGTGTTTCGGTGTTTGGAAGAACAGTTTACGTCCGAATCGAGTGATTCACAAAACACCGAAACGTCCGAACACCCAAACGTCATTCACTCACATTGAACAAACTCATCGCCTTCTCGATTCCCGCGTCTGCCCAGGTCGCGATCGCGCCGGCGGCGCGGTCGAGGGCGGACGGGAGGAATTTTTTCTGCTCGTCGCTCCACCGGCCGAGGACGTAGTCCCGGCCGGCGATCCGCGGCGGCGGGGCGTCGATCCCGATCCGCAGGCGCGGGTACGCCTGCGTCGCGAGCATTTTCTCGATGTCCCGCAGCCCGTTATGCCCGCCGCTCGACCCGCCGGCCCGCAGGCGGAGTTTTCCGCACGGCAGGGCCAGGTCGTCGAGGACGATGAGCACGTCGGCGGGCGTGAGCCCGTAAAACGCGCACGCCGCCTGCACGGGCCGGCCGGACAGGTTCATGTACGTCGTCGGCTTCAGCAGCAGGATCTTTTCGTCGCCGCCAGCGGTGTTCAGCACGCCGTTGTACGACAGCGCGTCGAACTTCGTTTTGGCAACGCGGTCGAATCCTCCCGCCGACACCCAGCCCATCCGTTCGGCGAACCGATCGATGGCGTCGAACCCGACGTTATGCCGCGTGCCGACGTACTCTTTTCCGGGATTGCCGAGACCGACGATCAGTTTCATTGCATCTGCTGACGGTCAACCGTCATTAGTCATCCGTCACTGCTCGTCGGGCCATCCGGTTTGCCGTCCTGACTACTTCGCGTCGGCATCGGCCGCGGCGTCGTCGGCCTTGGCGCCGATGACCTCGGGCTCGGCAGCGCCTTCGACTTCGGGCTCTTCGCTCTGCTCTTCGATTTCCTCGACCTTGCAGACGATTTGCTCGGCGTCGGTCAGCACTGTCGCGCCGGCCGGCAGCTTCAGGTCGCTGACGTAGAGGCTGCTGTCCTTGGCCATGTCCGACACGTCGACTTCGATGACGCTGGGGATCTCGGTCACGACGCACTCGATCTCGATTTCGTTGAGGATCTGCTGCAGCACGCCGCCTTCCTTCTCGCCCTTCGGATCGCCTTTGAGCTCGATGCCGACGGTGACGGTGACGCGCTCGTTGAGATCGACGCGGGCGAAGTCGACGTGCAGCAGATCCTTGCCCAGGGCGTCAAACTGCACGTCCTTGATCAGGACGCTCTCGCTTTTGCCGGCGAGGTCGAGGTTGAACACGTGCGTGCCGTGCTCGATGTGGCGGACCATTTCCTTGCGGTTGACCTGCAGGGGCAGGACGTCCTGGTGATGGCCGTACACGACGACGGGAATCAGGCCGGTGTTGCGCAGCCGGCGGTTGGCGCGGGTGCCCATTGCGGTGCGGGATTCGGCTTTAAGGGCGACTGGGGCTGACATAGTTGTTTCTCCTGCGAATTAAATTGACGAATATGCGACTGGCGATCGATCCGACGGACGCCTGCGCGGCGTTCAAAGGCCCGTGCGTTGGTCGCGGCCGTTGCTACCACTTTCCATTTTCTTCCTTGAACAGCGCCGAAACCGATTCGTCGCGGTGGATGCGGGCGATGGCGTGGCCGAGCAATTCGGCGACGCTCAGCCGCACGATGCGGTCGGCGATGGAGTCGGCGCGATCCCCGAGTCGGATGGTGTCGGTGATCGCCAGCTTCGTGAACGGCGCCGCCGCCAAGCGCTGCATCGCCGGCGGGGCGAAGACGGCGTGGGTGGCGGCCATGTAGATGTCCTTCACGCCGTGTTCTTTGAGGATCTTACACGCCTCGGTCATCGTGCCGGCGGTGGTGATCATGTCGTCGACGATGAGCACGTTCTTGCCGCCCACGTCGCCGATGATGTGCCGGGCCTCGGTCTGGCTGCCGCTCTTGCGGCGCTTGTCGATGATGCAGATTTCGCCACCCATCAGGTTGGCATACGCTTGGGCGCGCTTGACGTTCCCCACGTCCGGGCTGACGAACACGCGGTTGTGCAGGTCGAGCGTCTGGAACCACTTGCACAGGACCGGCGCGGCGTTGAGATGATCGACGGGGATGTCGAAAAAACCCTGTACCTGCGCCGCGTGCAGATCGACGCTCACGACGCGGTCGGCCCCGGCGCGCTCGATCAGGTTGGCCACCAGCTTGGCAGTGATGGGCGTGCGGCCCTCGTCCTTGCGGTCCTGGCGGGCGTAGCCGAAGTACGGGATCACCGCCGTCACCCGCCGGGCGCTGGCGCGCTTGAGGCAATCGATCCAGATGAACAGTTCCATCAGGTGCGCGTTCACCGGATGGCACGACGATTGAAAGATGTAGCAATCCCGCCCGCGGACGTCTTCATCGATCTTGACCAGCAATTCCCCGTCGGGGAACAACTCGGTCTTACCCCGCCCGAGCGGAATCTGAATGTGCTCGCACACCTTCCCCGCCAGCTCCATGCTGGCACGGCCGGCGAACACCTTGATTTTGGAGGGGTCGAGAGGGGTCATGGTTGTGTTTGGTGTTTCGGTGTTTGGATGTATTGGTATTTGGGGGACGATCACGGTGTCGTGTCGCAATCCCAAAATATCAAAACACCAAACACCCAAATAACCAACAAGCTACCCCGCCTGGATTCGAACCAGAACAAACAGTACCAAAAACTGTTGTGCTACCGTTACACCACGGGGTAGTGGAGTGCGTTTGGGGTGTGAAGCTAAGCCGTTAGGGCTTAGTGGCTCCTGGGGCCGGTGGCGGTGGCCGGCGGAATGAAAGGGCCCGGATCGATTGAAACCGCGGTTCGATCCGGCTTATCTACCCCCGCCGGCACACGCCGGCGGCTCTCGACAATTGCCACTTTCCGCTTGTTTTGGAGCGGAATCGCCTCGAAAATCGGCCAGTGCCGCTTGCGAAGCGAGGGGAGATTATGGCAAGGCGAGGGCGGATTCGCAAGGGCGTTTCTGGAAAGCGGCGGGATCGAGGGCTGCGGCTTCGTCTGTCCTGCACAAAGGGCGGCAATCCACGACAAACCACAGCCGCGGCTTCTTCCGGTTCCTCCCGGAGGGGGAGGAACCGGAAGGGCGATTGGCGAGCGTCCCGGCCCGGCGCGCCTCAGGACGCGCTCAACGACGGCGTGACGATGATGTCCAGATCGTTGCGGAACGTCGTCGCGTGGTTGCGGGCGATGATCTGGTCCGCGGCATCGACCAAGGCGTCACGGTTGTAGTCGAACAGGAAATCGACCGGCGCGCGATTGCGGAACGTGCGCGGGTTGTTGCGG
Organism: Tepidisphaeraceae bacterium; assembly: GCA_036387945.1. Lineage (GTDB taxonomy): Bacteria > Planctomycetota > Phycisphaerae > Tepidisphaerales > Tepidisphaeraceae > DASVSS01. The sequence goes on along the minus strand of DASVSS010000006.1, from coordinate 12,425 downwards.
GCCAGCACTTCGTCGGTGGCATCGACGGTGGCGTTGGCGGTGAGCTTCGTGGCGGGGTCGTAGGCGTTGCCACTGTCGCCGATGGCGTTGCCGAAATAGAATACGTCGTTAGCCGGCAGGCCGGCGGCAGTGCCTTTGATCGTGACCTGCAACCACGTCTTTATGATCGTGTTGTCCGGCCAGACGAGCGTGACGCGGTCCGTGCCGTTGACGCCCGCGCCTTTGCGCACGCTGATCGCCGGCGCCTTGGCCAGAGTCGTCCAGGTGCTGGCGGCGTTGGTGTTGCCGGTCTTGAAGACGAAATCGCTCGCCGACAGCGAGTTCACCGGCAGGCCGTTGATGTCGATCATCACGCCATTGATACCGGCGAGATAGCTCGAGTAATTGGTGAAGGTGGCGGTCTTCTCGGGCAGCAGGGCCGTTTTGTCGATGGCGATGGCGTTGTCGTCGCTCACGGTGTCGTAGGCGCTGTTGTTGTAGAACAGGTAGCGACCGGCCACACTGGCGTAGGCGAGCCAGGTCTCGCTGTCGCCGTCGCCAAGGGCTACGCCGTCGGCATCCGTAATGCCGCTGGCGTCGCGGTCGAGCGTGAGGGCGTACAGGCCGGCGGTGCGCGTGAGCGGGGTCAGGCCGCTGAGGGTGTAGGTGATGTTGTCGGCGGTGCTGAGCGTCACGCCGCTGAGGTTGATCTTCACACCGTCCCGCGCCAGGGCAAAGTCCGCCAGATCGACGCCGGTGACGAGCTTGTCGAAGACGATCGTCGCGGTGTCGACTGTGGAGTTGCGCGGGTTCGGATTGATCGGCTGGATGCTCACCTGCGGCGGGGCGGGGGCGTTCGCGGGCGACTGCGTAAGGATCAACCGCGGCGCGTACTCACCGCCGGCGAACTCGCGGCTGGCGAGGCGGACGGCGACGTACTTGTCGCGGCCGTTGATGACGTTGCCGCGCAAGGCAAAACTCACCGCTCCGCCGGTCTCGGCGGAGCGGCGCTTGACGTACTCGGTGACGTCGAATTCGTAAAACCCGCCGGCCTCTGCGCCAAGCAGCTTTTTAGCGCCGATCCGCACCGACGTCAGCGGCGCGGTGGTGTTGGACAGGTTGCTTTCGTTCCAATTCGTCTGCCCGTCCTTGAGCACGTTGGGGGCTTCTTCGAGCCATAGCTCGCCGCCGGTGGGCTTGACCGAGCCTTCGAAGTTGCGCACGTAGAGGCGCAGCACGATGCGGTCGATCTTGCCGACGATGCCGCTGTTGACCGCGAATTTCGCGTAGCTCGTGCGGTTCACCCCGCCGGCATAAAGATAGTCGTTCGATCCATTCAGGCCCGTCCCGGCTTCGCCCTGGCTGGCGAAGGTGTCGCTGCTGGTCGGATAGACGGTGCTCGTGCCGGCGACAGGCTGGGCGGTAATGGCGTAGACCGCGTAGGCCGGGTCGTTGTGGGCGTCGAGGGCGCGGACGAGAAAGCGGTACGTCCCGGCGCGGGTTGGGGCGCCTTCGACGCGGATGAGGTTGTCGTCGATCTTGCTCAGCGTCATGCCCGGCGGCAGCTTGCCGGCGATGACTTCGTAGCGAATCTCGTCGCCGCTGCCGTTGCCGGGCGTGGGCAGAAGGTCGCGGGTCATCGCGTCACCCACGAACACGCTGCCAAGCGAGCGGTTGCTCGGCAGCGTCGGGGCGTCGCCTTGCACGTCGTCGACGTCGCGGACAAGGGCTTCGGCGTCGGCGAATCCCTTGACGAACTCCCACTTCGTCGCGCTGCCGGCGGGCTGGCCGAGATATTCCTTGTGGCCCCACTGGCCGAACTTGCCCCAGGCGCCGATGTCCGAGTACGGCGCGTGCGTGCGAAGCCCTTGGGCCTTGGCGATCTGCAACACGCCGTTGTAGACCTCGGTGAAGCGCGGGTGGCGGTTGAGGGCCATCAGCAGCTTGGTGAAGCGGTCGGTGTTGCCGACAATCGCGTCGTCGTCGGGAAAGTTGGCGTTGACGTAGTTCGACAGGCTGTACTGCGCGCTCGCCCCCGGCGTGCTGGCGGTGACGATCCGGCCGTCCTTGACGTAGGTCGTGACCGTTTCGGTGTATAGGCTGGGCCCGCCTTCGTAGCTGACCAGATCCAGCCCGTACTGCTGGGCGAGCGTGCGCATCGCCGTCCCGAAGCCGCCGCTGCCGGAATCGCCTTCGGTGCCGGTGCCGCTGGCATTGAGGGTGAGATCGTTCGCCCAGTAATCGAAGATCTGGTTGACCGTCGCGTCGTCGGGATTGTTCAGGTTCACGCCGAGCCAGTTGGCTTCGTTGAAGGCGTACTTGATGAGCGAGCTGCCGCCGAAGTACGTCGTCACCGCCAGCACGTCGGCGGAGTAGACTTTCTCGTCGGCGTAACTGTGGGCGTAGGTGTCCATCGCCGCGAGGTAGGGCGTGGTGTAGCCGGTGTTGCCGCTGAACGCGGCGGCGACGCGGACGACATCGTCGGCGCGCGAGCCGTCGCCCACGGCCGAATATTCGGCGTCGAACAGGCGGAAGACTTCCACCGCGCGCTTGGCATTGAACTGCGCTTTGCTCAACCCCAGCGCCGACGCCTGTTGCTGGGCCCAGTCGCCCTGCACGAAGCCGCTGCCGTTGCTCCAGATCTCATTGGAATGCTCGACGTAAAGCTTCAGTCCCTCGGCGAGGCCCGGGCTGTCGGGCGTGACGCCGGCGAACAGGCGGGCGAGGTTACGGACGTAATCGTCATTGGCGGCATGAGGCACGCTGATCCACGCGCCAACCCCGAGGGTGTTGCACAACTCGATCGCGTATTCCCACGGCAGGCCGATGTCGCCGTAGCGGGTGACGCTCGGGTCGCCGGGGACGTTGAGCTGCTTGTAGTTGGTCTTGCCGCTGGCAAAGGTGTGATCGGCAGGCCGGCGGTCGGCCCAGTTCACCTGGGGACTGCCGTTGGTGGCGGTCATGTCCATGAAGCGCAGGTAGCCGGTGTTCGCGGCGACTTCGCGCAAGTGCGCGACATACTCGGGGTGCCAGAGCGGCGCGGCCTTGCCGGCGGCGGGCTCGAGCGATTGGGTGGCCGCGTCAGCGGGGTCGGGCATCCAAACGTGCACGTTGCGGACGGGGTTGTCGCCCGCGGCGTTGACGTTGGTCATCTGCACGAATGGCCAGCTGTAGTTCAGCCGGTAGACCCGCCGCTTCTCCGCCGCCGAGCCGCCGATGAGCGTGGCGCTGGGATTGCCCGGCGAACCCAGATTGCCCAGCGTCACGTCGCCGTCGCCGTCCCAGGTCACGACATAAATGCCCCGCGGGGCGCGCAGCGGGTGGTCGCTGTTCTGGAACGGCTGGGCGTGATAGGTGCCCGGGGCGACCGGGTTGCCTTTGGCATCAAGGCCGCTGTTGGCGACCGAGGTGTAGCCGCCGCTGTGCATCCAGCCGCGGCTTTCCATTTTCAACGCGTCGGCGAAGGGCCAGAACGTGGCGTAGTAGGGCGTAGCGCCGAGGTTGATGCCGAGTTCTCGATGTTCTTCGTCCTGAAGAGCGACGTGCAAATCCGACGGCGCTGCCGAGACGACCGAGGCGGCGGCGAGCAGGACGCGGCGGTCGAGAGACTCGATCGCCGCACGCTCCCTAACAGAGCGGCGGACGGGGATGCGCATTTTCGATCACTCCGAAGGAAGCAGAGGGCCCGATAACTATCGGCCGGCGAGCCGGATCGGCTTTGGCCGGTGTGGCGGGTCAGGGCATCAACGGCAGGGCCAACGCGGGCCGCGATCACGGTTGAAACCCGTCCCGCGAGGCGCGGGCCACGAGTATAACAGAACCACGTCGTTTCGGGATAGAAAATCTCCCCGGCGTGCGCCGGCACGGGCGGGGCGCCTCTGCCATGAAACGCCTGCTCGTGCCGCATGTGGGGGTGCGACTCACCCGTGGGGCGGGCGTCTCGCCCGCTAGAGCTTGCGTGGCTAACCAGGCGGGCGAGACGCCCGCCCCACGAATCGGGGTGATGTCGAGTCGGGACGGCGGGCTTATAGCGTGTTGTGCACTTTCAATGGCATGCAGGTCGGGCTGCCGCTCTGGGTGCCACGACCAGGCGTACCTATCCGTGGCATCTGGAAATCGGCCAATTTGTACATTTTGAAGTGCATAACACGCGCTAGTCATCTTCGGGTAAAACGGGAATGCTCACGCCCCGTGGCGTCGGGATCGCCAGCGGGGCTTCGAGTACTGGAACGTCGGTCAGCTCCAGCACCATGGCGATTTCGTCGCAGTTGAGGTTTTTCGGGCAGCGCACGCAATCGCTCCACACCTTGAGCGGCAGCGTCGACTTGTCGACGACCGCGAACCCGAGTTTTTCGAAGAACCCGCGCTCGTATGTCAGCGACATGAGCTTGCGAATGCCCAGCCGCCGGGCGTCGTCGACGCACCATTGGACGAGCTGCTTTCCGATCCCCCGGCCGCGGTGGGCGTCCTCGACCGCCAGCGACCGCACCTCGGCCATGTCGGCCCAGATGATTCCGACCGCCACGCACCCGACGACCACGCCGTCGTCGACGAAAACCGCGAAGTCACGAACGTCCTCGTAGAGCTGGGCGTAGTTCTTGAAGAGCATTTTCCCCAGCTCGGCGTGTCCGTTGATGATCTCACGGATGCTGGGGACGTCGGACAATGTCGCGCTGCGGATCATGGGTAATGCTTCGATCGGGCGCGGAGACTATAGCACGAAGGCCACCCCTGCGTGGCCGCCGTGGCGCAGCGGGGACGGTATTTACGCTTCGTCATTCTGATTGCTGTTACGCTTGTCGAGAATCACATGCCCAACCGCTCCACTGTAGAACCTCTCGAAGCCCGCTCCCTGTTCGCCATCACCATCCCTGGCACGGGGATAGAGATCCCCGACATCGATATTCCGGGCATAGACATCCCCGGCGTCGATCTGCCGGACGGTGACGATAAAAGCGTCAGCGAAGTCGCCGCCGCGCGGCGAAAGCAGCACGGCGTGCCGGCGTTAGCGGTGGCGACGATGAAGGACGGCAAGCTCGACGACGTCGCCGTCGTCGGCACGCGCAAGGCCGGCGACCCGACGCGGGCACGATGGGCCGACCGGTTCCTCATCGGCTCGGCCACAAAGGCCATGACCGCCACGCTGGCGGCGCGGCTGGTAGAGCGTGGCTACATGAAGTGGACGTCGAAAGTCATCGACGCCTTCCCGGGGTTTGCCGGCAAAATTAAGGCGCAGTACGCCAACGCAACGCTCGAGCAGCTCCTCGCCCACCGCAGCGGTTTGCCGCAGAGCCTGACCACGGCCCAGACGATCGGCAGCGCAATCGCCCCCGGCACGCCGATGCAGATTCGCAACAACTACCTGCGCTCGATCTTGCGTCTCAAGCCCGCCGACCCCGCCGGCGAATACAACTACTCCGATGCCGGCTACATCGTCGCCGGGGCGCTGATGGAGACGGCCATGAAGGAGCCGTACGAAAATCTGATGCGCCGCCTGGTCTTCAAGCCCCTGGGCATGGACACCGCCGGATTCGGCTGGCCCGGCACCGAAGGCACCCTCGACCAGCCGCGCGCCCATGACGTTCTGGGCAAAAGCTATTCGCCCAATGCCGTCAACCGCTTTCCTGCGATCTTCAACCCCAGCGGCGGCGTGCATGTGTCTGTAATCGACTGGTCGAAATTCGTGGGCGTGCAGTTAGGGACAATGCCGAAAAAGTTCCTCACGAGCGACACCGTCAAAAAGCTCCGCTCCCCGTTCGCCGGCGGCGGCACGGACTACGGCCTGGGGTGGAACATCGTCGAAGCCGGCCCGATCAAAGTCATCCAGCACGACGGCACCGACGGCAACTGGTACGCCTCGGTCACAGTGGTGCCGGACACGGACCGCGCCGTTCTCGCCGTCACCAACCGCGGCGGCCTGGCGGGCGAGCGCGCCGTTCACGGGGTCTTGGCCGACTTGCAGGGACGACTGTACTAGCTGCTCTGCCACGCGTCGTTCTTCGATGTCTTTTGCCTAGTGCACTTCGAAGACAAAATCGATCTCAACGCTGGCGTCGAGCGGAAGCGACGCCACGCCCACCGCCGCCCGGGCGTGCCGGCCGGCCTCGCCGAACAGATCAAGCAAAAGCTCGCTGGCGGCGTTGGCGACTTCGGAGTGGCGGTGGAACGTCGGGTGGCAGCTTACGAACACGCCCACGCGCACGACGCCGACGATCGCGTCGAGCTCGATTCCCGTTGTCAGCGCCGCGGCCAGTCCGTTCAATACGCACTGCCGCGCCGCCCGCCGGCCGTCTTCGAGGGTGGCGGTCGACGGCAGCGCGCCGACGGCGACAAGCTTGCCGTCCTTCATCGGCAGCTGACCGGCGACGAACAGCAGGTTCCCGCTGCGCTTCGCCGGCACATACGCCCCGAACGGGCCGGGCACGACGGGGATCACCAAGCCGAGTTCCGCGATTCGCGTTGCAATGGTCGCCATGCGGCGCATGATACGCCGCTCCATGAACACCTACACGCCCTCGGCGACACGCTACGACGACACGCAGGACTGGTTCCGCCGCTGCGGCCGCAGCGGGCTGCTGCTGCCGGCAATCAGCCTCGGGTGCTGGCACAATTTCGGCGGCGTCGGCACCGACGCCGCGAAGCACACCGACGAAGCAGGCTTCCACGACAATTGCCGACAGATGCTCTTCACGGCGTTCGACCACGGCATCACGCACTTCGACCTGGCGAACAACTACGGCCCGCCGCCGGGCGCCGCTGAAGAGCGCGTCGGCCGGATCCTGCAGGAAGACTTCGCCGCCCACCGCGATGAGCTCATCATCAGCAGCAAGGCCGGGTATCGCATGGGCCCCGGCCCGTACGGGGAGTGGGGCAGCCGCAAGTATCTGCTGTCGTCGCTCGATGCATCGCTGAAGCGTCTGCGACTCGATTACGTCGACATTTTCTATCACCACCGCCCCGACCCCAACACGCCGCTGGAAGAAACCCTTGGCGCCCTCGACACCGCCGTGCGGCAGGGCAAGGCGCTGTACTCCGGCGTGAGCAGCTACAGCGGCGCGCAGACCGCCGACATGGTCCGCGTGTGCGAGGCCAACAACTTCTTCACGCCGATCATCCACCAGCCGAGCTATTCGATGCTCAACCGCTGGGTCGAAAAGGATCTGCTGCCGATCACCGCGAAGTTCGGCGTGGGCACGATCGCATTCTGCCCACTGGCGCAGGGGCTGCTGACCGACAAATATCTCAAGGGCGTTCCCGACGACAGCCGCGCCAAGCAGCCCGGCGGGTTCCTGAAAGAAAAATCCGTCACGCCCGAGGTGCAGGCGAAGCTCGGCAGGCTCAACGCGATCGCGCAACAGCGCGGCCAGTCGCTGGCACAAATGGCGCTGGCTTGGACACTGCGGCCGCAGGGCGGCACGGCGATCACAACGGCCCTCATCGGCGCGTCTCGGCCGGCACAGATCGTCGAGAACGTGAAGTACCGGGAGAAGGCGACCTTCGCCGACGACGAGTTGAAGGCGATCGAATCGGTGCTTTCCCAGTAGGCAAAGCCGCTAGCGGCTTTGCTCGCCTGGCTCTTCGTCGACCTTCGACAGTTCGAGCGACGCGCCGACGTACGTTTTGCGGTGTTCCTCGGGCGCGTTCTCGATCTCCATCTCGTCACCGGCCTGATCCTGCTTTACGAGAATGCGCTTTTCGCGGATCAGTTCCAGCAGCGCGAGAAAAACGCCCACCATCTCGCTCTTGCTCGCCCGGCCGACCAGGAGTTGGCGCAGCGTCAGCTTCTTCTCGCGCTTCAGCCGGTCTTCGATGTCGGCCGCGTGCAGATCGATCGGCGTTTCGTCGTAGACGACTTCGTGCGACTTCGGCCCGCGCGTGCCGATGTCCTGCATGAGCCGGCTGAAGGCCGCGAGCAGGTCCCAGATCTGCACTTCGTCCATGTCCAGCGGCGGCGGCTCGTCGGCCGCGCCCTCGGGGAAGGCGGGCACGCGGGGGAAGCGGTCGAAGTGCGACGCCTGCTGCTTCTCGAGCCGGTGGGCGTTGTCCTTGAGGCGCTTATATTCGAGCAACTGATGAATCAGTTCCGCCCGCGGGTCGGCGAGTTCCTGGGCCGCCGTCGGCTTGCCGTCGCCCGCCGGCTCGTCTTCGGCGCGGGGCAGCAGCATCGCCGACTTGATCTCCATCAACGTCGCCGCCATCACGAGAAACTCACCTGCGATGTTGATGTCAAAGCCGTGCGTCGTCTTCGCCGCCCGCATCTGCCCGAGATAACCAAGGTACGACTCGGTGATCCGCCCAATGGGGATGTCGGCGATGTCGAGCTCGTCGCGCTTGAGCAGGTATAGCAGCAAATCGAGCGGGCCATTGAAGACGTCAAGTTCGACACGGTAGTCCACAATGATCCTTTTCAACGTCGACGCACGGGATGAACGCGATCGCTCGTACCACGCCGGCGTTGATTCTAATGGCCGTCGCCCGATAATCCACGTTCCTTTGAACGACAGCGTTTCCGAAATCTCAGAATTCGCCCGACAGGTGATCGCCGTCGAGGCCGCGGCGGTAGCGCGGATGGCTGGGGCGGTCGACGACGCATTCGCTCGCGCAGTGACGATGATCCGCGACTGCCCGGCGTCGCTGCTGACTGCCGGGGTCGGCAAAGCGGGGCACATCGCCCGCAAGGTGGCCGCGACCTTCGCCAGCACGGGCACGCCGGCGCATTTCATCAGCGCCCCCGATGCCGTCCACGGCGACGCCGGCAGCGTGCGCGGCGGCGACGTCGTGCTGATGTTCAGCGCCAGCGGCGAGAGCGACGAGCTCGTACGATTGCTGAGCATCATGAAAAAGCTCTCGCACCCGGTGATTGCCATCACCTCCACCCGCACCAGTACGCTCGGCGCCGCCGCGGATTGCACGATCGCGACGGGGAAGATCGAAGAAGCCTGCCCGCTGCGCCTCGCCCCCAGCGCCAGCACGACGGCGATGCTCGCCCTCGGCGACGCGCTGGCATTGACGGTGATGCGCCAGCGGAATTTCACCGCCGAGGATTTTGCGATCTTCCACCCCGCCGGACAGATCGGCCGCAAGCTCATCCGCGTGAACGAGGCGATGACTTTCCGCAAGGGCGACAACCTTCCCACCGCGTTCGATCACCTCAGCGTCGGCGACGTGCTGCGGCACGTCAGCCGCATAAAGCGGCGCAGCGGGGCGGTGATCCTCGTCAACGAATCCACCGGCAGGATCAGCGGCATCTTTTCCGACGGCGACCTGCGCCGCCTCGTCACAGCCGACGACAGCACCGCCCTGCGCAAGCCCGTGCGCGAGGTGATGACCGCCGACCCCAAGCGCATCCGCGACGTGGCTCTGGCCAGCGAGGCGATGGCGATGATGAAAAGTTTCCGCGTGGACGAAATTCCCGTCGTCAACGAACATGACGAGCCCGTCGGCCTGATCGACGTACAGGACCTTGTCGTATTGAAGATGTTCGACGTCGAGGCGTAATGCGGGGTTCGTCGCCCGCGATGGGGCCCGCGATGGGTGCGTCGCGGATGGGGCCTTTGGGCCAGGCGACGCGGACGGGGCCTGAAGGAGTCAGTCATGCGGTCGATCATTTTGCTGGTTGTCACGCTGATCGTCCTTGCGGGGGCATTTGCCGTTTTCCTCACGTTTGAATCCGATTCGCCTGCCGTGCAAAGTGGGCCGACGATCGCGCGCACCGAGCCGGCGCCCACGACGGCTTCGACGCAGACGGAATCGGATTCGATCCTCGGCGCCGGCGACGGCGTGTGGATCCAGACTTATGACAAAGACACCGGCGTACTGCTCAACGAGTTCCGTGCCAAGCGCTACGAGCCGCCGCAGAATGGCACGGTGCACGTCGACCGCCCGGAGGCGCGGTTTTACAGCGGCAACGGCCAGCGGCTGACGCTCACGGCGGATTATGGCGACGTCGTCATGCCCGACAGCGGCCGCAAGGCCCAGCGCCTCGACTCGCTCGACAGCGGCCCGCCGACGCGCGGCACGCTGCACAACGTCACCCTCGGGCTGCTCGAGAACGAAACCGCGACCGAGCCCTCGATCACCTGCACCATCCCGATCCTGGCCTTCGACAACGAGGCCCTGAAGCTCAACACCGTGCAGACGCAGATCGACGGCCGCGAAGTGCTTGCCGATCGCGTGCCGGTCACGGTACGCGGCGATTACGAGTTCGACGGCCAGGGCCTGACGATCCGCTGGAACGCGCGTGACCAGCGCCTGGAGTACCTCGAGATCACGCACGGCCGCCGTCTCGTCGTCAAAGACATCGACGCCTTCGGCGGCCTGCCGAGCGCGCGCGGCGCATCGCCGGACGACGGCCTGATCGAACTCGCTGACGCCGACCCCGCCGCCGTCGCTGCCAAGACCGCCGCCGAAGAGAGCCGCCGCCGCGCCGAGCGCCGTGCCGCCGCCACCCGCCGCTCGGCCGCGGCACAGTGGCGCGCGAGTGCTCCGGTCGCGTATCACGCGGTCTTCTCGGACAACGTGCACGTCCGCGAAGGCCGCAACGAGATCGGCACCGCTGACCGGCTCACGGCGACTTTCTCCTTCGACAAACCCGAGCCCGCCACGCGCCCGGCAGACGCCCCCGCGACCAGCGCGCCCGCCGGGGGGGCAGCGGCGTCATCCCCCGCAACGAAGCCCGCGGCCCGCACCCTGCGGGCCGAGCGCTCACCCGCCACGCGCCCCAGCGAGCCGATCGAATTGCTGTGGACCGGCAAGCTGACGATCGTCCCCAAGCCGCTCGCCGAGGCGGGCCTGAAATCGTCGGCAGACCGGCTGATCGGCTTTGAAGGCAGCCCCGCCCGGCTCACGCGCGACGGCAGCGGAATCGTGGCGCGCAAGATCGTCGCCTCCACCGAGGGTAACCGCTTCACTGCCACCGTCGCCCCGGGCGAGCAGGTGCGGCTGACCGATCCCAGCGGGCTGACGCTCATGACCGAGTCGCTCGACTTCTTCGGCCAGACCGCCACGCTCATCGGCCCCAGCTCCGCCGAGCTGCCGCTGCCCGTCGCCGGTGCGGCCGCGGGCGCGACGCCGCAGACGATGAACCTGCGGTGGACCGACCGCGCCACGCTCCTGTTCGCCGCCCCGGTCGGCGGCACGCGCGTCATCCGGAGGGCCACGTTCGACGGCGCCGTCGCCGTCACGCACCCCGACCTGCGACTGGGCGCAAAGTCGCTTGGCCTGGTGTTCGATCCCAAATCGACCGCCGCAAAGCCGCTGCTAGACCGCATCGAAGCCCAGGGCGATGTCGCCGTCACCGTGCGCGAAGGCGCCGCGGAGCGCAGCGTCCATGCTGATACGCTCGTCGCCCAGGCAAGGTCGGACGCCAAAGGAGCGATGAGCATCAGCGGCCTCGACGCCCAGGGGCACGTCCGCGTGCAGGACGGGACGCGGTCGCTCGGGGCCGACAAGTTGTCGGCGGCGTTCGCCGAGGCCGCCGCTGGCGACCGCGGCACCGCGCCGGTCGCGGCCACGATCAGCACCTTGCGCGCCGCCGGGGCCGTCAAGCTGCAAGACGGCAAGACCAACGCCGCGGCCGATGAGTTGACCCTCAAGACCGAAGGCGGGGTCCAGACCGTCCGCCTCAAGGGCATGCCCGCCATTGTCGGCGATGGGGCATCGAGCCTCAGTGGAGAAACGATCAACGTGCGCGCCGACGGCGCGACCGCCGGCGTCGTCGGCGCCGGAAAGCTCGTCGGCCTGACGACGCCGAAGGACGGCGCGCCGCCCGAGCCCGTCGAGATCACCTGGTCGGACTCATTCGACTACCTCGCCGCCGAGAACCGCGTCGACTTGGCCGGCAACGTCTCCGCCCGTGCCAGCGGCAGCGACGGGGCGGTCCTGTCGGCGATCGGAAAGCGGATGCGGGTCGACCTCGCCGACGTCGCCCCCAAAGCCGGCGCCGCCAAGCCCACGGCAGAGGGCGGTGCGCTTGGCGGCTTCGGCGACAAGCGGATCGCCGGCGTCACGCTCAGCGACGACGTGAAGCTCAGCAGCGTGCTGGCGGATCCGAAGAACCCGCAGCATTTTCTGCGGCGCGTGTTCGCCTTCGCCCCTGAGGTGCGCGTCCTTCTCGACGCCAAGGGCGACCCCGCCGGGGTCAGCATCCCCAGCGGCGGGCAGTTGCTGGTGGACGACCCGCAGCCCGCCGTCGCCGCCGCTGCCGGGCAGCAGACGAGGAACATCGAAGGCGCGATCGCCGTGCAATGGATGAAGTCGATGACCTACGACCCGCAGGCCAAGACAGTCACGCTCGACGGCGGGGTGACGGTGGTTTACCAGCGCCTCGGGCAGGACCCGCTGCGGCTGCAGTCGGGCCGCATGATCGCCGAGGTCAACCCCGCCGCCGGGCAACGGCCGGTCGACCGCGTGCGCATCGAAGGCGGCGTGATCGTGAGCAACAAGCA
>DASVSS010000005.1:0-26106 GCA_036387945.1 Tepidisphaeraceae bacterium | reverse complement strand
TTGCGACTTCAGCCCGTTGACGACGTGACGGGTCGGATCGGTCGGAGACGCGGCGGGAATGGGCGTCGTTTTGACGTTCTCGTCCCCGGGCCCGCGCACTTCCAGGGACAGATTCGAGCCGTCCGTCGGCTCGGCCCAGATTAACTCGATCGACGTCGGGGTGACGCTGCCGACGGACAACACCGGGTCGTTGGGGCCGCCGCTCAAAAGAGTGCGTGGCTCCAGCCCCTCGATCAAGCACTTGCCCGATCTAGAAACGGGTGAAGCTTTGAAAGACGTCGTGCCAATCCGTGCGAACAGCTGCCCCAGCATGTGGTTCTTCCCCGGCGTTCGAAACGCAAATTGCGAATGGCAACGCGTGACTCCCCCGCCGGGCGTCCCCCAGGTTTGCGAAGGAGAATTATGCGAAAGAGGGTAACGATGTGTCAACGGAAAATTCATAAATTTGTCGCCGAATCACAATGACGGTAGAGCAGAGACACGCCACCCCCCGAGGTTGAGCCCGCCTTCGGCGTAGGCGCCGTCGTTGTCGAAATCGTCGACCACGCGGCCGCACCCGTCCGGCGAATTCTCAAGCCCGCCCGCCGGCGCGTCCGATAACTCTTCTGAACCCGGTGGCGGCGCCAAGTCCGGCCGGATGGCCGGGGGCCGGTGGGATTTTGCTAAAGCCCACGGCCGGCCCTATGCTCTCGCCCGACTGATCGGCGTCGGCGAAGGGATTCTCAGGACGCGAGCCGGACCCACGGGTTGTGGGCGATGCGGCAGAGCGTGGGATCGTTACTTCGAACGTCATCCGTGTGGTTTCCACACGGATGTGGAATGAAACATGATTGTCGATTGTCATACGCACATCTGGCAAAGCCCCGACCAGCTCGGCCCCGTCGAACTCGGCGACGCCCAGCGCGGCGGCCTGCGCGGCGGGCCCAAGCCGCGGCTCACCCCCGCCGGCCGGCCGGTGCGCCGCACGATTCCCGCGGCCGACCCGGACCACCACTGGCAGGAACAGGAAGAAGCGTCGATCGACAAGTCGATCGTGCTGGGCTTCAAGAGCCGGTATCTCAAGAGCGAGATCCCCAACCACTACGTCGCCGATTATGTCCGCCGGGCCCCCGACCGCCTGATCGGCTTTGCCGGCATCGACCCGACCGCGCCCGACGCCCTCGACGACCTCGACACCGCCCGCGACGAGCTGCGGCTGCGCGGCATCACCCTGTCGCCGGCGAACCAGGATTTCCACCCCGCCGATTCCCGGGCGATGGCGATCTACGAGGCCTGCGAAGCCACGCGGATGCCGATCCTGTTCCATCCCGGGGCGCATTTCATCGAGCAAAGCAAGCTCGAGTACGGCCGGCCGTACCTGCTGGACGAAGTGGCGCGCGGCTTCCCGAAACTGAAGATCGTCATCGGCCAGCTCGGCCACCCGTGGACTGAAGAAACGATCACGATGCTCGGCAAGCATCCCAACGTCTTCGCCGACATCAGCGGCCTGCTGACCCGGCCGTGGAAGGCATACAACATCCTCGTCGACGTCTACCAGTACGGCGTGATGGACAAGCTGCTGTTCGGCAGCGACTTTCCCTACACCAACGCCAGCGACTGCATCGAAGGGCTCTACAAGCTCAACCAGCTCGTGCAGGGCACGAACCTGCCGGTCGTGCCGCGCGAGGCCTTGCGGGGGATCGTCGAGCGCGAGGCGATGAAGCTGCTCGGGCTGGAATAGCCCGGGGCTGAAACCGCGGCGCGGCGGCCGGCGTACCGATCGACGATCGAGTTTTTACGCGGGCGGGACGCCCGCCCCCTGGCGGTTCTCTGCCGCCGGGCATCTCAAGGAAGATCATGAAACGTCTGCTATCCCTGTGCGTGCTCGCCACGCTGATCGCCGGTTGCTCGGCCTCGACTGGTCCTTCGCTGATGGTGCAGAAGGCCGAATCCGACACGGCCTACTCAGCCCAATTCGACCGGGCGTATTTCACGCAGACCGCCAACGGGCAGGTCGACGTCGTGCTGCTGTCCGACGGGCAGGGCCCGTCGCCGGAAGTCGACCGGCCGCTGCAGACCTCGACCGACAAGACCGTCCGCCAGATCGTCCACCTGCGCGTGCTGTGGGCCAACCCCCGCGGCATCCGCCTGGATAACCCCTCGGCCAGCAACGCGATGCTCACCTGGCACGTCCTGGCCTCGGCCACCGACCGCGTGGCGTACACCGGATCGGCATGGACGAAGGTGAGCGTCGACGGCAACGAAGCCACGCTCGACATCCGCAACGCCAGCGTGGCGGTGCATAAGATCGTCGGCGGCTGCGACGACCCCCTCAAGCGCGCAAGCCTCAGCGGCGAGATCGTCGCCCGGCGCGCCGACGCGACCGTGCGGTCGTACCTCAATGAGATTTCAAATCTTGAAAAGACCGAATCCACCGCCCTGCTGCCCAGCCGTGCACCCGTGACGCCCTGACCGCACGCGCCTCGGCCGCCACGCCCCGCCCGGCCACGACACCACCATGACCGAACCGCACCAGGCCGAGCTCGTTATCACCCCGCACATCGACGGCGGCGCGGCGCTGCCGTTCGTGCAGCAGATGCAGTACAAAATCGACGGCAAGACCATCGCCCTGGCCCGTTGGCACGCCCCCGCCAGCGACGATGGCGTCGTGCAGCTGATCGACCTGTACGTCGAGCCCGCCCACCAGCGTCAAGGCCACGGCTCGATGATGCTGCGCACGGTCTATAAGCAGAGCATCGCGCTCTTCCATGCCGTCGGCGTGAAGCCGCGCCGTTTGTGGGCATGCGTGGAACAAAAACGCCAGGTCAATGCCCGCGCGTTCTTCAGCCGCCATGGCTTTCACCACATCTCGACGGCGTCGAATTTGTACAAACGGCAGGACGCGATGTTCTACACCCGCGCGTTCGACTGAATCGCCCGTCCAGCGCCGCACTGCCCAAATTCTCCCCCGTACCCGGGGGAGCGCAGGGAGGGGGCGGCAGCGGACGCCGCATCGCTACGAATCGCCTTTCTGGTTCCTCCCCCCATCCGGGGGAGGTTAGGTGGGGGCGGCCCCGAACCTGCAATAGCCACTCGCTCATGCCGGAGAACCAAATCCCTCGCCCGGTACGCCGGGAGAGGGTAGGGAGAGGGCTAGAGCGTCGGGGCGTTTGAGTGCGACAAGGCATCCGCCCGCCCCCCACCTAACCTCCCCCGGGGGAGGAACCAGAAAGGCGCATGCAACGACCCAAGGCCCCGTCTATCGCCGCAGGGGAGAACGAGATGCAACGCTATACAATACCGCCATGCCACTCTCTCCCACTGAGTTCGCGCGCCGCGGCGTCAACGGCGTCGTCTACCGCGACGCCGCGGCGCGGCTGACGTTGCCGATCCCGCCGGTGGTGACGCGGGACGGCCATACGCTCACCGCAGAGGTGCAGGCGAGCGTGCTGCTCGTGCCGCGGGACGCCGACCGCGCGTTGTTCGATGAGCAGTTCCCTGGCCCGCTCGTCACGCTCGATGGCGTGCGGCAGCACGTGGCGCCGCGGCTGGCCGACGCGGCGCGGGTCTTTGCGCAGCAACACGACGCGCAACAATGCCTCGACGGGCGGGGGGCATTCGCGCAGCTCGTGCTGGCGAGGCTCAACGAGATCGGCTTCGCCTGCGGGCTGGAGTTCCTGCCGCCGCTGGACGTATCGCTGCACTGCGCTTCGCTCGAAGCCCAGCGCGCCGCCGCCCGCGTTTCCGCCGAGCGCCTCGACGCGCTCGGCCGCGCCGCCGACGTCATCGCCAAGGTCAAGGCCGGCGACGCCGACGCCCTGCTGCCGCGCGACCGCGGCACTGCATTGCAATTGTTGTTGAAGCAAGCACCGGCGCAGGCCGCATACGTCGTCGCCGGGCCGAAGCTCCTGCGCCTGACCGGCGGCGACGCAGCGCCCGAAGCGGCGGCGATCGAGATCGACCTCGGGCCCCTGCGCAGCATCCGCCGCGCACCCGTCGACGGCGGGGAGCGACTGGTCGTCGGCGGACAACGCGGCGTCGCCTTGATCGGTGATCCCGCTGGGCCGCCGGCGGTCTACCGGCTGGCGACAGCAAGCGACCGTGGATTCAACAGCGCCGCGATCGATTCGCACACGCGCACGCTGTATGCCGCACACAGTGAGATCGGCATCGCGCGATGGAACCTTGACAGCGCCGAGACGATGTCGCCCCTTGCGGCGCCGGCCGCGGCGCGATGGCTCACGCCGTTGGACGAGCGCGTGCTGTTCGCCGCCGGCGGCGCGGTCTGCGTGGCCGACGCCGGCGGCGTGCGCACGGTGGCCGAGGGTGCCGGGCCCATCGTCGGCCTGCACGTCTTGCCCGAAGCAGTCGTTGTCGTCCGGGCCGGCGGCACGATCGAGCAGCTCGACCGCGCCACGCTGCGGCCCATGACAACGGCCCGCCGCGAGGGCGGTTTCGCCGTCAGTGCCGTCGTCGCCGCTGGCGGAATCACGGCCCTGGCGGTCGCCGCAGCGGACGGGCCGATCGACGTCGTGTCCCTCGCCGGTGAGCTGCTGCTCGAACTCCACGGCCTGGCGGGCGTGCGCATGCTCGCCTGCGCCGGGGGCAGGATTTTCGCGGTCGCCGCCGACCGCCAGCGCGTCGCGGTGTGGCAGGCCGATCGACCGGAGAAGCCGGCGCGCGTGCACGCGATCACCGCCATGGTGCAGCACCGTGTCGCGGACATAACTTGAGGCCGCGCCGTTCTGGTTTCTTCCCTTGCGGGGGAGGTTAGGTGGGGGCGGCCGCCTCACCGCACTGTCAGCGCTTCCACGCTCAAGCCCTCTCCCTACCCTCTCCCGGGGCACCGGGCGAGGGGTTTGCTCTTTGGCAGCAGTAAGCCGCTATGGCATGTCGGGTGCTGGCCCCCGCCTGGCCTCCCCCGGGCGGGGGAGGAAACAGAGCTGCGCTTTGGGGCCATCCACTTATCACCCCGGCAGCAGCAGGATGCGGCGGTACTCGTGGCCGGACCAGTGCATCACGATGCTGAAGACCAGCCAGAACGCGGCCGCGAAGGCTTCACCGACGACCAGGCCGATGAACACCGGCTTGACGCGCAGCAGCAGCGACGCCCCGCCGAGGCGCAGCAGGATTGTCTTGGCCAGCCAGCCAAGGAGGATGCTGAACCAGATTTTCTGCCCCGCGTAGGTGTAGGCCACGATGAACCCGATCGGGTGCAGCGGCCACCACGCGAGCGTGAGCCGCAGCACGCTGCAGACGCCGACGACGAGCGCCCCGCCAGTGATGTTGAGTCCGATCGCCAGCGGCGTTTCGGTCGCCGTGCCAGCGGCGTACTTCACCGCTGGATCGAGGACCAGGTATTTCACGGCGCTTTCAGTGGCATAGATGCTCACGACCGCCTCAGGCCGGTATCCCAGGGGCTCGGCGTAGTTGTACTCGACCCACAGCATGCTCGCCGCGGACACGACGTAGCCGACGACCAATGCCATCACGACCGCGACCAGAAACCCGAACGCCTCCTTCCACACGCGCGTCCGCTCGTACGCAACGCCGTCGGCCACGCGCACGCCCTGCTGGAAGAACGTCGCGAAGCTCTCGCGCACGTCGTGAAAGGTGTGCGCCATCCAGCCGGCGAACAGGAAGCTCGTCGCGTCGATCTTCGCCGCGGGGCCGATGAGCTGCGTGGAATACGTCCACAAGCGCTGGCTCGGCCAGTTCACCTGCGCAAAGACCAATCCGGTCTCGGCCACGATACGGGCGATGGTCATCATCAGCATGGTCACGCTGGCCATAATCAGCGCCGCCGCCGGCAGGGATACGCCGGCGGTCATCAGCCACGCGATCAGGCCGGCGAAGCACAGCACCGCGCCCCACCCCGCCGCCGCGTAAGGCAGGTAGCGCGACGGCTCGAGGGCGTCCGCCGGGCGGCGCAGGAACGGGAACATATGCCGGATCACCATCCACCAATGCTGCCGGCCGACGTAGACCACCACCGCCGCGAACACCACGATCCCGCCGAACGTCTGGTCCTGGCGCATCTGCTCGGTGAACGTCACGCCGTGGCTTTCGATTACGACCTTGCCTATCTGCCACAGGACGTAGAACGCCCACAAGCTGAAGGCCACTCGCGTCTGCACGAAGTAGACCATGCCGACAATCGAGAAGTAGACGAGCGCGCTCTTGGCCCCGTAATCAAAAAAGCTCCACGGCTGCTCGATGAAAATCGTGTTCATGTCATACCCGATCGGGATGACAGGAAAGCGCGGCACGTACTGATTGACCGCGTTGACCGAGTGCACGCAAAAGACGATCCCCGCCGCGATCCAGAAGCCCGGCGACGAGAACAACCGGTTGAGCGCCCGCCCCGGCTCGGGGGCTTCGATGAGCGACATGTAAACGCTCGCCAAGGGGAAGGCCAGTCGCTCGTTTTCCGTCCACTGCCGCCGGACGATGAGCGACAGGCACAACATCAGCCCCCACAGCAGCGCGACGAATACGCCCCAGATCGCCAGCGGCCGGGCCCATGCCGCCCACGGAACGCTGCCGTCGGGCGAGCGCAGGCGGTAATAGCGAAACACCGGGTCGTCGGTGATGACGTCGGCGTTGGTCACGCTCGGCAGCAGCCAGTGCGGCACGTTCGCGGCCTCGAGCATACGGAGGTAATCGTTATTGCCGATCGCCTGGTTGGGAATGCTCACAATGCCGGCCGGCAGATACCGCATCAAACCACTCGACGGCAGCGAGCAGGCGGCCAGCATCATCGCCAATGCCACCGCCAGTTCGCCTTCACGCAAGGCGTGGCGCGGCGCGAACTTCAGCAGCGGCGCGTTCACCAGCAGCAGCACCACGAGCATGATGAGCACGACGCCGATGGGCAGGAAGTTGCCCACGAGCAGCGTGTTGCTCATCGCAAAGTCGTTGTAGGGCGCCAGCGCGCAGATGCCGACCACGCCGAGCAGCCCCAGCAGCAGGCTGCGCCACGTCACCCCCCGCCGCGGCGCGGGTTCGGGGCGTAGCGTGGACGTGGTCGATGCGGGCGGCATGGCGGCGGTCATTCGCGGAGGGTTTTAACGCCCCCGCCCCGGCCGTGCCATGTCGGGCGCGATGACGTGACACCCGCGGCCCTATGCATCACTTGCCGGATCGCACAGGCGCATCCGCACTACGGGCGTCTCGCGCCTGTTCCATTTAGGACGAAGACCACGGACGAACGCCCGTGCTACGAGCCCCTCCGCTGCCTCCGATTCTCCGTGTCGTACTCTTGCGCCTAGCCGCCCGACCCCGCCATCGCTTCCAGCCGCGGCAGCATCGCCCGGCATTCCGCGGCCTGGGGCGAATGGGGGAAGGCTTCGATGATCTGCTCCGCCAGCGCCATCGCTTCGACGAACTTCCCGCCGCGGACGAGGGCGTGCATCTGCTGCTCGATCCGCTGACGGCGCTCGATCTCGGCGTTCTGGCGCAGCGTCGGCAATTCGTGGATGAGCTTGACGGCGCGTGCGTGGTTCGGAAACCGGCCGACAAGCTCCTCGGCCGCCGCCAGGGCAGCAGCCCACTGCCGGGCCTCGGCGGCGGACTTGATCCGCGCCTGCAGCGCGGCCGTCGACTGTTCGAGCCACGCCGCGTGCGCCTGGTCGATCTGCCCGCGCACGGCAAGGATCTCCGTTTGATCGGGGAACCAGGTCAGCGCCGCGTCGACCGCCGCCCGGGCCGCCGGCCAGTCCGCCGCGGCGACGTGCGGCCGCACGGCCTGGCGCAGCTCGGCCACTGTGTCCGCCAGCGCCGCGTCGCGCGCCGCCCAGGCGGCAAACTTCACGTCCTCGGCGGCGGGATGATGGGCAAACCCGCGGTCGAGCTCCGCCAGCAACGGCTCGAGCGCGTCGAACCGACGCCGCGCCACGACCTGCCGGATTGTCGCGCGCAGGCGCTCGAACTCAGCGAGTTGCTGCTGGTCGCGCCGGTCGCCGCGCTCGGCATCGGGCAACGTGACCAGCTCGCACAAATCGCGCACCGCCAGCTCCAGCCGCGCGAGCTGGCCGGACTGACGCGCGACAGTCTCCTGCAGGGCAGTCAGCTCCTGGCGGATCGCGTCGGATGAGTCGGTCGGCTCGGGCATGGGCCGCGGACTATAGGGGCCTCGCCAATCTCTGACGAATGGCGAATGGCGAATGTCGAATGTCGACGACGGTCGCGCCGCGACGGATCGGACGAGCCCCGCACGCCGACAATCTCTACCGCCAGCCGTACACCGCCGGCTTGGCGGCGTAGAGGCTCGTGCGGTTGTATTTGCGCATGAGCGCGGTGATCTCGGCTTCGAAGGCGTTGAACTCGGGATTGTTCTTTGTGCGCTCGAACCCGCGCGCGGTAACGACGGTGTGCCACTTGCCCTGGCCCGGCAGGGCCGACTCGATGGTGGCGGCGACGCCGTTTTCGGCGAGGAACGTGACCATCGCCTTGGCGTCTTTCTCGAACCGGCACGAGATCAGCACAAGATACTGATGCCCTTTGACGCGCGAAACCGCCGCCGGCGGCGTGACCGATTTCGGCGCCACGACACCGACCTTGCCGGCATTATCGGGCCGGGCCCGGGCGGCGTCGGCGGGATCGGCAGGACTAGCGGTATAGGCGACGGCCGGCTTGGCCGGGGCCTTGAGATCGAGCACGTCCGGCCGCGTCTCGGCAACCGCCGGCGACGGGTTGGCATTGAGGAGCACGCTCAGCGCTACTGCGGCCAGCACGACCAGCCCCAGGCCCGCGGCGATGCCCGCGCCGTAGCTGAAGCGCGGCAGACGGCTATACCACGCCGACGGAGCGCGATCGACCGCCGCCGGATCGCGCGAGGATTTGAAGAAATCATGCACGACGTCGTACCCGCGATCGCTCGCGGCCGGCGCGTCCGACGCGGCGGCACTGGCGGCGATCTCTTCGCGCACGCGGCGCATCGCCTCGCCGGCATGATCGCTCCGCGGTCGCAGCGGAGCGGCAGGAGCGGCGTACACCGCCGGCGGCGTCGTGCGGGCCACTGCTTCCTGGACGCGCTCCTCGGCCTCTGCCACCGGTTCGACCGGCCGGGCGGTTTCGGCGGGCTGGACGTCGGGCGCGGCGCGTCGGGCCGGATCGGCTTCGTTGCTGTCGTGCCCGTGCGTCGGACCGTGCGTCGGCGTGAACTCCGCGGCCGGCACTTCACGGAAGTACGGCTCGGCGGCGTTGCTGCCGGCAAGGTGATCGCGCAGCGGCTCGTCGTCCGCGGCGACGTACGACACCGCCGGGTGATCGAACGCCGAAGGCGTGTCGTCGAGTTCGTCGTCGCGCAGGTCGTCCTGCACGTCGTCGTACACGCCGCCCTGCAGGCCGTCATTCCGGTCGCCCGAGGCATCGGCGCGCGGCAAGGCGATCGCATCGCCCGCATCACCCGCGTCGGACGAGAAGCCGTATGCGGCCCGATCGTTCTCCGTCGGCGTGACCGAGAGCGGAGGTGTCGGGTGCCGCGGAGCGACCGGCTCAGAAACCGGCTCCGAGATCGGCACGGCCGGCGGCGCCAGCGCGGGCGGCGGCGTCGTGCGGAAAATCGCCTTGCGCGGGGCCGCGTCGGCAGCAGGAGCCGGGGCGGTCGCGGTGACGATGGACGGGTCGTTTACGCCGACGGACGGCTGCCCGCGGCTGCCAAGCCAGAAGCCGTGCGACTTGAGCATCGCCGCCGCCTGCTTCAGCGTCCCGCCGGCCGGGTCGGCCGCGGCGTGCTCGCGCACGCTCTCGCGGGCTTGTCGTTCCTGGGCTTTACGTTGTTGTTCGAGTTGCTTCTGCTGCGCGGCGCGGATCACTTCAAAGAGTGCCGGCCCCTTCTTGCTTTTTGCCATCCTGGCCTCGATTGGGGTGCGTCCTGCAACGACTTATGACGAGCGCAAGGCCGCGATCCGTCGCAGCACTTACTTCTTACCGCATGCAGACGATAAAAATCATCGCCCGGGTTTGCAAGAAGATTAACCTTTGGCGTCACTTCGTCCACAAGTGAATCGCGCGTTTATGCAATGCCTGAGCAAAGCCGCGAGCGGCTGGAAAGGGCTTGGCTTGCGTGAACGGGCTTGTTTCCACCCGACGCTTGGTAACTAGCTGAATCGTACGATTCGCCTCGGACCGCGGCACAACGTCGCGGACCAGGGCACCGACCGATGATGCAGCGGCCTCTTCTGAATCCGACGATCTTTGACGACCCCGACCGCCAGCCCCTGCCGGCGGCGCCAGTGGACTACGCGGCCGTCGTGCGATTGGCGCGACGAGCGTTGCTAGCGACCGTAGCCGGCGCTTGCGTCGCCGCTCGTGTGCTTGTGACGCCGGTTGGCGGTCGACGGGCGATGCCGGCCAGTGCGGCAAAGGCGGACGACGGCATGTCGCGCTCGTCTCCCACGCTGCGCTGGCGGGCTGCGCCGCTGGCGGCGGCGGTGGTGATGCGCCTGTGCCTGCTGGCGCTGCTGGTCTCCGCGGCTGTGGCGGCGCAGCTCGACCTGCTCACGCGCGGCCTGCCCGGCCACGACGCCCCGCCCGCCGCCGGGGCACTCTATGCGCAGCGCATCGAACTCACCGCCGCCGGCAGCGCGTTCCATGGCTACGTCGTGCCCGCGATTGACGAGCGGCGGGTGCTGCGCTACGGCGACCGCGCCGCGGTGACGCGGTCGCCGGCGGTGCTGCTGGTGCCGCACTCGTACGGCAACGCCCATGCCCTTGATCGCCTGATCGCGCCGCTGCACGAGGCGGGCGTCGTGGTGATGACGCTCAGCCCCCATCACGGAGGCGCGACGCGCCGCACGTTCGGCGGGCGCGAGCGCAAGGTGATCGCCGCCGCCGTCGCCGCGCTCGGCGGCCGGCCGGACGTCGATCCGTCGCGTGTCAGCGTCGTCGCCACCGGTGACGCCGCCGTGGCCGCGCTGCTGGCGGCGCGAGACGGCGCGCCTGTCGCCCGCCTGGTTCTTCACGCCCCGCCGGCGGATTTCGACGCCGCGCTCGACGAACTCGCCGTGCACCCGCGCCTGCGTCCGCTCTGCCGCTGGGCCGTGCGCCTGATGTTGCATGTCGATGTCGACGAGCTCGACGCCGCCGAACTGTGCCGCACCGCGGGCCCGAAGGCGATCCTTCTCGGCGTGCCGCCCGCCGATGCCGCCGGCCGCGGGTCGGTCGTCCGGACGGTCGCCACCGCGACGCTGCAGGGAAAATAGACCGACAAGCCGCGTCCGGCATGCAACAGCGGCTGGCCGCGGCCGGAGAAGCAAATCCCTCGCCTTGTACTCCGGGAGAGGGTAGGGAGAGGGCTTGAGCGTCTAGGCGACTGATTGCGACGAGGCACCCGCCCGCCCCCACCTAACCTCCCCCGCAGGGGAGGGACCGGAGGCGGAGCGACCTTGGAGACGGCTAACTTCCCGGCCGGCGCGGTTCGAGCATCGCCTTTGTGGCGCGTTCGCGGCGGCCTTTCGTATCGATCTCGACGGCCTTCTCGAACGCCTGCCCGACGTCGTACCGCTCGGTCGAGGTGTCGGCCACGTCGAATCGCGCCAGCAGCGGGCGCAGCTCGGTGTCGAACAGCGCCCTGTATTCGGGCGACTGAACGAGCGCACGAAGGGCGCCCTCGTCGGCGAGCGTCAGCAGCATCACCGCATCGAATGCGGGCGCTTCGCCCGGCCCGGCCCGGCCGGCGGCGATGGGACGGCCGGCGACGGCTTCGATCACGCCGGGCAGGCGGCCGAACTTCGGCACCGCGGCCAGCAGCTTTGCGCGGTCGTCGTCGTTGCCGGGGCGCTTGAAATAAAACGTGACGTGCTGGCGCACTTCCGTCGACGGATCGAACGCCGCGCCCGACCCGCGACAGCCGGCCAGCATTAAGACGAGCGATGCGGGCACGAGCAGACCGGCAAGACATTTCATGTCGCGTTCTCCAGGACCGTGCGCGCGTTGCGCTGAAAGATCGGCAGCTTCACCCGCCGCATGGCGCTGCGGCGCGTGGCGTGTTGATAATCGTCGGGCGACCACTGTGCAACGGCCGCGGCGTCGAGCCGGCCGATCGGCAGGCGCGGCTGCAGCGCCGCGTCGGTCGCCGCTGGGGCCCGCCCGTTGAACGGGCAGACGTCCTGGCAAACGTCGCAGCCGTACAACCAGTCACCGGTGAGCCGACGCAAATCGTCGGCGACGTCGCCGCGGTGCTCGATGGTGAGATACGAGATGCAGCGCGTGGCATCGAGCTCGTACGGCCTGGTGATCGCGCCGGTCGGGCAACTGTCGATGCAGCGCGTGCAGGTGCCGCAGTGATCGGTCGCCGGCGCGTCGGCCGGCAGGTCCAGGGACGTGAACAGCTCGGCCAGGAAAATCCACGAGCCGATCGTGGGCGAGATGACGTTGGTGTTCTTGCCCTGCCAGCCGATGCCGGCGCGTACCGCCAGCTCGCGCTCGAGCACCGGTGCAGTGTCGACGGCGAACTTCGTCAGCGTGCCCGGCCAGGTGGCGCGGAGCCAGTCGGCGAGGTCTTTGAGGCGCTTCTGGATGTGGACGTGATAATCCTCACCCAGCGCGTAGCGCGCCACGCGGCCGCTGTCGGCCGACGGCGCTTCGGCCGGCGTGAGGGGGACGTGATAATTCATCGCCACGCACACGACCGACCGGGCGGGCGGGAAGTACGTCCGCACGTCGACGCGCTCGTCGAACCGGGCAGCGAGGTAATGCATCTCCCCGTGCCGCCCCGCCGTGAGCCACGCCCGTAAATGGTCGGCGTGCTGAGACGCACCGGCGGGCGCGATGCCGCAAAGGTCGAAGCCCAGGGAGAGGGCTTTGGCCTTGATCTGCTCGGCTTGTTGCGCTGGAGACATCGCGGGCATGAGTGTCGAAGACTGGGGGACGATTGTCGAGGGTGGAATGGGGATCGGTGAGGTTTAAAGCCCTTGCCGCTGAAGCGGCAAGGCCGGTGGGGCGGGAGGCGCGCGGGGCGATGCGTGGGGGTGGAAAAAAGCCCGCGGCCGGTGTCCCGGTCGCGGGCTTGTATCGATCAGTTGGATTTCTGGATCGCGCCGTCTTAGGCGACGTTGATCTTGCGCGGCTTGGTCTCTTCGCGCTTGTTGAGCGTGATCTTCAGCACGCCGTCGACCAGCTTGGCGTCGACGGTGCTTTCGTTCACCGTCGGCGGCAGCGTGAAGCTGCGGGCGAAGCGGGTGTACTTGCGCTCCCGCAGCAGCCAGTCGCCCTGCGGGCCGTCGGGCGTTTCGCTCTTGCGCTCGGCGGTGATCGTCAGGGTGGCGTTTTCCATCGTGATGTCGACCTGATCCTTGGTAAAGCCAGGCAGTTCGGCTTCGACGTAGAAGTGGTCGGCGTCTTCCCGCACGTCCACGCCGTACGGGGTGAAAGTGCTGGTCGCGCTTTCGCGGGCGTTGAAGAAGCGGTCCATCAGCGTTCCCAACTCGCGCGGAAGGTGATCGAACGGATCGGCCGCGACGCGTGCGACTCGGATAGGCAGTGCCATGACAATGCTCCTTATCTGCATTAAAACTCGGACTCGATTTCCTCGTCGCCACACCGCGTGGCGACGCTTGGGACAGATCAAAATCCGTGCCAGTTTTGAAGCACCGCCGCACTGCTCACGAACCGTTTTTCGGGCGGGAAACCTCGGATAAGACCCCTCAAAACGGCTTTGGAACTTCTAACCGACTGCATCTTTGGCAGCGGGTGTCAGCATGGCAGTGGATAGCCGCATGATTGTGATACTAGGACCGACCGCGTCGGGCAAAAGCGATCTTGCCATGCGCGTCGCCGAGCAGGCGGGCGGCGAGATTCTGTCGGTCGATTCGATGCAGGTTTACCGCGGCATGGACGTCGGCACCGCCAAGCCATCGGCCGACGAGCGGCGGCGGGTGCGGCACCATCTGATCGACGTCGTTGGGCCGTCCGAATCGTTTGCCGTCAGCGGGTTCGTCACCCGCGCCGATGCCGTCATCGCCGACGCCACCGGGCGCGGCATGCCGTTGATCGCCACCGGCGGGACGCCCTTGTATTACAAGGCGCTGTTCGAAGGCCTGTTCGACGGCCCCGGCGCCGATTCCGTCGTCCGCGACCGCCTCAACGCCGAGCCGCTGGCGGAGTTGCACGAACGGCTGCGGCAGGTCGACCCGGTCAGTGCCGAGCGCATCCACCCCAACGACCGCCGCCGGACGGTGCGGGCGATGGAGGTCTTCGAAATCACCGGCCGGCCGATCTCATCGCTGCAGAACGAATGGACCGCGGGCACGCACCGCCACCCCGCCCGGTGGTTCGGGCTGGCGTGGGAGAAGGACGCCCTCAACCGCCGCATTAACGCCCGCGTGAAGGCGATGATCGCCGCCGGCTGGGTGGAGGAGACACGGGCGCTGCTGGCAAACGGCCCGCTGTCCCAGACCGCCGCCGGGGCGACCGGCTACGCGGAGTTGATCGAACACCTCAACGGCCGCATGTCGCTCGAGGACGCGATCGAGCAAATCAAGATCGCCACGCGCCAACTCGCCAAGCGGCAGATGAAGTGGTTCCGCCGCTGGCCGCAGGTGACGTGGCTGGACGGCGCAACGGACGTCGAACAACTCGCGGGCGTCATCACAGGCATGCCGGCAAACGATGCCGCTTCCGGGTCATCCCCCTCCGGGAGAGGCTAAGGAGAGGGCGAGCGCGATTGCGCTTTATTGCAACGAGGCGCCCGCCCGCCCCACCTGACCTCACCCGGAGGGGGAGGAACCGGAGAGGCGCTTTGTTGGTAATGAGGCGGGTTGACACCAATTAGCTTCCTCTGCAAGGCAGGGACGGGACGTTTGTGCCGACACCGTGGGAGTAAGGCTGGTCCCGGCGCATGGTCTTTATGCCGGATCGTGGCCGCGACCGCCGAAGGGGTGGCAGCGGGCAATGCGCGTTGCGGCGCGCCAGGTGCCGCGAAGGGGGCCGTATTTGTTGACGGCGTCGATCGCGTACTGGCTGCAGGTCGGTTGATACCGGCAGTGCCCGCCGAGCCACGGGCCGAGCGTGACGCGGTACAAACCGACGAGGCCGATCAGCAGGCGGCGCATCACGTCGGTTCCTGCCCAAGCTCCGGCGGCGATTCCAATGTCGCTTCACTTTTGCGCCGCAGCTTTTCGACCGCGCGTGGCACGAGCGCGTCCATGGCCGCGACGTACTGCGCCTGCGGCATCGCTTCGTGCGGCTTCACCAGCACGACAAGATCCCCCCCGCCGGCCCACCCCGGCCGCGAGAGGCGAAAGGCTTGGCGCAGCAGACGCTTGATCCGGTTCCGCCGCACCGCCGTCCCCACCGCCCGGCCGATGCTGATGCCCATCCGCCACACGCCAGCCCCGGGCGCGTAACACACCCCGATCGGCCCTTGCCACGCACGGGCCCCGCGGTCGAGCACGGATTTGAACGTCCCCCGGCCCCGCAGGATGTCGGCTTTGGGCAATCGAAGGGGCATAGGAAAACCGTTGAATCGTTGAGTTGTTAAGCCGTGGAGTAGTTGAGTGGTGTCGGACAGGCACGGAGTCACTACTCAACGACTCCACAACTCAACCAACCAACCACTTAACCAATCACATCGACACGTTCTCCGCCAGCCAGCGTTCGGCGTCGATGGCGGCTTTGCACCCCATGCCAGCGGCGCTGATCGCCTGGCGGTACAGGTGGTCGGTCACGTCGCCGGCGACGAAGACGCCTTCGATGTTGGTCGTCGTGCGGTAGCCGTCGGTGAGCTTGACGTAGCCGGCGTCGTCGAGCGCGACGCCGCTGTCTTTGAGGAAGTGCGTGTTCGGCGTGTGGCCGATGGCGACGAACATCCCTTTGACCGCCAGATCATGGCACTTGCCGGTCTTGAGGTTCTCCAGCCGCAGGGCTTCGAGGTGCGTCATGCCCAGCACGTCGTCGACGCGCGTCTCCCACATCACTTCCACCTTCGGGTGGTTCATCACGCGGGCCTGCATGGCCTTGCTGGCGCGGAAGCTGTCGCGGCGGTGAATGAGGTAAACCTTGCTGGCGAACTTCACGAGGTGCGACGCCTCTTCCATCGCCGTATCCCCGCCGCCGACCACGGCGACCGGCTGATTGCGGAAGATCGGCAGCGCCCCGTCGCACACGGCACACGCACTCACCCCGCCGCCGATCTGCGCCAGCCGCAATTCGTTCGGCAGGCCGAGCCAGTTGGCGGCGGCGCCGGTGGCGATGATGACGCTGTGGGTCAGCACCGGGTGCTCGACGCCATGGACGTGCAGGCGAAACGGTCGCTGCGAGAAATCGCACTTGTCGATGTCGAGCGTCTCCACCCGCGTGCCGAAGCGCACGGCCTGGTCCTTGAAGTGCTGCATGAGTTCCGGCCCGGTGACGCCGTTGGGGAAGCCGGGGTAATTTTCCACTTCGGTGGTCAGCATGAGCTGCCCGCCGGGGAGCTGGATCGTCGGCGTTGATTTGGGCACGCCTTCGTACACGAGCGGATTGAGGTTGGCGCGGGCCGCATAAATCGCGGCCGTCCAGCCGGCGGGGCCGCTTCCGATGATGACGACTTGTTCGGTCATGTGTGGAGATGATTCTAGGCGCACCCGACGCGCGATGCACGGACGTCATGACGCGCGGCGCACTGACTCTGGTACTCCCACGCGCGGCATGATCGCTTCAGCTACCATGCCACAAACAGGTGCACAGTCGTGATTGCGCTGCGTGTGCCCTATGATGAGCGTTCATGGGTGGACTTTTTATCTCCTCGCTGTCGACCGACCCGCGTTTTTTCTTCGGGGTGCTGATAACGGTGATCGTCAGCATCACCCTGCACGAGCTCGCTCACGGCTTCGCCGCCCTGCGGCTGGGCGACGACACGCCGGAAGTGACCGGGCATATGACGCTCAATCCGCTCGTGCACATGGGCGGGCTGTCGCTGGTGATGCTCGCCATCGCCGGCATCGCCTGGGGCGCGATGCCGGTCGACCGCACGCGGCTGCGGGGGCGGTACGCCGAATCGCTCGTCGCCATCGCCGGGCCGGCGACGAATTTTCTGCTCGCCGGCGTGGCGATCGTCGGCTTAGGCCTCTGGGAACGGCTCGCGCCATTAAACGAAGCCAGCGGCGTGACCGGCCTGAACGGCCGGTACCTGCTTCTGCTGTTCGGCCTGTACAACGTGCTGCTGGCCGTCTTCAACCTGCTGCCCGTGCCGCCGCTGGACGGCAGCCGCGTCGTCGCCAACTTCGTGCCCGCCTACGAGCGGGCGCTGAGCCAGCCGTTGGCGCAGGGCGTGATGATGGCGGTCTTCTTCGCAATCTTCATGGGCGCGGGGCGAATCATCGTGCCATGGGCCATGAACGTCACCACCGCCGCCCTCGCGGCGATCTCCGGCCTGCCGGCGGAGCATTTTTACATGATCTTCTTTTCCGAACCCGGGGCGTAGCACCCACCGCCGGTCCGAAACGCCACGCCCGGGTCATCCCATCGCCGCCAGCACCGCTTCGGTCACCTGTCGCGTGCCGGCGGCGCCGCCGAGGTCGCGGGTGTGGTTTTTCGGATCGGCGACGGTCGAGCGGCAGGCGGCGTTGATGGCGGCGGCGGCCTTGGGCTGCTCGAGGAAATCCAGCATCATTGCCACGCTCAGGAACGTCGCGATCGGGTTGGCGTAGCCTTTGCCGGCGATGTCCGGGGCGCTGCCGTGCACGGGCTCGAACATGCTTGCGGCCTGGCGCGTGGGATTGAGGTTGCCGCTGGCGGCCATGCCCATGCCGCCCTGAATGGCGGCGCCGATGTCGGTGATGATGTCGCCGAACATATTGGTCGTCACGATCACGTCATACCGCTGCGGCTGGGTGATGAGGTACATGCAGCAGGCGTCGACGTGGTCGTAGGCGGTCTCGATGTCGTTGTACTCGGCTTTGACTTCCTCGAACGCACGCATCCACAGGTTGTGGGCGTAGCGCAGCACGTTCGTCTTGGCGACGAGCGTCACCTTCTTGCGGCCGAAGGCCCGGGCGTACTCGAAGGCGTAGCGGATCGCCCGCTCCACGCCGCGGCGCGTGGTCACTTCGATCTGGTTGGCGACTTCGCTCGGGGTGTTCTTGTACAGAAAGCCGCCGTTGCCGCAGTAGAGCCCTTCGGTGTTCTCGCGCACGATCACCATGTCAAACGGCTTGTCGCTCTTGAGCGGTGTGGGCACGCCGGGCAGCAGGCGGGTGGGGCGCAGGTTGATGTACTGATCGAGCTCGAAGCGCATCCTGAGCAGGATGTCGGTCTCGATCAGGCCCTGAGGGATCTGCGCGTTGCCGCGCGGGTCGGCGCCGACAGCGCCGAACAGGATCG
Organism: Tepidisphaeraceae bacterium; assembly: GCA_036387945.1. Lineage (GTDB taxonomy): Bacteria > Planctomycetota > Phycisphaerae > Tepidisphaerales > Tepidisphaeraceae > DASVSS01. The sequence continues at coordinate 7,821 of DASVSS010000005.1, read as the reverse complement.
CGTCGTGGGCGGCGAGCTCCTTCAAGGCAGAGTCCGGTAACGTGACGCCGGTCTGGAGATAGTGCTCGGCGCCGAACGGATAGTCCGTGCGGTCGTAGGTGAAACCGAACGATTTCGCGGCCGCGTCGAGGACCTTGATGCCCTCGGAAACGACCTCTTTTCCGACGAAATCGCCGGGCATGACTGCGATCTTCATAGGCTGACCTTTCCCGGAGCCGACGGAGTGTAGAGCAAAAATTCAGGTTGTCCCACCTGTCACGGACGTGCGGCGAAAAACTTGAGCAAAAACGCCTTCGGGTGGGAAATTTATCTTGGCATCGAATATCGTTGTCGTGAGGATGGTCGTCGCACGAACGGCGTGTGCCGTGGTCCCATGACCGACGCGCGTGCGGCGGGCGTCGGCAAGCGAGCAGTCGAGAGCGCAGTATGTCGATTCGTCATCCTTACATCCGCATGGCATCGCGGTCGTCGCTCGGCGAAGGCGGCACGGCGTTGCAGCACGCGTCGCCCGCCGACTTGACCGACCATTCCATCGACGGCCGGCGGGGCGATGCGACGCTGCTGCCGAAAGTCAGCGTCGTGATCGTCAACTGGAATCGCCTGAACGACGTTCTCGACAACCTCAAATACCTCCGCGGGCTGGACTATCCCAATCTCGAAATCATCGTCGTCGACAACGGCTCGACCGACGGTTCGCCCGAGCGGCTCGAGCGCGAGCCGGACGTCCGCCTCGTGCGCCTGAGCGAAAACACTGGCCCCAGCCGCGGCCGCAACGCCGGGTTTCGCATCGCGCGGGGCAAGTATGTGCTGCTGATCGACAGCGACGCGTACATGACCCGCCCTTCGCTGCGCCGACTCGTCGACCGGATGGAAGCCGATCCGCAGATCGGCGCCGCCGGCTGCAAGGTGCTGAACTGGCACACGCGTAAGATCGACCAGTGGATTTACGCCCAGCCGTACGACCGTTACCGCGACAAGTCGTTCGACACCTACGCCTTCAGCGCCGCCGGCGTGCTCATCCGCAACGACGTGCTGCGAAGCATCGGCGGGTTCTGGGAACGGCTGTTCATTTACAACGAAGAAGTCGACCTCTCGATCCGCATCCTGCGGGCCGGCTACCGGATCATTTACGAGCCGACGGCCCGCGTGTTCCACCGCCCCGCCACCACCGGCCGGGCGAACAAGGCCAACTACTTCCGCCTTCAGATCCGCAACTGGATCTGGATCTACTTCCGCCATTACCCGGCCCCGCTGGCGTGGTGGAAGGCGTCGACGTACAGCGCGCTCTATCTGATCAAGGGCCTTACCAACCGCCAATTGCGGGCCTGCGCCACGGGCATCGTTGAGGGCCTTCGCAACCGCCACGCCGGCGACGCGCTCGAAGCGGCGGACTTCGAGGAAAAGATGACGCTCGACCAGGCGCGCCACATCGCCTCGCTCAACCGCCGGCTCGGCCTGCGGCTGTGGAAGCTCGCCCCCGAAGCCGTCCAGCGCCCCGCTCGTCCAACCCCGCCCCCCGCGCCCCTCGCCCGCCCCGCCCCGGCGGCGATGGAACTCGACGAAGACGAAGTCGAAGCCGCGATCGGGCGATGAGTTATGGCGTTCTTAGCCAGTGGCCGCGATCTCCCACAACTACGCTTGACCGACTTCTGGCCCCCTCTCCCGGGACACCAGCGAGAGGGGTAGGGAGAGGGCTTGCGCGTGATTGCGCCGGAAGTCGGTCAAGGGCCCCCTCCCTAACCCTCCCCCGCGGGTACACGGGCGAGGGGACCGAGCCGCCAAGCCCGAAAGTGCAACCGCTCTAACCCCCGCGGCGTTTCCGCAGTTCTTCGTCCACGTCCACGCCGTTCACGGCGATGTTGATCGCGTTCGTGCCGAGGGTGTTGAGCTTGTGGACGAGCGCGTTGATCTGCCCGCAAAGGTGGCGCACGGCGGATTCTTCCGTGGCGTTGTGCAGCGAGGCTTTCAATCCGTCGATCGTCTTGCGCCAGCGGACTTCCTCGGGCACAAAATCGTTCTGCTTCAGCAGCCGCAGGGCCCACCACAGCTCGCGGGCCTTCTCGTCGGCCGGGGCTTCGTCGATCTCGATCGGCTCGCCCATGCCCGGCAGGTTGTCGAACTTCCCGGCGTTGATCGCTTCTTCGATCCGCCGCTCCGCCAGCCGCGTCAGGGCCGCGGCGATGTCTACGTCTTTGAAACCCATATTCGCATGAATACGTCGCTCAGGTGGCGACGGTTTCGGTCCTTTTGATCACCCGCACCGCATGCTCGTCGGGCTCGATCTTGTGCCCGTGCCGGCGGGCGTAGACCTGCGTGATCTCGGCGCCCACGAGCAGGATCACCGCCGAATAATAGATCCACACCAGCAGCGCCACGAACCCGCCGATGGCGTCGGTGTACTGGCTTTCGTAGCTGCCGCGCCCCAGGTAAAGGCTGAGCCCGAATTTACCGACCAGGAACATCACCGCGGTCACCACGGCCCCGAACCACACGTGCTTCCAGTCGATGCGTGTGTCGGGCAGAAAACGGAACATCGCGGCGAAAAGCACCGTGTAGACGCCGAACGACACGGCATTGTTGACGATGACCGCCATCACGCCGGTCGCTTCGTCAGTCCCGCCGCGGCTGACAATGCCCTGGATCGCCGAGCCGATGATGACGGAAATCAGCAGCAGGAAGATGATCGACAGCAGCATCCCGAACGACAGCAGCCGCTTGGTGATGAGCCCCATGATGCCGGCGTTGGCGTCCTGCTTGACGCCCCAGATGGCGTTGAGCGCCGCCTGAAGCTGCCCGAACACGCCGCTGGCGGAGATGAAGACGATCACGAGGCTGCCGATGCCCGCGAGCGTCATCCCGCCGGACAGCTGCTTGCTGGCCGGGTCGAGCATCGTCAGCAGCGGCGCGGCGGCTTGCTCGCCGATGGCGCTTTTGAGCACCTTCCATACTTCGTCGCTGCTTTTGTCGCGGAAAAAGAACCGCGCGATCCAAACCGCCACGGTCAGGACCGGAGCGATCGACAGGCCCGTGTAATACGCCACGGCCGCCGCCTGGGTCATCACGTCGTCTTTGCTGAACTCGTTGTACGTCTCTTTAAGTGCCGCGACGACGCCGGGCTGGTTTTCGGGTTTTGCGTCCATGTAGGTCCATTGAGCTGAAGAAGGGTCCGTTGCATTTAAGAATCGCGCAATGCTAGCCGCGCGGATTCATTCGAGACGATGAAGTTTTCTTCGGAAACGCCGTTCTGGTTCCTACCCTACGGGGGAGGAACGGACAGGCACTTTGTCACACCTTCACATGCCGCCACCGCCCTGTGGCGAAGCGCCAGTACATCAGTCCCCCGCGCACGACGAGTTCGGCGCACAGTAACAGCCAGATCTGCGGCAGGCCCGCCCCCAGCCGGCCCAGGACGTACGCCCCGACGCAGCGGATGAGCACGATGCTGAGAAGATTCAGCACCATTACCGACGTCGTGTCCCCCGCCCCGCGCAGGCTCGAGCCGAAAATAATCGCCGCCGCGAATGCGAACTGGATGAAGCCGGCCTGGAACAGGCATTCTGCCGCCAGATCGATCACGACCGGGTCGTCGGTGAACAGGCCGGCGCACGCGCGGCTGAAGACGACGAACACCACGCCCAGCGACACCATGATCGACGCGCCCAGGCCGTAGCCGAGATAGGCCGTGCGATTAGCGCGGTGCGGGTCGCCGGCGCCCAGCGCCTGTCCCACGAGCGACGCCGACGCCATCGCCACGGCAAAGCCGCTCATGTACGACAGCGATTCCACGCGGATCGCCAGGTTGTGCGCCGTCGCCGCGACATCGTCCATGCCATTGACGGTGCGCAGGACGACGAAATTTGCCAGCCACATCAGCAGGCCTTCGCTGCCGCTGGGGATGCCGATCCGCAGGATGCGGCGGAGCGTGTTCCAATCCGGCCGCAGGCGGTGGGGGAATAATCGAATCCCCCCGCGGCCGACGAAGAGCACGATCAGTTGCAGCATCCCGCCCACGACGTACGCCGTCGTCGTGCCAATGGCGATGCCGGTGAACCCCAGGTGCGGCATGCCGAACAGGCCCCACGCCAGGGTCGAGCTGATGGCCACGTTCACCACGTCCACCGCCATCATCGACACCGCGGGCGTGAGCGTGTCGCCCGCCCCGCGTAAACACGCGCTGGCGGTGAACATGACCACAGCGAACGGCAACCCGAAGCTCAGCACGCGGACGTACTGGCGAAAGAGCTCGGTCGATTCGGCGTCAAGGTTCATCATCCGCGACAGCGGATCGGCCGCGAATCGGCTGGCGACGAACATGACCAGTCCCGCCGCGAACGCCGCCAGGATCGCCTGCCCGCACACCTTGTTCGCCAGCCGCCGGTGCCGCCCGCCGATCGCCCGGGCGATGATGGCCGTCGCCCCCGTGCCGATGGACGAGACGATCAACCCGATGAACCACACGATGTAAGTGATCGACCCCACCGCCGCCCCCGCCGAGGCGTTGGCCTTGTGTGCCGCGACGAGTGCGTCGCCCTGCAAACCGGCCGTCGCGTACAGATTGTTCGCCAGGTAAGTGTCGGTCAGCCCCACAAGAATGTGCAGCGCGTGCTCGGCCAGCACCGGCAGCGACAACAGGATGAGCGGCCGGAGCAACGCCCGCGTCGGCACCCGGGACATCGGCAAGGCGCGGGCGGGTGCGGTGGGAACAAGCGACATCGGGACGACAACAATAGGCGCGTCGTGGCCATTACGGCCGCGCCGGCGTCCTCCGCGTCCAGTGGAGATCACACCACGGCAGCCTACCGCCGGCGACCTGCGGCGGCAGCGGGATTTCGAATCCCTTTCGTTCCTGCTATTTTTACGATCGCTTCCGCCGGAAAACCCGGCCAATCCTCCGGCCGGCCATGGTTTAGGACTGTCGCCTTTTGTGCCGCAACGCCGCGCAAATCGCCCAGTCCGCCGTGCGTAAAGGATGGCCGGCGACGCTTGTTTTCTAGAGGCGAGGTAATCGCAAAGCGCCTCCATCTACATACACCCCCGCGCTGCGCCGCCGACACCACAATCGCGCAGCACCACACGCATTCGCCCGGCCGGCGACATCACTTTTATTTATTTTCCCCGCCGGGGCGCTGCGCCCGTGCGCTCTGGTTCCTCCCCCTCCGGGGGAGGCTAGGTGGGGGCGGCCCTCGCCATGCAACAGCGGATTGATGCTGCCCGAGAAGCAAACCCCTCGCCCGGTACTCCGGGGAGAGGGTAGGGAGAGGGCCGAGCGTCTATGCGCTTGATAGCGATAAGGCGGCCGCCCGCCCCCACCTAACCTCCCCCGCAGGGGAGGGACCGGAAAGGCGCTTGATTGCAATGAGTGGCCGACCGCCCACACCCTAACCTCCCCCGCCGGGGCGCCGGGTGCTTACCGCTTCGACTGATCCAGGATCAGCGCCTTCGCCTGCTCGCTCGGCAGGTTCAACGCCCCGCGGGCTTCGGCGGCGGCGGCTTTGACGTCGGCGTTGGTCGCGCTCTTCACGCTGTTTTCCAGGGCCGACGTCTGCTGCTCGTCGAGTTGGTTGCCGAAGAACTTGGCGCTGGTGGCCAGGCTTTTGAACAGGCTCACCTTCACGTCGTCGGCGACGCCTTCGGTATTGGCCTTGAGCGCCAGGCCCTTCTGGGCGTCGGCGGTTTTCATCAGGCCCAGGCCTTCGCCGGCGAGCTTGACGATCTCGGGGCGCGGGTCTTCCAGCGCCCCCAGCAGCGTCGACTGCGCCGGAGCGAGGTCAAGCACCTGCCCGCGGCTGATGGCGATCTGCTTGATAAGCTCGCCGGCGCGGGTCGCGTACTGCGTCGCGAGCTCGGCGTCGAGCGGCAGGCCGCCGGCGGTTTCGCGGGCGCTGGTGATGGCGGCCTTGAGGCCCGCGGCGTCGGTGGCGGTCGTGGTGGCGAACGTGCGATCGGTGGCCTTGCGCTTCTCCCAGTCGCTGGCGGTGGTCTTGACCACGAACAGCTTCGCCGCGCCGCGCGTCTTGGGCGATTGCTGCAACAGGCCCAGCAGGCTTTCGACGTCGGCGGCGGGGAGATCGGTCGAGATCACCACCACGTCGACCGCCGGCAGCGCCGCGGCCGCGGAGAGCGCGCCGCTGGTGTTGGTGGCGCCGGCGGTGACGTAGTTGTCGGCCTTGAGCGGCTCGACGATGCCGTTGACCGCGTCCTGGCTGGGGAAGATCGCCAGCACGCTCGGGCGGCCGCTCTGGCTGATCGCTTCTGCCAACAGCGGCACGACCAGTTCCTGTCCGGTGAAGGCGCTTTGCGGCAGCGCCCGTGCGAGCGTGAACGCCGCCTCGAATCGCACGCGGCGGTCGGCGTACTGCATCGCGTCGATCAGCGGAGACGTGTCGCCGCTGCGGAAGTTGGCGTCGCCGACGATCTCCTGCAGGCTCTTTGTCGCCGACAATGCCACCGCCGAGTTGCCGTCACGCAGCGCGCGGGCCAGGGCGGCGTTGAGGAACCGCGCCCCCGCCGTCACGCCGTAATAGTGCGCCGCGGGTTGGTCGGCGGCGCGGGTGGCGTCTTTTTCGCCCTGCGGAAGGTCGGCTTCGCGCTTGTAGTTCGCGGCCAGCCAGAGGCTCAGCGCGTCGCTCTCGGTGCCCTGGGCGAGTGCGTACTCGCTCTGGCGCATGGCCATCAGGTCGTTGAAAATCGCCGGGGGGATCGGCGTGCGGACGAGGCCTTTATCGTTGCCTTCCCACTTCCAGACGTTGGCGGTCGGGAAGCGGTTGTCGCTGACGAGCGAGCTTTTGCCGTAGTACTGCTTCTCGGCCTGGGCATAAAACAGATCGCCCGACTTGCCGTTGCCGCCGAGCCGCTGCATCGCGGCGGTGGCCGCTTGCTTGACCTCGCTCGTGGCCTTGTCGGATTCCGCCAGCCGCGCCAGGTACGGCACGGCCGCGTCGTAACCGAGTTCGCCGAGGAGGTTGACGACGATGCCCACGAGGGCGGTATTGTCCGATTCGGTCGCGGCGACGAGCGGGTTAAGGGCGGCGCGGCCGAGGTCGAGAATCGCGCGCCGCGCCGGGCCGTGCAGCGACGTCTTGGCCGGGTCGCGGATGGCGTCGAGCAGCGGCGGGACGGCGAGTTCGCCGCTCTGGCGCAGTTGCACGAGGGCCAGGTCGTACGGCCGCATGCCTTTGTCGAGCCGGGCGATGTTCGTTTCGATGAAGCCCGGCGCCTCGCGCCGCGAGTAGCGGCCGTCGTTGACGATCTTGGCGATCTGCGCCGCGGGCTCTTTGAGCTGCTCGACGCCCTGCCAGCGGATGAGCCAGGTATCGAGGTCGTCGCCGCGGTCGCGGGCAACGCGCTCGAAGGCTTCGAGCACCTTCACCGGCTCGCCGGCGGCGGCGACGACTTCCGCGGCCTTGGCGGCGGCGACGTCGTAGCGCGCGACTTTGCCGTAGTGCCAGAAATCTTCGACGACTTTATTGATAGGGTCGGCCGCGGCGTCCTGCGCCACCGCCGCCGGCGGCAACGCCAGGGCGCCGACGAACAAGGGCAATCCCAGCACTGCCGCACGCAGTCGCAGGGACACGAGGGTGGGAATCGGTCCGAATCGGTTGAGAGTCCGGTGAACGGTCATGGTGCGGGCCTCCAGGGGTGCGCCGGCGGGCGGGCCGGCGTCAGGCAAAGCGGCAAAGGGCGACGTCCAACTCCGCGAGAGTCCGGCCGCACGACCGCGGCGAAATCGCGCGCGTCCGGGCCGAAAGAGCGACGATAAACGATGGGCGGGGTGTGTCAAGATTTCGCAGCCGCGCCGACACGTCCAGGTATCAGACGCTG
>DASVSS010000004.1:0-12082 GCA_036387945.1 Tepidisphaeraceae bacterium | reverse complement strand
CATTTTTATAGAAACACGGGGCCGCTGAAGCGGCCTCGCCGGTTGGGTGGTGGGGGATTGGACAGATCTTCAGACGCCGTCGCGTCTACTGCCCCGGAACGGGGCGGCGGGTTTCGAGCTCGGTGCCTGCGGCGCGCTGTTCGGACTGGGCGCGCCGGGCCTCGGGGCTGAACGGGTCGGCGTAATAGCCGCGGCGCTTCGTGGGCGAATCGCCCAGCGGCGTGTAGGCGTACCCGGTTTCGAGCTTCTGCCGCCCGCAGCCGGCGTTGAATCCGACGGCGAACAGACTGGCGATGACGAGCAGGCGGCGCATGCCGCCCAATGTAGCCGATCGACCGCGAGGGTGCTATGAACGCTGGCGATGGGCCCGGCCGGCAACGCATTTCCAGAAAAGTCCAGGGCATTGCGATCGCTGCGCGCTCGCATCGACCGGCGATTCGAAACGATCGACGAAGACCTGCCCGTCGGCCCGCTGCGCGTGCGCTTCACGCGCGTGGCCGACCCGGAAAAAGTGCTCGACGACTTGTGCCGACGCATCGACGCATTCGAAAAATCCACCGGCGCGCGCGTCGCCGGCGACGCGCTGGGTTTGCCGTACTGGGCGGAATTGTGGGACTCGGCGACGGGCGTGGGGCAGTGGTTGCTCGAGCACCGCGACGAGTGGCGCGACGGGCAGGCGGCCGGGGCTAAGCCCCAGGCGGCTGAGACGTCGGGCGCGCGGGTGCTCGATCTCGGTTGCGGGATGGGGCTGGCAGGGACGGTCGCGGCCCTGCTCGGGGCTCGAGTGCTGCTGGGCGACATCGAAACCGCGTGCCTGCCGTTCGCTCGTCTCAACGCGACGCGCTACGGCGGCGATCGCGTGCGCGTCCGCCGGATCGACTGGCAACGCGACGACCTCGGCCTGCGCTTCGACCTGATCCTCGGCAGTGACGTGCTCTACGACAAAACCCAGTGGCCGCACCTTGAGCCGTTCTTCCGCCGCCACCTCGCCGAAGGCGGCCACGTCCTCCTCGGCGAACCCGGCCGCCAGACCGGGGACCTGTTCCAGCCGTGGGTGCGAAAACGCGGGTGGACATTGAAACTCCACACGCAGCCCGTCCCAACGCGATCGACGCCAATCCGGTTGCTGGAGCTAACGGCGTAGCATTCCCCAACAGCTAATTGGTGTTTTGGTATTTGGGGACCGCGGAACGTACGAGCCAAAACACCAAACACCAAACACCAAACAAAAACGCCCGGCCCCCTTTGCAAGGTGCCAGGCGTTTAAGAACCGGTCAATCCGCCTGTGCCGTGTGCACCGGGAATGTGGTACAAACCCTTTAAGGTGCTACAAGGGACGGGCACAAGAAGTCGGGCCCGGCGGTTAGGCCAAACCCGGTTCCCCTCAAGCCATTCGGACCCGGTCAAAGCCGGTTTGCGGCAGGCTCAAGAACCCATCCCAAATGATGCGTATCGGCTTGCCACGTAAAAGCACAAGCACGAACACCGCAGACTTACCGATCCACGGATTATATCGGCCAACCCGAGGCCGGACAATCACCTTCTTATTTCCTGAGCCCGTTTCCTTGAATCCGTTTGATGCGCAGACGGCGTCACGCGAAGGACGCCAACCGCGCTGTAGGTCGGCGAATTGACGCCGTGCGACCGTCGGACGACGATCCCGACACGGGTATTGTTTATTTCATTTCTTTTTCAGGAGGACGTCATGCTCTCTCGTGTTTCAATTTCTCGTGCGTGCCTTTTCGTCTGCGAGCCTGTCGAAGGCCGCCGGCTGCTGTCGGCGTCGCTGTCGGCAGGCAAGCTGACAATCCTTGGCACTGGAGTCGCGGACTTGGTTTCCCTTCAAGTCGTCAACGGCGGCAGCACGCTGCGCGTCGTCGACAACGGCATTGAAAGCGACTTCAGCTACGCCGCCGTCACCTCCATTAATGTTAGCCTTAGCGCTGGTGCCGACACGTTCCTCGGCAGTGATGCCGTCAACCGCCCGACGAGCCTCACCGGCAGCAGCGGCAACGACACCCTGTTCGGCAACGGCGGCAACGACGTGATCTGGGGCAACGCCGACAACGACACCCTCGACGGCCGCGGCGGCAAGGACACCATCAGCGGCTCCGACGGCCTCGACTCGATCCGGGGCGGCAGCGGCGCCGACTCGCTCAACGGCGGCAACGACGCCGACACGCTCTGGAGCTTCCGCAACGTCGGCGGCACCGACAACAACGACAACGGCGACGTCGTCAACGGCGGCGAAGGCAACGACACCCTCAACGGCTCCGGCGGGCAGGACACCCTCAACGGCGACGGCGGCAACGACGTCATCGATACCGCCAAGTTCTGGGACCTCCACGCCCCCGGCAAGGACTCGGTCACCGGCGGCGAAGGCAACGACATCGTCTACGGCCAAAACGAGCAGGGCGTGCCCACCACCATCCGCGGCGGAAACGGCAACGACAGCATCTTCGGCGGCAACGGCCCCGACCTGATCTACGGCGACGGCGGACTCGACACGATCGAAGGCAACGCCGGCAAGGACACCATCTACGGCGGCGAGGGCAACGACAAGCTCAGCGTCAACGGCATCTACCCCGCGTTCAACGCCGCCGAGACCGATTCGGTCTTCGGCGAGGGCGGCGACGACGACATCTTCGTCGGCCCCGTCGGCGTCGGCCGCGGCGGCATCGGCAACGACACCCTCCGCGGCCGCTTCAGCGTCCTCTTCGGCGACGACGGCTCGGACTACCTCGTCAGCACCGGCAACGCCACCCTCTGGGGCGGCAACAACAACGACGACCTCGTCCTCGGCGGCAACACCGTCGCCTACGGCGAAGAAGGCGACGACTACCTCTTCTCCAGCAGCAACGGCACCGACACCCTCAACGGCGGCAACGGCTTCGACCGCGGCGTAAACGCAAAACGCACCGGCTCCCCCCTCGACGGCTTCTCGAGCATCGAACGGTTCATCGACTCGATCTGATCGAAACCCGTCCGACCCGCCAAACACGCCGGCCGCCGAGGAACCCCTCGGCGGCCGGAGCGTTCTGTAGATAACGTAAGGCCGATCAGCGGCCGGAGGCGCGGCTCAGCAGCTTTCGGACGACAGAAACTATACCTGCGGCTCCGGTCCGCTGCATTGGCGGGTTATGCCGCTGCTATCCGTCGAGACAGTTCATCTCGTAGTGCATTCCTCGCATGACGATCCGGAGAAAGTGCTCGCTGTAGTTCGGTTCGACCTGAATCTCCCAGTGCTCATTACCCGCCGACACGTCGTGGAAGGTGAACCCTAACGGACGAATCGCAGAGAAGAACTTGTCGGCCGCCTCGTCCGAAGGAAAGTACAACTCGCGTCGCAGATCATCGAGCACCGACTTCCAGAGCTGCGGCCACTGACCGCTGACGCGGCGCCAGAACGCCGCCTCGCGCTCGCCCGGCGGACAGTCACCCGTAATGAAGGACACTCCGATGCCGTCCTTTCGTGCCGCGAGCCACACGCCGGCCGTCCACGACCCGTCACCGTCCTCGCGAAATTCGCCGATGCCGTCGAGCATCGCCTTGCGAGGGGTGCGTCGCGTGAACAGCGATCGAAGTACCCGAGGTAGCGGCATAACTACTGTTTATCTAGCAACCGCGAAAATAGCACGGACGCATGGAGCGGTTTAGTCTCGCGTCTCGACGCGAGACTCACGACCGCCGGCGAGGTCGGCGATATCCGAATCACCTCTTCCGGTCGCTTCCGCCCATCGGCGCGCTTCTTGTCACAACTTGAAGGCCAGGTGGCGTAGGACGGTCCGCGCGGCCCTGCACCCGATGGCGATCGGCCGTATCATGGCGGACGCATGCGAACGACGTTCGACATTATCGTCATCGGCGGCGGCCACGCCGGCGCCGAGGCCGCGTGGGCGGCGTCGCGCATGGGGGCGAGCGTCGCGCTGGTCACGCTCGACGAAACGAAGGTCGGCGCGATGAGCTGCAACCCCGCCATCGGCGGGCAGGCGAAGGGGCAGATGGTCCGAGAGATCGACGCCCTCGGCGGCCTGATGGGCCTGGCCACAGACGCCACCGGCATTCAGTTCCGCATGCTCAACCGCAGCAAGGGGCCGGCCGTCTGGGGCCCGCGGGCGCAGTGCGACAAGTACAAGTACGCCGCCGAGGTGCAGCGGCTGCTGGCGACGTGCCCGAACCTCACGATCGTGCGCGGCGAAGTGGCGGAGATCGAGGTGCGCGACGCGTGCGAGAACGAAGGCGACGAGGCGCACGGCGGCGAATCACCGTGCCTGCTGTCGCGCGTCGACGACGAACGGCACACCGCGGTCTCCGCGATCCGCCTCGCCGACGGCACGCGCCTTTCGTGCCGGGCGGCGATCGTCACCACCGGCACGTTTCTGCGCGCCCTTATGCACACCGGCGAAGCCAAGACCGAAGGCGGCCGCGTCGGCGAGGCGGCGGCCCGCGGGCTGAGCGGCTGCCTGAAGGCGCTGGGCCTGGAGCTCGGCCGACTCAAGACCGGCACGCCGCCGCGGCTGAGCGCCAAGTCGATCGATTTCGCAAAGTTTGCAGTACAAGCGGGCGACGAATCGCCGTCGCCGTTTTCGTACCTGAACGAATACGGACTGAAGGATGAAGCAGGAAGGATGAAGGATGAAAAAGAAGGAGATGGCTCTGCCCTTCCATCCTTCCCCCGTCTGCCCCAGGTCCCTTGTTACCTCGCGCAGACGAACGAAAGCGTTCACGCCCTCATCCGCGCCAACCTGCACCGCGCGCCGATGTACAGCGGACAAATTCAATCGACGGGGCCGCGGTATTGCCCGAGCATCGAGGACAAGGTCGTTCGGTTCGCCGACAAGACGAGTCACCAGATATTTCTCGAACCCGAAGGCCTCGACACCGACGAAATCTACTGCAACGGCATCAGCACGAGTCTGCCCAGCGACGTGCAGGCCGAGGTGATCCGCAGCATCGACGGCCTCGAGCACGCGAGCGTGCTGCGCTGGGGCTACGCGGTGGAGTACGACATGGTCTGGCCGAGCCAGATCCGCTCGACGCTGGAGACCAAGAAAGTCAGCGGCCTGTTCCTCGCCGGCCAGATCAACGGGACGAGCGGCTACGAAGAAGCCGCCGCCCAGGGCCAGCTCGCCGGCATCAACGCCGCCCAGTATGCCGCCCGCGGCACGGCTTCGTTCGTCCTCAAGCGCGATCAAAGTTACACCGCAGTCCTTGTCGACGATCTTGTCACCAAGCCCCCGATCGAGCCGTACCGTATGTTCACCAGCCGCGCCGAGCACCGCCTGCACCTGCGCGGCGACAACGCCGATTTGCGCCTCACCGCGATCGGCCGTGAATTGGGACTCGTTGACGACGCGCGCTGGAGCGCCTTCGAACACGTCTGCGACACGCTCGAAACAACAACGGTTCTGCTCCGTCAAACCCGGCTCGACGGCACGACGGCCTTCGAACTGCTCCGCCGTCCCGATGTCACCTGGCAGCAGGTCGCCGCGCGCGTGCCGGAGCTTGGACACGTCCCGCCGCACCTGGGCTTCCGTATGGAAACCGCCGCGAAGTACGAAGGGTACATCACCCGCCAGGACGAAGCCGTCGCCCGCATGGCCAAGCTCGAAGACAAGCTCATCCCGACGAGTTTCGACTACACCCGCGTGACGGGTTTGCGCAACGAAGCCCGCTCGAAGCTCAACGAGTTCACCCCCCGCTCCCTCGGCCAAGCCCTGCGCATCAGCGGCATCACCCCCGCGGACGTGACCTTGCTGGCGGTGGCGCTCGGACGTTGAGTTTCAGAACCCGATCCGCCCGCCAATCGACTCTGCCCGGTTCCTCCCCCTCCGGGGGCAGGCCAGGCAGGGGCGGCCTCGAACCTGCAATAGCGGCTTTCTGCGGCCCAGGAATCAAACCCCTCGCACGGTACTCCGCGAGAGGGTAGGGAGAGGGCCGAGCGTCATTGCGATTTGTTGCGATGAGGCGGCTGCCCGCCCCATCTAACCTCCCCCGGAAGGGGGAGGAGCCGGAGAGGCATCTGACGATTGCTCGGGCCGCGGCGACACCGAAAAAATAAGACGGGTTTCGGATATAAGATGTATAGCAGTATGAACTTACATCACAAAATTTGCCATCCGTTTCGCCCGGTTTTGCGTAAATATCCATGCAAGATCAACGGAGCGATAAAGATGAACCGACGCATTGGAACGACAACCCTTCGCCACCTGCTCGACGACGCGCGGGTGCGCCGCGCGACCGCCGACGGCCGCACGCTCTACTCGGCAGTGGACGTCGTGGCGGTGCTGACGGACGCGCCGGCCACCGCCCGCGAAGAATGGGAAACGCTCAAGCACGAAGAGCCGGCCCTGCGGGCGCGGTGCGCGCGGGTCGAACTGCCCGAAGCCGCTGGCGAAGTCGCCGCGAACGACCTGCTGCCGCTGGCCGGCGTGCTGCGGCTCGTGCAGGCGCTCGACGCGCCCAAGGCCGAGCGCCTGCGCGGCTGGCTCGCCGACGCCGCCGCCCAGGCGGTCGAGGAAGAAGACGACCCAGAGTTAGGCGTCCAGCGCGCCCGCCAGGCTTACGAGGCCCAGGGCCGCTCACGCCGCTGGATCGACGGACGCCTGCGCTGCGTCAGCGCCCGGCAGGACGTCGTCGGCGAGTGGTACAAGCGCGGCGTGCGCGACGGCGAAGGCTTCCGCGTGCTCACCAACGCGCTGCTCGTCGCCGCCTTCGGCATGGACGCCACCGACTACCGCGCCCACAAGGGACTGACCAACACCGGCGTCAACCTGCGTGATCACATGACCGACGGCGAACTGACCCTGCTGAGTCTGGCAGAAACCGTCGCCGCCGCCTTGCACCGCCGCCGCAACAGCGACGGCGAAGCCGACCTTCTCCAGGACGTCGCCGACGCCGGCGCGATCGCGGCGCAGGTCCGTGACACCCTCGAAGCCGGCGCGCCGCATGCGCAGCACGCGACCGCCGCGTAGGCGTGAATGCCCGTTGCAATGCCGTCTGTGATGAGCCGACTGTTGTGACGGGCCGCCGTCACGCGGGCGCTAATTGCGGGCGCGCTTACGCCAGCAGCGCCGGATCGATCCGCTTCAGCAGCGTCACCGCGTCCGGCCGCTCGGCGGCGAACAAATCGTCGGGGTGGAACCACAACCCGTCGATCACCGACGACCGGAACCGCCCGTCCTCGCCCGCTTCGCGTCGGACGAAGCCGGGAGTCTTGGCGTCGCGGACGAACAGGTTGATCGTCCGGCTCATCGGGTTGACGATCCAATACTCGCGCACGCCGCCCTCTTCGTACTCGAGGTACTTCTGGTGGTAATCGCGGAAGTCGGAGTCGGGGGAGACGATTTCGACCGCCAAGTCGGGCGGACCTTCGAGCACGGTTCGAGCCAGGCGCGGCAAACCTGCTGTGGCGATAAACATCACGTCAGGATCGCGACGGACGGTTTTGTTCTCCAGAGTCAGGCGGGTGGTAAAGTTGGGGCCGCGCACTTTGCCCAGCCCGCCATGCCGGACGATGTGTTCGATGACGGGTCGAATCAACGCCACGATCTCGTCCTGATCTTCGTTGTCCGACATTTTGAGAATCACCTCTCCGTCCACCCACTCGGCCCGGGTTTCGGTCGCCAGCGCCCAGCGGTGAAACTCCTCCTCGCTCATGCGAAGCGAAGGCCGCGGCGGGTAAAGGGTGTCGGTCGTGCTCATGGCCGAAGTATAACCCGGTCGACGCCGGGCACGGAAGCGATTTCAATGAACGCGAGCAGCCTGCCAGCCGCAACGCCTGTCAGGCGGCGCGGCGGCGACGAAGCAGGACGGCGGGAACGACCGTTGCCAGCAGGAACGCCGCACCCGGCTCGGGCACGAACGACTGCACGAACGCCGCGGCGGTGGGATTGCCGAAGTCAACGTAGAGGTTGGAACCTGAAGAGTTGCCGTTACCGGTTTGACCGACCACAACGCCTGCGAGGGAAAGGGCCGTTATCCTTCCGGCGTTGTCGAATAAAATTGACTCGGAAAGGATTGTTGGCCCGTTCGAGTCACCGTTGATTGCCTTCGCGTTGTTTGGCGGCACATCAACCGAGCTGAATCTTGTCGCGTTGAGGTATGTATCCGAGACCAAAGGCGAGATGCTACCGTCACCGATTCCGTCCCAACCGAGTAGTTGGAAATCTCGGACCGCGGGTGCACCGCTGTTAACTGTCGAAAGATTTCCGGAATACCCGTTCCCCGAGTGCGTCAGCAGCGTGCCCGGCGCGGCACCGCTGATCGAGATATTCGCGATGCCGGCGAAATCCTCGGTCAACGTCGCGCCGAACAGGTCGAGCGACTGCAGCGTCCCGTTCGCGCCTGGAGCGAGGTGGACGCTGTTCCTGGTGACCAGCCGCATCTGGCCGGGGTCGCTCAGCAAGTTCGTGCCGGAGTAGACTTCGATGCGGGTGATCGTGTCCGGCGTCGCCCCGCCGTACATCAGCGTGTGCGAACCGCCGAAGATCGAGCGGACACCGCCCGGCCCGGCGGGCCCGAGTGTGCCGGAGACGACGAGCGCCCCGTTAACGAGCAGGCCGTTGTTGACGCTGGGGTCGTACGCCGACGAGAAGATCTTCATCGTCACCGACGCCCCGCCGTTGGCGGCGGACATCGCCGCGCCTTTGTCGACCAGCGGCTGGCGGGGCTGCGCATCCTGGTAGATCGCGGCCTGCGCCGCGTTGCCGAAAACGGCAATCGCCCCCACCGCCGCGGCGGCCACAAGCGTCAATTCACTCAATCTCGGCATCTGCGTTTACCCTTCTTGCGCCGAGAACATACCCGGAAAAGGCAGCCGACGCCGGAAACTTTGGCGAAATCCGGTCATCGCCCGAGAAAGGTGCCATGCGTAGGGTGCGGCATGGTCGGAAGCGATTCGGCGTACGCCGCCCCCACCTAACCTCCCCCGCAGGGGAGGAACAGGCAGCGCGTGTCTTCCCTTATACCTTGTTCTCTCACCCCCGCAGCGGCGAGCGACGCAATTCGTCGACGAGCGTGTCGATGCCGATGCACACGAAGCTCGTGCTCTTGTCGGCCATCGCGAAGGGGATGTACAGGTCGCCGTTGTGGGCCATCGCGCCGCAGGTGTAGACGACGTTGGGGACGTACCCTTCGCGGTCGTTTTCGCCGGGGGTGATGATCGGCTCGCGGAGGTGGCCGATGATCTTCTGGGGGTTGTCCAGGTCCAGCAGCATCGCGCCGATGGCGTAGGTGCGCATCGGGCCCACGCCGTGGGTGAGCAGGATCCAGCCGTGCTCGGTTTCGATCGGCGGGCCGCAGTTGCCGATCTGCATCAGTTCCCAGGGGTAGCGCGGGGCGATGAGCTTTTGGGCGCTTTCCCAGAAGTGGACGTTGTCGCTCTTGGCGATGAACAGGTTCTCGCCGTCGATGCGGCTGCACATGACGTACTGCCCGCCGATCTTGCGGGGGAACAGCGCCATGCCCTTGTTCAGCGCCGCCTGCCCGTTGAGGCTGGCGAATTCGATGCGGCGGAAGTCGCGGGTGTGCAGCAGCATCGGCAGCGTGCGCACGCCGTTGTAGGCGGTGTACGTGCCGTGGTACATCACGCCGTCGTCGGGGTCTTCAAAGCGCGTGAGGCGCAAGTCTTCCAGGCCGTTGGACTGCTCTTCGCTCATCGGGAAGATCACCAGCTCGCTCAGGTGGGCGTCGGGCGCCAGGTCGACGTGGTAGTTCACCTGCCCGATCCACTGCATCATCCTCAAAACCTCTTGCCCGCGGCCGTCGAGGTTGTTGGCTTCCTTGACCGCGGCGACCTGGGTGTTGAGCTCGGCAAGACTGAAGCGCTCGGGCAGGCGGCTCAGCACGCGGTCGGTCACGCCGCTGGCGACCATGTTCATCTCGGCCATCTTCTTGCGGAACAGCGGCTTGACGTAGCTGCGATCCGGGGCGATGCGCGAGCGGTGGAGCTTCTGCGGCAGCGGGTCGATCTCCACCTGCTCGCCGGCGGTGATGACGCCCGTGCGGAAGACGATCGAGCTGACATGCCCTTCGCCGGTGGCGCGCAGGCTCATGACGAAGCGGATCGCCCCTTCGGCCACGCCGGTCTGGTCGGGGTGGGGCACGATCGACGGATTGAACAGCGCCGCGGAATCGACGCTGTACTCCATCGTCAGGTACGCCCCGGCCAGCAGGCGCCGCTGGGGCGACCACTGCCCGCTCCAGCCGATCATGCGGGCGCCGTCGTCGTAGTTTTCATGGAAGGTGTTGGCCAGCTTCGGGTGGCGGTCGGCGTAGCTGTGCTCGACCGAGCGCAGCAGGGCGTCAAGCGTCTCCTCGGGCAACGTCTCGACGCGGTCGAACAGCGACCGCACGCGACTGGCGCCGAGCATAAACGGACGGGCGATCACGCGACGGTCGTCGCTGGTCAGATGGACGGGTAGTCTTTTCACGGGGAGTGTCGATTGGAAAGCGCAGATTGAATCGGAGAGCGAGGCCGGTTGTAAGTCGTTGAAGGTATGCACGCGCCCATTGATCGTCTAGTCACGAGAGCAAGTTTGAGAAGATTATCGGATTATGTGCCGTGGCGGGGGGCTTGGCATTGAGATGTGGGGCGGGCGTCGCCCGCCTGATAATTTGCGCGATCGCTGGCGAGCGGGATCCCCGCCCCACGTTTCTGATGGCCGTGACGCCCGGGACAGCAAAGCAGGCTCAGACGCATCGACTAGCCCTGTCGATCGCTCGTTCAGGCGTCAAAGGGTGTGGAACGCTTACGCCATGACGTCGAGCGCCCCGCCGAGGCCGGTGGCGGCGGCGACGAGGCTGTCGCCGGCTTTGACGGAGCTGGCGCTGGCGGCTTCGAGCAGCTTGAGGGCCGCGGCGCCGTTTTGCTTTTGCGAATCGAGGATCTTCCCCGCCACCGCGTACTGCACGCGGGAGGCCATCTGGGCCTGCTTGAACTGGACGATGCCGGAAAGAAGGGGGTCCATCTGTCATAAGGATCGGCTCGCGCGGCCCGCCGGCTTCACCCGCGGCCACGTCCGATATAGGGGGGCCAATATAGGAGAGTGCGGCGCTGCGGCGTCGGGCGCGGGTTATGGCATGATGGGGTTATGTCGCTTGTCGCCGACGCACTATCCCGCGATCCCGTCGCCGCGGCAGCGGCCTTGCCGGCGGGGCGGTACGCGGTGGGCGTCAGCGGCGGGGCCGACAGCGTCGCGCTGCTGCGCCTGCTGCGGGCGCGAAACGACTGTCATGGTGTCGTGGTGCATCTCGATCACGAGCTGCGCGGTGACGACAGCGCCGCCGACGCGCGCTTCGTCGCCGACCTGGCCGGGGAAATGGGCTGGCCGGCGGTGATCGAAAAGCGCTCGGCCATCGCCGCAGGGGGCGAGGCGGAGGTCGCGGTCCGGACCGACCCCGCCAACGCCCATGCCGCTTATCGCGCCGCGCGGCACCGCCTGTTCGCCCGTGTCGCCGCCGGGCACGGCGTTGACGCAGTGCTGCTGGCCCACCACGCCGACGACCAGGCCGAGACCGTTCTCCTCAAGCTCCTGCGCGGCGGCGGCATCGAATCGCTCGCGGGCATGCGCCCGGCGACGGCGATCGGCCCGTTGCGCGTCGTCCGCCCGCTGCTGAACGTCCCGGCCGCGGTCTTGCGCGATTACCTGCGCGCCATCGGCCAGCCGTGGCGCGAAGACACGTCCAACGCCGACCCGCGTTACCGACGCACGCTGGTGCGCCAGTTCCTTTCTCGCCACCCCGGCCTGACCGGGCCGCTATGCGATGTCGCCCGCGTCGCCCGCGCTTACGCCGACGCCGTGGAACGCCTTGCCCCGCTTTTGCCTGAAGTGTTCGAGACGGACGTACTTGCGGCGTTGCCGCCGCCGCTCGCCCGCCGCGCCGCCCGCCGCTGGCTCGCCGCCCACGGCGGGCGGGCCGACGACTTGTCGCGCAGCGTGTGCGATCGCCTTCTTCGTCAAGCCGCCGGCGTCGGCCCCGCCCGGCAGCATTATCCCGGCGGCACGCTCGTGCAGCGCCGAAACGGACGCATTGCTGCCGTGGTTGGGGCCAACAACCTGCAACAGCGGCCCGCTGCCGC
>DASVSS010000003.1:0-6348 GCA_036387945.1 Tepidisphaeraceae bacterium | reverse complement strand
CCTTATTCATGATACACTTAATTATTGTGTTTGTCTTATGCTCAACTACAGCGTTGCTATTCTTGGGCAAAAAAAAGGGGCTAACGTTAGGAACGACTAGGTAGCTGTAATAGAAAGGATGATCGAACTGGACACCGATCTGAACGGCACTAGAGACTTCCGCCTGTGGCCGACGTTCGACGCCAACTACAACACGACGGGCCTGCTGAACGACGCCGGCGTGACGGTTGAGCGGTATGCCTACACGCCTTACGGCGAACGCGTGATCATCAACGGTGACCGCAACTACGCTAACACCGGTGAGGATCCTGACAATGTTAACGAGTGGACGGTCGATACCAACGGCAGCGATCTCGGGATCGTCGTGGGTTTCCAAGGGTTGCGCTTCGAAACCGAGGCCGGAAATTGGTACCAACGCGCGAGATACACGAACTCCGCTCTCGGCGGGTTCCAGCAACGCGATCCACTTCAGAGCGCTTATCAGGATGGGAGCAACCTTTTCCAGCTTGAGCTGGCCAATCCCGTAGTGGGCTTGGATCCCTCTGGCCTCTGGGTGACTACCGCACCTAGGGGCTCGACACGTAAGCATTGGAAGTCGGACGCCAATTTTGGCAGCGATACGATCTCCGATTTAGCCGAGAAAGTTAAGCTTTCTACCGACGTTGGCCAAGTCAACAAGTGGTTGAAAGGCGAAACCTTAACCTTCAAGGACGGAAGTAGCGCACAAGTCGGATCGCTCACGGAGGCCGATTTGGCCAAGCCGCTTTGCAAGGACCAAAAGGTATCAACACCGAATGTATGGATCGCGGCGAACCTCCTCCACGGTGGCGCACGTCTGATCGACCCGCTCATCAACTTGGGCGGGGGCGGCGTCGGTACGTTCATCGGTACAGACCTTCTAACGCAGGGTCAAAATAAGGTGAAGGTGAGCAGCTTTTCAGGCTTGGTCAACGCCATCGGGGCTAACAGCGGCGATATCTGGGGCATCGTGGTTTTCGGACACGGGAATAAAGACGGCCGGCTGGAGGACGCCGACGGCCAAGGCGGCAACCAAAGCGAGGTCATTAACGGTTTGCGGGGGCAGGGGTTCTAATTGGCCAAGGCTTATGCCATGCAGTGTTTTAGTTCCTTTGTAGGATCTGATGGTGATCGTCAGCAAGATTGGAACACAAAATGGAAAGAGGTCGCGATCGAGTTCCATGGCTATCAAGGACTCAACGTGTTAACGGTCGATACTAAATAGGAGAAGCGTGAACTGCATGGAATCCCGTTCGTCGAAACTAATCGCTTTATGCATGTTTCTTGCTGGTTGTGCCGGATGCAGCTGGGGCGATCGATCAATCTGGATCACCAGCTTGCCTCCGTGCGCCGCACACGTAAATCAGAAGTTGTTGACTCAGAGCGACTGGCTCCTGGTCGAAGAGAGAGACGATCAATTGGGTTTTTCAGCTTACTTCGTCGAGTCGACCGCCCGCCCTCAGGCCGAAGGGGACTATCGCTTACAGCGATCGACCAAATTACCCAAGGGCACGCCAATCGCAGTCGAAAAGACGGTCTTCAATTATAGGCTCGACTCCGGGAACTTTAGATATGCGTATTTGCGGTCGAGCGTGCGGATCAAAAACGTTGGGGCAGACTGGCCGGCCGATCTGGTCGCAAATTTTAGTCATTCTGCTCGCGACAATGACACCCCGCTTTCCGGTAGGCCGCTTCTGACAAGGGCGGATTTCGAACAGGCAAGACGTCCTACGGGCATGATTCGGCGTGCTCCGTGGGAGCCCGCCGATGTGCCGCTCGTCCGTCCCTTCCCTTGGCCCTCCCACTACCGCTAGTCGTGACTATTGTTATAAGGCGCGCGTCCATAGGGTAAGAACTTGAAAGCATAAAATTAGACTGCATGCCGCCAGCATAGTCGCGGATCCGATCCCTGCGGGTAAGTGGCCGCCGGCCGACGAATGTGAGTCAAAAGAGCACAGACTATACCTTTGGGAGCCGCCTCTACCGCCACGAAGACCCGTAAGTGGGAGATAACCGCCGGCGTGATGAAAGTCGAGCCGCGGCATTACGCCTGCGACGCTTTGGGCAACTGCCGCAGCCGTAGCTAGACGGACAACGACACCATCCTCGTTCGGACGTAGGCACATTCAGCTAGACGCGAACGACCAACGCCGCCAACAAGATCGCCGCGATGGCCGACGCCGGCTATGGGAAAAACGTCGCGTACGGTACCGGCAGCGTGAGCGGAAACGACGAGGCGGGGGCCGTTGTGACGGCGTGGTCATCCACGCCTGCAACATTCGAACGGCTCATCAAGTTCGCCGAGGCGACGGACACCATCCCTCGAATCGGTTTCCCAATCACGTTCGGCCGGAGAACTCTCAGCGATTCCGTGAAACCCACTGACGTACCAACTGGGACCGGCATTCATAGAGAGTCCCAGACAAAAAAGAAAATTTCTAATGTCGGTGTGGAATAGGTTTACGACGAATTCGCGCCGTAGTATCGCCCTTGGCGCCGGGCCCGACGACGGGTCATGATTGGCGACATGAACCGCCCAAAAAACGAATACGAAGCTGGCTTCGCCGGCAATCCGAACGCCGTTGCGAAGCAGCTCCTCGAGGCAATCGCCCTCGGCGACGCGCTGGGAGCGACAACCGAGTTCCTTGACGTCGTCAAGGCGATAAAAGCAACGACCCAGTACCGATGCCGCGGCTACCCCTTCGTCCCTGTCGGTGGTGGCTGGCTGCACCTGCGGCCGGGTGACCATACCGATGACACAGACATGGCACTGGGTCTTCTCAAGGGCCTGCGAGAAAGCGGCGATGCGGACTTTTCGCCGGCGGTGGCGGCGAACTGGTCGGAATGGCTGGCCGGCGGTCCGCCGGATGTGGGTTCGACCGTGCGGGCCATCGTGGGCAATCCACGATTCATCGTCGACCCGTTCGGGGTGTCGCGCGATCTGTATCAAAGCAATCCCGGCCGCTGCGCGAACGGAGCGCTGATGCGTAACGGGATAACGGGCGCCGCCGCTGATCTGCCTAGGGCGTTCGACTGGAGCTTGAAGCAAGGGATCATGACCCACTACCACCCCCTCTCGGCAGCTTGCTGTGCGGTGCAGACGTGGCTTATCCGTGAAGGAGTCGCCGGTCGGTGGCCGTTCGACGAATACCCCGACTGGCTCGATGAATGGAAGCAGCAATGGACAGCGTGGCTGGACGGGTCGCCTGATCCGGTGGTGCGGCGGTGGCATTCGGATGTGAGGGAAGGTGGGCGGCTGGAAGCGGCGCTGCAGACCCTGGGTGCTGCGGAGTTCGATCCCGACGCGTTCGTGCCGTTTACGGACACCGGCTTCCCGGAGCGGAACGGCTGGGCACTGCTAAGCCTGCAGGTGGCCGTCTGGGCGATGCGCTGGGCACGCCGGCCGGCGGACGCGTTTCCGTTCAGGCTGCATCCGGCGATCGCTCACCACTTCGTAGATGTTCTCGACGTGTTCGCACGCCGGGGGCACGAGGCCATCGGGTGGGTTCCGCTGGTCGGATGGGACGTAGACACCTACGGAGCCATCGCCGGGCCACTCATCGCCGCGGCCTGCGGAGGGCCGTTTCCGGAGCGCATGACCGAGACATTGGCAGTCCGCAAGATCGGTTGGCTCTTTCAATGAGGCGTCGACCCCTATTTGGCGCGGCGTTTCGATACGGGGTGCGGGAGATCGGGCAACAGGTCACGGGGCTGCACGCCGAGGCCGCGGGCCAGCTTTTCGATCGTCTCCAACTTCGGCGAGCGGTGTTCCTGCTCAAGGAAATACACGTGCGTCCGGTTGAGACCGCACCGTGCCGCCAGCCCCTCCTGCGTTAGCCCGGCGGATTCACGCAACTCACGGAGGCGGCGGGCGAATAGTTCGACGAGAGCGCGGGGCACACCCGGTAAGGGTCGTTGCCCGTCGGATCGCGTCACCTTACAGTTGTAAGCAAAATGAGCCGGTCGATTGTGGCACACCGTGCCGGGTCGGCGAAACCCGTTTGTTTGGAGAAGCCGATGATCTCGAAGAAGCCAAAGCCTAAGCCCTCCGCCGCGCTGTGGACGGGCATCACTATCGCGTTCTCGCTGTGCCTGACGCTGGGGACGATCTACCTGTTCAAGAGCGGCGTGCTGAGCATGAAGCCCGGTTCGCCGAAGCCGGTCGTCATTCACGATGCGGAGGCGATCCCTCGGTTCAACGCCCTGATGGATGCCGCTAATACGGCGATGGCCGGAAAGGACTACCTATCGGCAGTGACAGCCTTGGATCAGGTGCTTGCGCTCGGCGAGGTCAACCCAAAGATCCGCGCCGCATGTGACCAGCAACAGGTGCGTCGTCATCGCGACGAGATGCTTCGCCGATTGTCGGAGAAGGCCGGCAAAAAATGATCACAACCGCACGAGCAGACCGGACGAAAGGGCTGCGACCTCGCGGAGAAAAACAGATCGGGTCGGATACGAGTTTTACGTCGCTCTGTCCGCCCACGACTTCACACGCTGATCGCCGCGAGACCTGAGGGACGGGAAACCGGGCCGTGTATACCCGCACCAGGGTCGATCAAACCGACGCTCACGGGAGTGTTTTGCTGAACATAGGCCCACAAGAACTTCTTTCAGAACGGCGTTTTCAAACTGGACACCGTGTCCAGTTTTACGCTCTCGGCGGTAGGGCACGCGTACGGAGCCTGTGGCGCAATTACATATGGGGGAGAGGTGCCCCGTTCGGCGAGTGGGTTGGTGTATAAGTTGACCGACGACCTGCCGGCGGATGATTGATGGACAGTCAGGCCCGCCCAGTGCACGGCCCGCGCGTTCTCGCCGTCACGCACGCCAATGACCAATCTTTGGTACGACCCGCGTGGCAACCCCGTCGAGACGCTTTCCTACGTACCGTCTGATCGAGATTGCCCACTATGACGGACAAGGCCGTCGGGGCAGGATTGTGATAAGAAATGCACCTAGACATCGACGAGCCCGTAAATCCGCGCAGCCCGCAATACAACCAGAACGGACGTGCCGGATGTCGCCCCGGACTGGTAATTGCTGGCTACGGACTGTCCGCTGGAACTCCGACCCTTCGTGCCGCAGTATCCGCGTGAGCATCCGCGCCGTGTCTCTGTGATCCGCGACCAGCAACCGCGGGATCGGCCGGGCCGGCGTGGCCGCTGGTTCGCCACCCGTTCGATCGCGTCGATTTTGGCCAGCGACATCATCATTGCGTGCCGGCGAAAGCCGGACGCAGTGGGCGACGCCAGCTGGTTCTCTTACGCGCCGCCGGTTGCATGGCCGCGTACCCGCACCCGCCGACAAGACAAACCTTCAGGATTCCGCCGCCCCGTCGAAGCAAGTCCGGCGAGGCGGGCTGGCATTTAGCCAGTCGATTTCAGCCTCTACTGCCCTCTTGGCGGACCAGCATCGGGCGATGGCAACAGGGGTAAGCAGAGCTCTTTCAGGAATTCATTGTGTCTGGCCGTTGCCTTATGAAGCGCGCTCTCGATTTCCAACATCTCCGCATGCGTCGCCGCTAGGTCAATCTCCGCTTCCTGCTGTGCGGTGCTGACGTACCGTGAGATGTTCAGGTTGTAGTCGTTCTTGTTGGCGATCTCCTCAAGGGTTACGCGCTTGGAATACCCCTGAGACACGTCCCGGTTCTGATACGTGCCGACGATCCTCTCGATATGTGCCGGGGTGAGTTGGTTCTGCCGCTTTCCCTTTACGAATCCCTCGCTGGCGTTGATGAACAGCACGTCGTCGGGCTTCTTGCACTTCTTCAGCACGAGGACACAGACCGGGATGCCTGTCGAGTAAAACAGGTTCGCTGGAAGCCCGATGACGGTGTCGATGTGTCCGTCTTTGAGTAACTTCGTGCGAATCCGCTCTTCCGCCCCGCCCCGGAACAGCATGCCGTGCGGCAGGATGATCGCCATCACCCCTTCGTCCTTCAGGTAATGGAACCCGTGCAGCAGGAACGCAAAGTCGGCCGCGCTCTTGCGCCACGCCGTGGGCCTCAAACCGCATGTTTTCGCCCATCGCCTCGCCCGACTCCCAGCAACAACTGAAAGGCCGACTCACGACCACGGCTTCGACAGCCGTTTGCTTCGCAGGACTATTTCAGCTTTTGGAATGCCTGATATCTCGTCGACGACTTTAACATATAGCTTCGACCGCCGACCACAAATCCGTCCATACCATGCTGTATAGCGTATGATGAAAGATCACCAAGCCCGTTTATAAATCCTCTGCTCTTGAAGTTCAGCGAGGTATTACACAGGACACCATAACCGGTGCGGGCCTTAAAGGCCATGAGTAAATTATACAAGCACCGATTGG
>DASVSS010000002.1:0-5988 GCA_036387945.1 Tepidisphaeraceae bacterium | reverse complement strand
GCGCCTTGCCCGTGCCGCGAGCTGAAGAAACACGCCCATTTGAGATAGCGGGCATGTCTTTTGTGGCGTGGGCGTCTCGCCCACGTTCGCCGCAAAGCGGCGAAGAAGTTGCTTCGAGCTTCGCTCGAACGTGGGCGAGACGCCCACGCCACGAAAGACATGGACGAACGAACGCCGCCGCATCAGAAGTCGTTCCGCTCTAACCCCGCGTGCTTTTTCTTCCCCGCGCCCTCGGGGTCTCCGTGTTATTTACCTTCGGAAGAATCAGAGGCATGGAGAAACGTGTCCGGCTCCTGAAGCGTCAGCCCGGTCATCGCCTGCAGTTCCGCCATCGCTTCGCCGCGGGTGAGGGAGTTGGAATCGGCATGGAACTTCAGAAAGAACGGCCGCATCGACCAGTCGAACGGCTCCTTGGCTTTACCGCAGAGATAGCACAGCAGCGCCGCGCAGTGCATCGCCGTCTCGTTGCGGAAGTTGCTGGCATATAGCAGCGCCTGCTTCACCGCCGGCGTCGGAAACGCCTCGGCCAGCCGCAGCGCCCGCACGCAGCCGTCGGCGACGGTTTCCATGTTGTCGCTGATCTCGCGGGCGATCACCTTGTCCATCTCCGGCAGCTTCCCCTGGCGGTGGAGCGTTTCCGCCGCGGCCAGTCGCGTATCCCGCTCTCCCGACGCCGCCGCCCGCGCCGTCGCCCGGTCAATTTGTCGGACGGCCTCGCCGCCGCGCGGCGTCAGTTCATGGCCCGCGGGTTCGACCCCGTTTTCCTCCGGGTGGGCCGCGGCGTGATCGCGCAGCACCTCCAGCGCCTCGATCTCCCGCCACGTCGCTTGAACCCCCGCGAGTTGCCGCCGCACCGTCACCCGCTCCGCCGGCGTCATCTCCGCAATGGCCGCCTGATCAAACCCCGTCCCGTCGTGCCACTGATCGAAGCACGGCACCTGGCTCTGGCGGAATCGCTCGTACGCGGGAGTTGGATTCATCGCATTCTCTTTAACTGATGCCGGGCCGCGCCTGGCTCTTTCCGCACCGATTCTTATCCGCGGGCCGCCGCGGGAATGCCAGTCTCGAAATAATCGAAGTCTGCGACGGCGGCGGCGGTGTTGAGGTCCTGGCAGCAGACACCCGCCATGGGGCCGGTGAAGCGCAGGGTGCTGCCGTAATCGTCGGAGAGTTTGGTCATGTCAAGTTGCCCGCCGACGGACTGCCACTGCGTGGCGTCGGGGGACGCATAGAAGCGGACGAGATCGTGATCGATCACGGCACGCAAGCCGACCGCGGCCGGCCAGTCGGCGAGGGAGATTTGCGTGGCGGGGAGCTCGCTGTAAGTGCCGTCGTCGGTCTGGCACAGGCCCAACACCCGGCCGCCGGCACGCTCGTCGAAGGTGATGCGGAGATAAAAGTGCTGGCGCGTGTCGTAATAAAGAACAAGGCCCGCCGATTGTGAGAAGTGGGTCGGACTGAACTCGACGACGGTTTCGACAATGCACGCAAAGGCTTCGATCCGCCGGGCGACCAGGCTTTGATCGAAGTGCGAGTGAAGCGACTCGCGCCCGCGCAGGCGCAGCCAGCCGGGGCGGCTGACGAGATCGGCCCAGGACGGCTCGACGGGCATACGCAGCGATTGCCAATGTGGCGATAGAGTTCGTGCGTCGAAGTCGTCGCGCGACGGCTCGGCCGGCCAGGGCTGCGGGGCGATGCCGGCCGGCGGTTTGACGCGCAGCGCCGGCTCGTGCCCGCCCGGCAGGAGGCGCAGCCACCCGTCGGCACCCCAGGTGACCTGCTGCAGGCACGTCTCGCGTCCGAGCACGCTGCGGCGCTCCGGGTAGAGCGGCCGCGAAGCGAGATGGACGAGATACCATTCCCCCGCCGGCGTCTGCACGATCTCGCCGTGGCCGGCCTTCTGCAGCGGGCAGGCGGGGCTCTGGCGCGTGGTCATCACCAGCGGTTGCGGGTCGGTCTCGTACGGGCCGAGGATGTCGCGCGATCGCGCCATCGAGATGCCGTGGTTCCACCCCGTGCCGCCCTCGGCCATCATCAGGTAGTACCAGCCGTCGCGCTTGTACAGGTTCGGCCCTTCGCACAACTTGGTTTTGGCGAGAATCGTCCTCTGCTCGCCGATCAGCTTTCGCGCCGCCGGGTCGAACTCCTGCAACACAATGCCGGCGAAGCGCGACATCCCGCTGCGGTAGTCCCACTGGATATTGGCCAGCCACTTCCGCCCGGTGTCCGGGTCGTGGAACAGGGACGGGTCGAACCCGCTGCCGCTTAAAAAGACAGGCTCGCTCCACGGGCCGTCGATCCGCTCGCTCGGGTAGAGCATCACCCGCATGTCCTTGAACGGCCCCGCGCGCGTGCGGACGCGGCAGACGACAAGGTGAAATTGCGTGCCGTCATGGCTGAGCGACGGCGCCCACAGCCCGCCGGAATCGGGCACGCCCGACAAGTCCAACTGCGACACCCGCGTCAGGGCGTGGCCGATCGGCCGCCAGTGCGCCAGGTCGCGGCTGTGAAACAGCGCCACCCCGGGGAACCACTCGAACGTCGAGGTCGCCACGAAATAATCATCGCCGACACGACAGATCGACGGATCGGGATGGAACCCGGGGAGGATGGGATTTTGGATCAGCTCGGCCATGATTGCTTCTGTGATCCCTTTCGCGGTCTGATTCGGCGCCCTGCTGCGCCTGATGATTCGCCAACGAGACTGCGGCGTAGCCTATACCAAAAGACCTTCCACGGTAGCGACCACTTGTCCGACTGAGTACCACGGCCAGGTACTACTAGATCCTGGTGCCCAGGTTCTGAAGCAAGGACAAGCCATTTCAAGTCCGGGTATCGAACCGTCCAACCCGGCTTGTCCGCGAGCGCGGGACAGGGCCGATCACGGCTAGGCGTACCTAGTCGTGGCACCCGGACGTGACTGGGCACCGTCCTAAACGCGCCCACCAACGGCAGAACGCTTGGCCCGTCACGGCACCGGCGCACCCGCGTTAGCGATGACCATGCTGCGGCGGCTACTTCGCCGGGCGGGCTGGCCCGGTCGAAGAACCCGCTGTCGGAATCGTCGAGGCGCGCGTGGACAGGCCCGTCGACGCCGCTTTTGTCGTCGGGCGCGGCGGCAGTCGCTGGCTGTCTTCGTCGGACAGCACCATGCCGCTCGTTTCGATCGTGCAATCAGCGGCTTCTGCGCCTCGGATCACCGGCATGCGCGGCAGCTCGTTGCTCAGTCGCACGTTCGCCGTCCTGGCCGGTCTGATCGGGCTCGACATCTCGGCGGAGTCGGGCATGCCGAAGCCGAGCATGATCGGCAGCGACGGCGCGTGGCGGGCGTGTTCATTGGTGTAGAGCCGCACGCGGTGGTCCTCGCCGGCGATCGTGGCCAGGGCGTGGACGGTGTAATCCGAGCCTTCGCCGACCAGCTCCAGGTCGACGTCCGCGCCGCGGCCGCCGCGTAGGTAGAGCAGCGGGCCGTAACGCACGTCGCCGCGGCTCTGGCGGACGGTGACGTTCGAGCCGATGAGGTAGGCGCGCTCGCAGCCCAGCGCCGTGCCCCCGTCGATGATCGTACGGACGCTCGCTTCGTCCGTGCCGCCGATCTCAAATCCCGCGCGAGTGTTGACCGCCGTGCAGTTGAGCAGCGTCACGTTCTCCACGCCGCCATAGGTGCGGAAGCCGTCCTCGCACAGGGCCTTCATGTAGCCGGACGTGATCATGTGCCGCCCGTCGCGGTTGGCGTAGACGGATCGGAACCCGATGTCCGCCCCCGGGCCGGTGGTGTCGCGGAGCATGTCGCTCGTGGAGCGCATCTCGCCCTCGGCGTAGCAGTCTTCGATGCCGACGTTACGGGTCGTCATGCCCTCGGGCTTTTGCACGTAGAAGCAGTGGCCGAACGCGCGACTGATGACCTTGCAGCGGCGGATGATGTGGTCTTCGCCGGCGACCATAATGCCGCTCTGCTTCTGCATCGGCGCCAGCGACGGCCCGCCTTTGCCGAACAAATCGCCGTAGCCGTAGGTCTTGGATCCGCGGACGTAGAGCGTGACGTTCTCGACGCGGTTGCTTTTGCCCCAGATCGAAAGGATGTTGCCGCCGCTGCCCTGCTCGGGGCCGGTGTTGCGGATCGTCAGGCCGTCAATGCTGTTGTTGCTGCCGGGGACGAACAGGCAGCGCATGTAGCCGCGCGGCAACCTCGGATAGAGCGACGTGTCGATCTCAAGCGTGACGCCGCGCAAGTCGAAGGTGTTGTCGCTGCCGGAGAAGCGGATCATCCACACCGGCGGGCGGCCAGGACCGGGCGGCACTTCGGCGCGCACGGCGGCGATGACGTCCGCGGTGAGGTAGTCCGCCACGCGATAGACGCCCGGCTTCATGCGCACCTGGTTGCCGCTCCTGGCGGCGTAATCGGCGAGTTCCTTCACGCTGCTGATCTCGATCACGTCGGCCTCCGCGGGTCGGGCGGCAGCCGCTGCGAGCAGCAGGCCGCACGCCGCAATTCGGACGAGCTTGGCTGATTCGGTTCGGTACACGGTAGCCTCGCGTTGAAAAAAGATGATGCGAGATGCGTCTCAAGCCCGGCCGGCGAACGCCCGTCGCCCGGTCACGGGCCGACGTACAAAACGGCCGTCGTGCGCGGCCCGACTTTGCGCACCGAACCCGGCGCGACCGCGGCACCAGCGGCCGTCAAATCGGTCACGCCGTTGGCGTCCGCGGGCACGTTCAGGTCGAACGTCTTGCCCGTGGTCATGTTCAGGCCGATCAGGTACGGGCCGTAGCGCAGTTCGTAGAAATCGCCGCGGCCGGCGTAAGGGCTCTCCTGGCCGGGCTTGATCGGCGTCACGCCCTCGGGGGTCTTGGCGACGGGCAGCTTTTCGCCGGCGTGGGCCGACTGCAGCGCTTCGCCCGGGTACTTCTGCCCGCCGCCCCCGAAGGCCGTGTTCGTCCAGTTCGGCCGGACGAACTCCCCGCCCCCTGGTTCGAATTGCGTCTTTTGCGCCACGACGGCGATCCGTTCGTGCCGCGGCGTGATCAGGTGAACGCGGGCGAGGTCATTGATGCCGTAGCGCGCCCGCCAGTAGAGCGAGACGTAAAGGATCTCGTCGCCGCGCTTCAACGCGACAAGGCCGTTCTCTTCGTCGCTGAAAAAAAAGTCGGGCTCGCCGCCGCTCATCGGCAGACGGTGCGGACTCTTCGGCTGCGCGCGGATGATCTCGTAATGCTCCGGCGTGTCCAGGCGGCCGATGGTCGTGCGCAGGTTCGATTCGGTCATCGCACGGGCTTCGGATTCGAAGAACTGGTTATCGTCGATCTGCTGCTGGGCGTAGCCCACCAGCCGCGGGTCCAGCGTGATCGCCGCCGCCTGCAGCGCCGAGGCGTCGCGCGTGGCGCGCTGGGCGTAGGCGACTTCGCCGGGGTAGTGCGAGTCGCGCCAGCCGACGACCTGTTCGAGCCGCATCGCCCGGTGCCCCTGCGCGTCGAGTGCCGGGTGCCGCATGGCGGCGCGGGCGAGTGCGATCTTGATGAGCTGCTGTCGGATCTTTTCGTCGCCGGGCTCGGCGGGCGTTGGGCGGGTGGCATTGTAGATGTCGGCGACGAGGTCGGTCACTTCGCCGTACGTCCCGACGTAGCCGAGTTCCTTCGTCAGGCCTTTGTCGGTCAACTGCATGTAGTTCGGCCCGACGTTCCACTGCCGGCCGCCCGGGTCGCTGTCGCGCCACGGCTCGAGGCCGATCGATTCGTACAGGTAGCGGCGCGCCTCGCCCTCGGGCAGAGCCAGCTCCGGTTGCAGCACGGCGACCCCGCGGTTGGCGAAGTAGATGCCGTTGAGATCATTGAGCATCGACTGGTTGGTGTACTGCCGGCGATTCTTGCGGTGCCAGTCGCGGCAGGCGACGAGCATCTCCGTGAATGCCTCGCGGCGGGCGATCCGGGCGCCCCGGCCGTCGTCGATGAACTCGTCGAGTTGCGGCGTCAGTTCTTTTTGACGCAGCG
>DASVSS010000001.1:0-12639 GCA_036387945.1 Tepidisphaeraceae bacterium | reverse complement strand
CGATGTCGCCCAGCAGCAGGCTGTCGCCGGGCGGGGCAAAGACGACCGTCTTCTCCGCGGGCTTCACAAGCTGCTGTCGAAAGATCAGCGCCGCCGCTGGCATGAGCGCGGTAATCGACGGATCGCTCGCGGTCGAAAATTGCTCGAGCCTCGCCAGGGTGGCCAGCGGCGACTGCGAGTAGCCGTAGATCATCGGCGCGTCCCACCCCTGGAACGCCGCGGTGGCGGCCATGAACAGGGGTTGCGTAAAGCGGTCGCGGGTGGGGTATTCGCTGTTCCACTCGGTGATCGTGGTCGGCATGTTCACCACCTGGCCGGCGGCGATCCAGTGCGTGCTCATGTCGTCATACTTGGGATTGCTGCTGAGTGACTCGGCCTGCCCGTAGCTGTGCACGTCCAGGATGTCGCCGGCCGTCAGCGAGGGGAGTGAGCTAAGGGGCATGCTGCCCCATGTGTTGCCGACCGCGATCGGGATTTTGACGCCGATGCCGCGCAGGTGCGCGACGAAGTCGCTCGCCCATGCGTGCTCGATCTCGTTGAGCATGACCTTCGATTCACCCGGCAGCCACGTCTGCCACGCTTTGGACGCGTTGAGGCCGCGCTCTTTGATGACACGATTCTGCATCGCGTTGAAGAGTTTCGCGTGGAACGGGCGATTCTTGTCTGGCAGGAAGTTCGTGCCAAAGTGCTTCGTCAGGTCATTCTCGTTCGTCACCAGCAGGCCCATCACGGCCGGCTCGTCGACGTACTTCACGTTCGTGTAGCGGTTCGTGCGGGTGAGGTACTCGGTCGCGAAATCCTTCATCAGCTGCGTCAGGCGCGGGCTGACGTAGTTGAACCCTTTCGCTTGGCGATTCTTCGTCTTGGCGTTGAGCGTCAGTTCCTCAAAGCCCGGCACGTTGTCGCCTTCGCGGAAGGGGCGGCCGACGTGCAGATCCATCCAGACGTATACGCCGTTGTCTTTCAGGCATTTGACCCAGTAATCGATGCGGTCGAGAGCCTGGGGATCAAGCTGCTGCGTGTCGCTGGCGTCTTTGGCAAAGACGTTGGGCGACACCCAATCGGCCGAGTCGTGGTGGTGCAGGCGGACGAGATTGTAGCCTAGCGCCGCGATGCGCTTTGCCTGCTGCTCGATCGCTTCGTTCTTGGCATTGAACAAGGCGTACGCCATCACGTTGCAGCCCCAGAACCGCGCCGGCGTGCCGTCGGCGAATTCGAAGCGGTCGCCGACGGCCTTCACGAACCCACGCGCCCCCGCGGGCTTATCATTCAGGTACGACAGATCGACGGGCGAGTAGCGGTAGTCGAGGGTGTTCATCACCCACGTGCGCTCGTCCTGTTTGCCATAAAACTTTCCCGCCCCGTCGACGCGCCGCCCTCCGGGCGGCAGGGTGAGTGTCATGGTCGTCACGCGCTCGCCCGGGGTCAGGTCGGCGGGCACGAAGAACGCGCGGGGTTTGGAGACGTTTTTTCGCTCGAAGTAGACGTCGCCCGGCAGGTTGTCGAAGCGGGCCGTCACCGTCTGCCCGGCGATGGGCGTCCACGACCAGGCCTTGCCGTCGTCGGAGATTTTCGGGTCCTCCGCCAGTGCCGGAAAGACTTGCTTGTCGAGCCGCAAATCGAACTGGATGCCGCCGCCGACATTGCCGGTCGAGGCTTTATCCACGCGCGTGCGGTAGGTGATCTCGAGCGACTCGCCTTTGTCGACGATTTCGCCGCCGAGAACCGCATTCAGCTTGACGATGTCGCCGGTGATCGGCCAGGCATTGCCCTCGCGCGTGCCGAGCGTGGTGCGGACGGTCGCAAAGGCCCATTCGCTGCCCCATGCGATGTACTTCATACGCACGACCGACGCGCCGTCGTACTTGACCGTGACCGTCGCGTCGTAGCTCAATTCCGCGGTCCATTGCGCGCGCGCCGACACCGCGGACATGAGAACGACGGTGGCTATCCAGATCAATCGCATACGGTCTCCACGCGAAATCGACGCGCAACGCACTTTAGGCCCGTCCGGGGCAGCAGCGGCATGCGCGATTGCCCGATTGTCGGCGACGGCGGGCGCTATGCGTTCCGGGCCGCGCGAACTAGATTGTACTTTCATGCCGTCTCTTCCGTTGTTGCCCGCTGCTTCGATCGATTCTCACCACCCGCACGTCGCCGCTCTCACGAAGCTCTTGCGCGGCGCCGTGCACGGCGACGGCCACCTGCGGATGCTCTATGCGACCGACGCCAGCATCTACCAGGTGCCGCCGGTCGCCGTCGTCATCCCGGCGGACGAAGTCGACGTCGCCAATCTCCTACGATACTGCCGCGACCACCGGCTGCCGATCTTTCCGCGCGGCGGCGGCACTTCGCTGGCGGGGCAGTGCACCAATGCCGCGATCGTTTGCGACTTATCGCAAACGCGCCGCGACGTGCTGGACTACGACGCCGTCGGCCACACGATCACGGTCCGCCCCGGCATCAGCATCGACGCCGTCAACCGCTACCTGGACACGCAGGCCGGTGAAACGGGCGGCGAATGGTTTTTCGCGCCCGATCCCGCGACCGTCGCTCAATGCACGATCGGCGGGTGCATCGGCAACAACGCCGCCGGCGCACGCTCCCTCAAATATGGCCGCACGAGCGAAAACCTGAGCGGCGTCGAAGTGATCTTATCGGACGGCGCGCGGGTCTGGCTGGAACCGAACGCCGGAAAAGCCGACGCACTCGCCCGCGATCTGGCGGCGGGCGTCCTGGCCGTCGTGCGGCGACACGCCGGTGAGATTCGCCGCCGCTTCCCGAAGCTCAACCGCCGCAATGCCGGGTATGCCCTTGATCTGATCCTCGACCAGGTCGATGCCGGCGCGACCGCCGACACGCTCGATCTCGCGCCCCTGCTTTGCGGCAGCGAAGGAACACTCGCCGTCATTGCCGCGGCCCGGCTCAAGTTGCACCCGAAGCCCAAACGTCGCGGTTTGGCCATTTTATCGTTTCCGTCTTTGGAAGAAGCCATCGAAACCGTCGTGCCCCTGCTGCGGTCGGACCCGACGGCCGTCGAACTGCTGGATGACACCGTCCTCACCGCCGCCGCCGCCAACGCCGGCTGCCGGCCGTACCTGGACGTGATCCCGTTGATCGCCGGTAAGCTGCCGGCGGCGGCGCTCTACGTCGAACTCTTTGAAGAAAACGGCCCGTCGATCGAAGAGCAGTTCTCGACGCTCCCGGCCAACGCCGTCCGCACGGCGAACTTCATCACCTCCGCCTCAGAGATGAACCGTGCCTGGGCGCTTCGCAAGGCCGGCGAACCACTGTTGCACGGGCTGTCGGCACACCGCAAGCCGCAGACGTTCATCGAAGATAACTCGGTGCCCGTGGAGAATCTTTCCCGGTTCGTGCGTGAAGTGAAACGGATCGTCGCCGATCACGGGACTGCGGCCGCTTTCTACGCCCACGCGGGCCCCGGCGTTCTGCACGTCCGGCCGATGCTCGATTTGCACGACCCGGAGGATAAGACGCGCATGCGCTCCATCGCCGTCGCCGTCGCTGATCTTGCCCGGGATTGCGGCGGGGTGATGAGCGGCGAGCACGGCGACGGCCGCGTGCGCGGGCCGTTGCTCGAACGATACTTCGGCACCGAGATCATGTCGGCGTTCGGGGCGGTCAAGTCGTTGTTCGACCAGGTCGGCATCCTTAACCCCGGGATGATCGTCGGGGCCGGCGCGATCGAGACGATCACCACTTCATTGCGCGTCGATTCGGTGCAGCAACGGTCTGTAGACACGTTTTACTCCTACGACGACCAAGAAGGCTTTTACGGCGCGATCGAGATGTGCAACGGCGCCGGCGTTTGCCGAAAAACCGCCGGCGGGACGATGTGTCCCAGCTACCGCGGCACGCTGGAAGAGCGCCATAGCACACGCGGCCGCGGCAACGCCCTGCGGCTGGCGATCAGCGGACAACTGCGCCGCGACCCCAACGGCACGCCGGATTTCGCCGACGCTGGCACGATCGAAACGCTCGACCTGTGCCTGTCGTGCAAGGCGTGCAAGAGCGAATGCCCGAGCAACGTCGACGTCGCCCGACTCAAGGCCGAATACACCGCGCAGCGGTACCGCGATACGGGCGTGCCGTTTTCGACCCGTCTGATCGGCAACGTGCGGACGCTCAACCGGATCGCGTGCGTTGTCCCGCGCCTGTCGAACGCGGCGGCGACGAATGTTTATGTTCGACGCGTCGTGAACCGCGTCCTCGGATTTGCGGAAGGGCGCTCTCTGCCGCGTTTCGCCCGCCGGCTCTCGCAGCGCCAATTGGAGGGGCGCGTGCGGCCGAACGCGCCGGTGGTGGTCTTGTTCGGCGACTGCTTCACCACCTGCAATGATCCGCACATCGGCCGGGCGGCGGCGCGCGTGCTTAACGCCCTCGGGTACGCCGTCCGTTTTGCAGACGCCGGATGCTGCGGGCGCGCGATGATGTCGCTGGGGATGTTGTCTGACGCCATCACGACCGCCGATCGCACGCTGGCGAAGCTGCGCGGGGACATCGAAGACCCGCGCGTTGCCGCCATCGTCGTGGCCGAGCCGTCTTGCCTGGCGTCGTTCAAGGACGACTGGCTGCAACTCAAACTCACCTCGCCCAAGGTGCTGCGCGAGCAGCTCGCGGCCAAATCATTTCTCGTCGAAGAGTTCGTCGAAACACACTGGGCCGCCCACCCGTGGCGTCCGGCCGTCGCGCCCTACGCGGGCCCGCCGGTCGTGCTTCACGGCCACTGCCACCAGAAAGCGCTATGGGGCGACTCGACAAGCGGCGACGCATTGCGGCGGTTCGCGGGCGTGAAACTGACCACGCTCCCCACCGGCTGCTGCGGCATGGCGGGCACGTTCGGCTACGCGGCCGAGCGGTACGCGCTGTCGATGCGCATCGCCGGGCTCGACCTGCTGCCCCGGCTGCGCGCCGCCGGCGACGCCATCGTCGTCGCGCCGGGCACGAGTTGCCGCCACCAGATCAAGGACGGCGCGGGCCGGGCCTCGCTGCATCCGATCGAGTTTATCGACCGCTGCCTGCACGACGGTGCACCGCCGAGACATTCGGGCGTGGCCCCTGCGCATCATCCGGCATAATCCCACCCGTGGGCGGGCGGTAAAACGCCATTGCCATGCCTACGATGGGTCGGCACCGGCTTTGAAACACAAACTGTCGTGAAAACTGCCGTCCTGTTCATTCTCGGCATCGCTTCGGTCGGTTGCTCGACCATCCCCAAGACCGGCAACCCTGCCGTCGCCACGCCCCCCGCGTATCTGCCCGCGACCGCCGCGGCCTTGGCGTTCGACCCGCCGGTCACCCTCGCCGGACCGATGGTGGATTTGTCCCGCGACGGCCGGCGGGGGGAGGCTTTCGTCGGGTTTGAAGACGCGCAAATCGAGACCGGCTACGTTTACCAGCGCGACCAGCAGCGTGATTTCACCTTCGGCGGCGGGCGGTTCGACCGCACCGCGTATTCCACCCGTCAGACGACGATCACGCGCTGATCGCGGCCGCCCCAGCCAGGCCCGCCGTCCCCGCGCAACCTGCCTCCCGCGACCTGCCCCTGGGCGGTCCGGTGACGTGATCCTTCATTTTTCTTGCTTTCCGCCCGTGACCGCGCAACAATTCTCTAAGTCTGTTTCACGTCGACGGTTATCCATTTGCAGGCGGGTTGTCATGGGAACGATCACAAAGAAAGAGTTGATTGACCGCATCGCCGGCGTCACACGGCAGCCGCGCGTGCAGGTCAAGCGGGTGGTGCAGCAGTTTCTCGACGAGATCATCGCCGAGCTCGCCAAGGGCAATCGCCTGGAGTTCCGCGATTTCGGCGTTTTTGAGTGCAAGGTGCGTAAGGCCCGCCGTGCACAGAATCCAAAGACGCTCGAGCCCGTTGCCGTGCCGGAAAAGCGCACGGTGAAGTTCAAGATCGGGCGACTGATGAAAGAGCAAATGCTCGAGCTGGCGGCGGCCCACGAAAAATCGGGCGCCGACAAGTCGCCCCCGAGCAGCGGCGTGCAGGTGGCGAACCCGACGTGAGCCGCGGCGCTTCGGCACGCCTTCGCTGGCATTGTTGGTCAAATCGGCAGCGGCCGGGGACGGCGCTGCGGAAGCGGCA
The DNA here is from genome assembly GCA_036387945.1 of Tepidisphaeraceae bacterium. Lineage (GTDB taxonomy): Bacteria > Planctomycetota > Phycisphaerae > Tepidisphaerales > Tepidisphaeraceae > DASVSS01. The sequence goes on along the minus strand of DASVSS010000001.1, from coordinate 6,521 downwards.
ATGAATCGCGGCCCGACCGGTGAGAGACGCGCCGGCGGTTTTCCCGGATGATGCGGGCATGGCGGCCGGCTGGTCGGAACTCATTCAGAACGCGATCGCATCGACCCAGGCCCGCGGCCTTCTGCGCCGGCGGCGCGTTGTCACCCCCGTCTCGGCGACCGAAGTCGATGTCGACGGGCGACGTCTGGTCAATTTCTCGTCGAACGATTACCTGGGCCTGTCACACGCACCGGCCGTCGTAGCGGCGCTGCAACGCGGTAGCGTCGCCGGCAGCGGGGCGGCGGCGCTCATCAGCGGTTATGGCCCGTCGCACGCGGCGGCAGAACTAGCGATCGCCGCATGGAAAGGCACGGAAGGATGCGTGCTGCTGCCGAGCGGGTATCAGGCCAATCTTGCGGCCGTGCAGGCGCTGGCGGGCGTGGCAGAGCGGTCGGGGCGGCGAGTGCGGTTCCTGCTCGACAAGCTTGTGCATGCTTCGCTCGTCGACGCCGTGCGGGCCACGCGCGGCGAGATGCGCGTTTTTCCGCACAACGGAATGCCCAAGCTGCGCCGGTTGTTGGAAACCGCCGCCGGCGACGAGCTGCAGGTCGTCGTCACTGAGTCGGTTTTTTCGATGGACGGCGACGCCGCCGATTTGCCCGCGATCGCGGCGCTCAAGCAGGAATTCGATTTCGCGTTGCTGCTCGACGAAGCGCATGCCAGCGGCGTCTACGGGCACAACGGCGCAGGGCTGGCTGCGGCGCTGGGATTAAGCGACGCGGTCGATCTCAGCGTGGCGACGCTATCAAAGGCGCTGGGCGTCAGCGGCGGGGCGGTGTGCGGTCGGAGGGCGTGGATCGAGGCCGTCGTCAACTTCGGGCGTGCGTACGTCTACACGACCAATCCGCCCGCCGCCTTAGCCGAAGCTGCCGTCGCGGCGATTGACGTGATCGCCCGCGAGCCGCAGCGCGTCGAGCGGCTGCATCGGTCCGTGCGCCGCGTGCGGCAAACCCTTACGGAAACCGGCGTTGACCTGCCGGCGGGGGATTCGCCGATCGTGCCGATTCTTTTCGAAGGCGAGTCCGCCGCCGTCGCGGCCGCGCAGCGGCTGGAAGAACTCGGCCTGCTTGTCGTCGCCGTGCGCCCGCCCACGGTGCCGCGCGGGACGAGCCGGCTGCGCGTGACGTTGTCGGCGGCCCACTCCGACGATGAGATCGACCGGATGCTGAGGGCTTTGGCAAAATCCCCGGTGAGGTAACGTTTACGCCGGGGGCCGGGGCCCGCTTTCGGGACCGACCCTCCCGTCGGCAAACGCGGTCAGCAGCGCAAAAAAGGTGTCGAGAAGCGCGCCGGCCGTCTCGCTGTCGAGCAATGCAGGCTGCCAGGTGCAGCAAAGCGTGAGATCGTCGCCGAGCGTGGTGGGCGTCAGCACCAGCGGCAGGAGCGGGCCGGTCGGGCTCACCCGCCAGTAGCTGCGGAGGACGTCGGGCGCGCAGGACGCGAGTGAGTCGCGGTTGAGGTTGACGTTCGACAGTCCGCCGGCCAGGGGAAAGCGCTTGCGGTAGAAATCGCGCAGTGCATCGCCGCGCAATCGATGGACGGCGAGCAGACCGATGCCCATTCGCATTTGCGACGCCGCGGCGCTGCCGCGCCCGAATTGCATGCGCCGCAGCCGGCGCGCCGCGAGAAGCGCCGAGGCGTAGTCGGACAGTTCGGCCTCGCGAAAAGTGCTGATCATGAACCCGAGGTAGAGGCCAAAGGCATTGGCCGGCATCGAGGGGCTTTGCGAGCGCAGGTCGACGATCGTCCCCATCGCCAGATTGCGCCGGCGCGAAGTGGCGACGGCGGGGCCGTGGCGGTCGCAGGCGAGGGCCGCGGCGGCGAGAAAGGCGTCGCCGACCGTGAAGCCGCCGCTGCGGCACCGCGCGGCCAGGCCGTCGATCAATCCGGGCGGGCCGCGGCGTGTCGTCACCCGCACGTCCGGGCTCGCCGGCCGGTGGGGGAGGCGGCGCATCTCCCGCGTCTGGCGACCGAAGTTCAACAACTCAGCCGCGTGCGCCACGACAGACCACCCCGCCGCCCCGGCCCCGAAGCGCCGCAGCAGCGTCCCGCGCTCGAACCGCACGGGCGCCGCGCCGCCGCGGCCTGCAAGGCTGAGAAGCCACTGGCGCATGACCATCCGGATCGACACGCTGTCGGCCACCCAATGCTGATAGACGACGCCGACCACGACGCCGCCATTGTCACGCGAGACGAAGGGCCGCAGCGGCATCGAACGGTCCGGCGGGAACGGGCGATTCATCTCACGGGAAAGCAACCCGACGAGATCGTCGTCTTCCATCAGCGCGGGCGGCGGCTCGCTCGTGTCGACCTGGTACGCGCAGCCGGTGACCGAGAACGCGCCCAGCCGCAGGTCAGCCAGCGCGCGCGCGAACGCATGGGCGACCTGTGCCGCGGAGGGGCTCGTCCTCAGCCCCATGAGCTGGACGGCGTTGTAGGGGTGCAGTTGATCCCAGGCGCGCTGGGTGCGTTGAAAGACATTGAGGCGGACAGGCCGCATGGCTTATGCCGGCACCGACGCCGCGGGGCGGTACCGCCCGCGGGGGACGAACCGGCCGACCTGGCGCATGTAATCGACGTACGTCGCGCCGTGCACGCTGGCCATGTGACGCTCTTCGCGGCGGGCTTCCCATTGCAGGAAAAGCAGGTGCACGCCGGCGAGAATCAGCATCATCCCGCTCGGCACGGCCACGAACGACGCGAGCATCAGCAGGCTCGACAACGCGTAAATCGGGTGGCGGGCATAGGCATACGGGCCGGTGACGATGAGCGTGTTCTTTTCCGCCGGGTCGATTCCCATGCGCCAGTCGCGGCCCATCTTGCGCCAGCAGATCAACGTGAAGTACCACGCGACGAAGGCCACCGCGACCGCCCCCCATCGGGCCAGGGGGTTCCACCAGAAGTATTCGAACAGCCCCGACCGCAGCGGCGGGCTCCGGAATCCGTGGACGAGCGGCACGACGATCCAAAGCACGACCGTCGGGTACCAGACGATGCGCAGCAGCGCGCCGAGCTTTTCAGGCGGGAAGAAATTCGCCGCCTTGCCCGTCAGGCGACGGGTTTTGAACACGAGCTTGATGACCCGCCCCCAATAGAACGTGGCCATCACGCCGATGAGGAGCGCAGGAATATCGACAATCTGCATGAGTGGCCAGAGCGTAGCGGCAGGGAGGGGTTTTTTGTAGGGGCGATGCGGGCGAGGGCGCTACTTCTTTTCGGCGTTCTGCAGGTTGTCGGCCAACCATTTCAGGCGCTGCCGCTCGTACTCCGCCTCGGCGGCCAGTGTGCGGGCGTAAGCGGCCTGGGCGTCCTTCACGTTGTCGCGCGCGACGTCCGCGGCGGCCTTGGCGTCTCGCAGGGTTGCGGCTGAAAAACCGCCGGTCTGCTGCTGTCGCACCGCGCGCACCCGGGCCGCCGCTTCGAGCATGCGCAGACGCGCGTCCTCCACTTCGGGCGTCTGCGCCATGGCGATGATCTCGGCCCGCGTCATGCGCGTGCGGAATTGCAGCGCGGTCATTGCCTGCGGAAAAAGGTGGTCGAAGTTCCCGCGGCCGGTGACGCGCAGCGCCTTGATGACGCGCTGGCTTTCCTCGGTCTTTTTTTCAAGCTCCCGGTAGTACGTCTCCTGCCGCAGCGCATCAAAGATCGGCCGCCGGGCATTGTCGTAGTCGGCCTGGGCGCGCCGGAACGCGAGCATCGCGCGCCGATAATCCCCGTTCTGCCAAAGCCCGTTCTCCACCGCCGCGGCCGAGGGCAGGATGGTGGCGGCGGTCTTATCCGCAAGGCGCGCCTTTGCCTCGATCAGCGCCTGGCGCGCGAGTCTTGATTCGGCCCGGTCGACCGGAAGCGGCTGGCCCTTGTCGTCGAACTTCAGGACCGTTGCCTGCGCGTGCGCCCGGTCGGACGCGAGTGCGGCCAGAAGGAGCAGGGCCAGAACCGGTAAGCAAAATCGACGCATGGCGCACAAGACCAGCATCGATCATACCGGCATCGGCCCGGTCGAGGGCACAATCTTTCACCCGCTGCAAGGTCGCCCCGCTCAGCCGGGCAAAATGGGGCGCAATGGCCACTTCGGGCATTGCCCGAAGAACCGGCAAGGGTTGTTGAAGAACACCTCGCCCGCCTCCACCTCGCTGTGGCCGCGCCGGCGGAATTCCAAGGCGGTGTCGGTCAGGCAGTGCGGGCCGGATTCGCCCCAGTCGCTGGCGCTGTTGACGCAAATCCTGTCCGTCCCGTACTGCTCGAGCAAATCGACCGCGCGCGCGGGCGTCATCTTCGTCACCGGATAGATCGTCATCCCGCACCAGTACCCGGCCTCCCTGGCCATGCGGATGGTCTGCTCTTCGCAGTGGTCGATCAGCACCCGCTCGGGGCGGATGCGGGCGTCGTTCTTGAGGATCGACGTGATGATGGCCGTGCCCTTGTGCTTGTCGTTGAGGTGCGGCGTGTGGATGAGGATGAGCTGGTCGTGCCGTGCCGCGAGGTCGACTTGCTCTTCGAAGATCGTGATCTCGTTGGCCGTGTTTTTGTTCAGCCCGATCTCGCCGACGCCTAGCACGCGCGGGTGGCTAAGCAGCGGCGGAATGAGGGCGATGACTTCGCGCGCCAGCGCCACGTTCTCGGCCTCTTTGGCGTTGATGCACAGCCACGCGAAATGCTCGATGCCGTACCGGGCGGCCCGCAGCGGTTCGACGTCGAGAAGGTGGTGAAAGTAATCCCCGAAGCTGCTGGCCGACGTGCGGTCGAACCCCGCCCAGAACGCCGGCTCGCTGACGGCCACCACGCCCGCGCGGGCCATGTAGAGGTAATCGTCGGTGGTTCGGCTGACGCAGTGGATGTGGGGGTCGATGATCTTCATGGTCGGGGCGGAGGATTGGCCACGGAGGCACAGAGAACACAGAGAAGGAAGGAAGCCAAAACAATCGCTGCTCGTAAACACGAGGAATTCTCCGGTCCTCCCTGATTTGTTCTCCGTGTTCTATTCTCTGTGTTCTTCGTGCCTCTGTGGCCACTCTTCATTATTCAAGTCAATAACAACGCTCCAGCACGCGCGCGAGCACCGTTCTCGCGTCGAGGTGCTGCTCGGCGATCGCGCGGGCGGCTTGTGAATGTTTGTCGTAATTCTCGCACACGTCGGTGATCTGCGATTGCGCCTCGGCCGGCGTCTCGAAGCGGAGCATGCCGAGGCGGCCGTCGAAGATGTCGCTCTCGCCGGTCTTCTGGATCACGACCGGCTTGCCGCTGGCGAGGTAGCAGACGGTGCGGTCGCTGAGCCAGCCGGTCTTCATCCGCACGTAGGCCGGCTTGGCGCATGAGAACTCGGCGAGGCTGTTTTGCAGGTAACGGCGGTAGTCCTGGGGGTGCGACGTCGCCTGGCTTTTGACGATTCGCCATCCCTTGCTTCCGAGCAGATCGATCTCGGGCTGGTAGGTGCCGATGTTGAGGCACAACTCCATCGGCCGGGCGCTTGCCCGCGGCAGGTCGAGGTAGTCCTGGAACGCCGCCCGCTTGCTGTTGTCGTACCAGACGCCGTCAGGGGCGGGCATCCACTCGTTGGACATGAACCAGTTGCTCACCGTCGTGAACGCCGCGTCGGGACCGGCGGGGGTGACGGGCCATTCGTCCAGCGCCACCGGCGGGGGCGTGTACTGCCAGTGAAAGCCGTGGGTGTTGAACATTGCCTTTTGCGCGTGTGTGAACTTCGCCCACTCGCCGACGGTGAAGTAGAAATCGTGCGGCGCCGGCTTGTAGGTGCCGACGTCGAGGGCGACGTGGAACTGCCCGGGGTCGATGTCGACGAGCATCGACGTCTTGAAGCGGCCGACGATTTTGGCCGGCAGGTTGTAGCGGTGGTCGCACAGCAGGTCGCCGCCGAGGGCGTCTTCGAGCGGGTATAGGCCGAGTTCCGCCTCATGGGCGTAGGCGTCGCCGGCCTCGGTGCAAAGGGCGATTTGCGAGTCGAGGCCGAACGGGGCGAGGCGGCTGCGCATCTCCTGTAGCAGGGCGGCGACGACCTCGGGCGTGTCCTTGTCGTGGGTGACGTCGAGCCACACGACTTCGTGGCCGAGCGAGCGGAAGCCCAGTGCCCAGTTGATGAAGACCCAGACGTGCCCGCCGTCCGGGTAGCCGAGAGTGTTGGGGGCCGAGAGGACGATACGCATGCGTCGGGATCCTGGCGCGCGGTTAGCGGGCGGGGGGCGGGGTCTGGTCGCTGAGTAACATCTGCACCCGCTCGGCCCGGCCGACGGACGGCGAGAGCGTTTCGCGGAGGCACGCCAGCAGGGCGGCGTGCCGGGGATCGTCCGCCACCGCGTCGCCCCCCTCGGCCCGCTGCAAGCGGTCGAAATCCGCTGCCAGGCTGATGACGCGCTCGCGCATTTGAAGGTACTGACGGTTCAACAGATCGACGGCCGCAGGCATGGGGCAAGTGTAGCGTGTTTCCTGGTGCCTCGCATCGTGCTGGCGTCAGGGAGCATCGAGGT